>NZ_VEJQ01000005.1:0-215917 GCF_007680745.1 Pseudomonas sp. DE0010
GCCCTGATGAGAAATCAGGACGAATATGTCACCAGAAAGGGGAAACTGGCTTGCTGAGAACCATAGAATCTCCCACAACGGGTAGCGGTGCTTGCAGAAATGTGAGGACTACGCAGATCCATTGTGGAGCGGCCTAGCCGGAGCGCCGGACCGGCCGCGATGGGCCGCGCAGCGGACCCCACGATCTATAATTCACCCAGGAAGTCCAAGGCGGCTCATACCCATACCAATACCACCCGGGCACATGCAGGCCGCTCAATCGACTGGCAACAAAACACCCTCGCGCCCCAAGTGATACCGCTGAAGGTCCGCGGCCAATGTGAGGTTGCCGGCATAATGCAGGGCAGCCTCCTGCCTGATGTCATCAATCGATGGGCTGCGCCGATTGTCGGCCTGGTAGCGCGCACTGAAGTGCGTCAGCACCAGGTTACGCACTCCGGCCGCTTCGGCAAACCGAGCCACTGCCGCCGCAGTACTATGGCCATACGTCACGCCGGATCGCTCCACCGCAGGTTGCGTAAAGGTCGCCTCATGCACCAGCACATCGGCACCTGCCGCTGCCTCGGCCAGCAGTTCGGGCGTGTCGTTGTCGCCGCAGATTATGATGCGGCGGGCAGCTCGACCCGGCTGAAGGTAGTGCGCCGCTTGCAGCTCACGACCTTGGTGATTCACTGCCAGGCCTTTTGCCAGCGCCCCCCACAGCGGCCCACGAGGCACGCCTTCGGCGTCAAGGCGCCTGCTGTCCAGCCGTGGCTCGGGGCAGCGCTCCTCGAAGAGGTAGCCCACGCTAGGCACGCGGTGCGACAAAGTGACGGTGCTCACCGTTACGGCCGCGTTGTGCCAGCCACTGAACTCTTCGACGGGCAACAGCCGCAGATCGAAGGACAGATGACTGTCGGTAACCGCCAAGCTGACGCGCACCCAATCGTGCAAGGCCCGGGGCAACACCACATCCAACGGTTGGCGCCGCCCGTTCATGCTTGCACTGGCCAGCAGGCCGGGCAAACCCAGGCAGTGGTCGCCATGTACATGGGTGATGAAAATGCCGCCCAGGTCCTGGGTCGACAGCGGTGTGTGCAGCAGACGATGCTGAGTGCCCTCACCGCAATCGATCAAGTACCAGCGTTTACCCGTCGCCTCCAGCAGCGCCGTTGCGCTGACGTTGCGGGCCTTGGTCGGGGCACCGGCGCTGGTGCCCAGAAACAGCAGGTCCATGTCTACTCCTTGTCATGCGCCATCAAAGTCTTATTCGACGCCTGTGCTGTCAGCCTGGCGCCAGACCAGTTTGCTGGTGTCATAGCCTTGCTCGCGGGCAATGTCCAGCAGTTGGTCACGGGTCTTGTCCGGAATGGCCGGGGTGCGGGACAGCAACCACAGGTACTCGCGGTTAGGATGGCCGACCAGCGCTACGCGGTAGTCCTTGTCGTGATAGAGCACCCAGTACTCACCCTTGGTCAGGTCAGGCGCCAGGCGGCTGAACCAGTTGTCGAAGCGTACCCAGAGCTTGTCGGTGCTGCCCGGCTGCTGAGCTTCGGCGATACCCTTGGCCTCGTTCCACTGGCCGTCTTTCTCCCTGCAGCGGTTGGTCACATCGATTCGGCCATCGGTGCGCAGGGCGTAGTGGGCTTCTGATTGCACACAGTTGCGCTGGAAGAACATCGGCAACCTTGCCAGCTCGTACCAGGTGCCCTGGTAGCGTTGCAGGTCCACCTGCTGCGTGCGCGGTGGGGCAGGGTGATCATTGCCGGCGCAGCCAACCAGGGCAAGGGCCATGCAGGAAAGCATCAATGCCTTGCGTATCGCCATTGTGTTTCTCCTGAGAGTGAGTGCTTACACAGATTCGATGCCTGCCTTGAGCAAAAGTTGTACGCGCGTTCGTTGCCAGGCCTCCACCGTCCGCCCGTTCCGGCAGTCCCGCTTTTGGCAGACGCACGGCAACCGGGCTGCGCTACCATCGCTGTCATTGCCAGAGCCCACAGGAGTGTCGCCCGTGACCCAGTACAGCGCGTTCAAGGTCGAGCTGAACGAGAACATTGCCCACGTTCAGATCAACCGCCCGGAAAAACTCAACGCCATGAATGCCGCGTTCTGGGAGGAAATCATCGAGATCTTCCAGTGGGTGGATGACACCGACGCGGTACGGGCCGTAATCATCAGCGGCGCTGGAAAACATTTCTCGGCCGGTATCGACCTGGCCATGCTGGCCTCGGTCGCGGGGCAGATGGGCAAGGACCCTTCGCGCAACGCCCGGACGTTGCGCAAGACCATCCTGAGCCTGCAAGCCTCGTTCAACGCCGTCGACCGCTGCCGCAAGCCCGTGCTGGCAGCGGTGCAGGGCTACTGCATCGGCGGGGCCATCGACCTGCTGTCAGCCTGCGACATGCGCTATTGCAGCCGTGACGCGCAGTTCTCCATCAAGGAAATCGACATGGGCATGGCCGCGGACGTCGGCACACTGCAGCGTTTGCCACGCATCATCAACGACGGCATCATGCGGGAACTGGCCTACACGGGACGCACCGTCGAAGCCGAAGAGGCGCTGCGCATCGGCCTGGTGAACCGGGTCTACGATGACCAGGCCACCTTGCTCGAAGGTGTGTTCGCCATTGCCCGGGACATCGCCGCCAAATCACCGATCGCCGTGGCGGGTACCAAGCACATGCTCAGCTACATGCGTGATCACCGCATCGACGACGGCCTCGAGTACATCGCCACCTGGAATGCGGCGATGTTGCAGTCCGAAGACATGCGCCTGGCCATGGCTGCACACATGAACAAACACAAACCGTCGTTCGCCGACTGACAGAGTCGACGGGCGCACCTCACAGGAATGCCCTTATGTCAGCACGCTGGACGACCGCAGTACTCGACCCGCAAACGCCCGCCGGACTGGCCGTGGCCCACAGCCCGGAGGGTTTTCTGGTTGGAGAAGAGGGCGCGTTGTTCCAGCGCGACTGGCTCAAGCGCCAGGGGCTGGATGTGCTGTGCGAGCACGGCATCGGCCACTTCGACGGCCAGCCGGTGTTTCTACTTGAGCTCGCCAAGGCCGGCCCAATAGCCGGTTGCAGCTGGCGCGGCCTGCGCACGTTCATGCTCGAAGGGGATGCCGAGACCTACACGGTCCTGGGTTATGCCGCGCAGGTCGGCACATGGGCGCGCGAACATCGGTTCTGCGGCAGTTGCGGCCAGCCCATGTCACAAATCCGCTGGGAGCGCGCCATGCACTGCAGCGCGTGCGACCTGCGCAGCTACCCGCGCATCTCGCCCAGCATGATCGTGTTGATTACACGGGGCGACGAGATCCTGTTGGCGCGCTCGCCGCGTTTCGTGGCAGGTGTGTACAGCACCCTGGCAGGCTTCGCCGAACCCGGCGAGTCGGCCGAAGACTGCCTGGTGCGCGAGGTGCGCGAAGAGGTGGCGCTGGAGGTCCAGAACATACAGTACGTGGGTAGCCAGTGCTGGCCCTTCCCACACTCGATGATGCTGGGCTTTCATGCCGAATACGCCAGTGGCGACATCGTCATGCAGCCGGATGAAATCGAGGACGCCCGCTGGTTCAATGTGCACGACCTGCCGCCGCTGCCGGCGGGGCGGTCGATTGCCCGTTACCTGATTGATCTTTATGTCGCGCGTCGCCTGGGGAGACAAAAGCCTGTCTTGCCGAGCTAGGTACTCGAATTTTGGCTGCCCTTACGATAGACAGGTGGAGCATCATGCAAGGACAGGGCCATGCGAATGTAATAATTTGCCGCTGCCGCAGCAACGTCATGAGGTACTACAGCATCGTTGCCTATTTCACTGTATTGCGGCGGATCTGGTGGGCGGCCGACCATGCTCTCTGCTACTTCCCTAGCATGGATTGGTAATTCGCGTTTGAGCCGGCTCAAGCGATCTCGGCTTTGAGCTATTTTTTTACTCACGCTTTTCAGCTTATGGGCTGCATAGGCTTCTGGAACGTCAGATTCAGCGTTACTTGCCAGCTCTAACTGTCTTGAATAGTGGGTCATTTTTTCAATTCTTTTGGGAAGCTTGATGGCCATTTCAGCATCCCATCCATTTGCTTCTGGATGGTGGTACCACCCACTGTAGGCTTTGGTGACCGCATCAGCATCTGTGCGTTTAATCTTCGTCAAAGAATATTTCGGTTCGACTTTACGCCAGGGCCAAGGCCAGTGTCCTGAAGGATCAATATTGTTGATCGGATCTCCGCCACAATAAGAATACGTATTGATCCCGCCGGATAAAAAAGGACTTAAATTATCCGTCGTATAGAACCGCATCAGCTTCGGATTATACACGCGGTAGCCGTTACCCAAGTGGTACCAGCGCGTCACAGCGTCTAGCCAATGCCCGGTAAAACCAAGAGTTAACGGCCGTGACGCGCCCGCAGCGCAAAACCCATAGCACGTATAGCTTGAGCGATCATGTGAGTTAGGCATGTTTACCGACCAGGGTGAGTGTGTTTCATGACTATCAGCTAGGCCGGAGCGATTTGGAAACTAGTAAAAATGGCAGTAGCGCTGTGCTCGCAGTCCTCCACACAATTGACTATTGAAACTCAAAGCTCATTGATAGGACCTTGAAGTCTGTGTGAAAGGTCTTGAGATGAAGGTCAGCCAAGGCTTTTTTCAATGCAGCATCACCGAGCGTCAAGGCTTTTCACACAAGCTTAGCGCCGTCACACCTGGCCAAACCAGTGCTGCCAGGCCAGGCGCACGGTCAGGGCCAGCACCACGGTGATGAACACAGGGCGGATGAACTTGCTGCCGCCGCTGATTGCCGTTCTGGCGCCGAAGAAGGCGCCGACCATGACCGACAGGCCCATGCACAGGCCGACGATGTAGTCCACCTGCCCGGAAATCACGAACACCGTCAGGGCTGCGATGTTGCTGACGAAGTTCATGCTGCGGGCCACGCCACTGGCGCGAACCAGGTCGATGGGATAGAGCAGCAGGGTACTGACCGTCCAGAACGCACCTGTACCCGGCCCAGCCACGCCGTCATAGAAACCCAGGGTCAGGCCTTGCGGCAGCTGCCACTTCTTGCGAATCGGGGCATCGGCGTCCAGTGGCGCCTTTGGCGTGCCGCCGAACAACAGGTACAGGCCGCAGGCGAACACGATCACCGGCAGCATCTTGTTCAACCATTCGGCGGGCATGTAGTGCGCAACGACCGCCCCTAGCAGGGCCCCGGCCAAGGTGCCGAACAGGGCACGACGCCACTGCACCGGGTGAAAAAGCTTACGCCTGTAGTACGTCAGGCCGGCCGTGGCCGAGCCGAACGTAGAGCTGAGCTTGTTGGTGCCCAGTACCAGGTGAGGCGGCATGCCCGCTGTCAGCAGGGCGGGCGTGGTCAGCAGGCCGCCGCCGCCAGCGATGGCATCGATGAAACCGGCGACGAAAGCGACCACTGCCAGGATGAGCAGGGTCAAAGGTTCTACGGTAAGTTCGAAAGGCATGGGAATCTGGCAGGCAATGTGAGGGTATGCGACAAAACGCCGCGCGATAAGCGGGACATGTTAATACCCCCACCGTGCAAGTGCCAACGCGGGTGTTGATCGAGGTACCCGCGCCAGCACGATACGGTCGTGATCACAGGAACCAGCGGTACTCGCGAGCACTGATCTCATGCATGAACGCCAGGTGGTCCTGGCGCTTGTTTTCGCAGTACACCCTGACGAATTCGGCCCCCAAGCCTTCGATCACCGCAGGCGCGTGCTGCATGGCCGCCACTGCGCTGAGCATGTCCTTGGGAAAGTCGATGCCGCTGGTGCGGTCGTCGTTCAACGGTGCGATGGGCTCCTGCGCGGCGTCAAGGCCCTGCTCCAGGCCGCACAGGATGGCGGCCAGCACCAGGTAGGGGTTGGCATCGGCGCCGGCCAGACGATGTTCGATGCGCAAGTTGCGGGCATCGGATTCGGGGATGCGAATACAGGCATCGCGGTCTTCGTACCCCCAGCTGGCCCGGCTGGCGGCGTTGACCATGGCGCCGTAACGGCGAAATGCATTGTGGTTGGCGGCGAAGATTGGCATGCAATGGGGCAGCAGAGACAGGCATCCGGCTACTGCATGGCGCAGCGGACGCTGACCATCGGCGGCCAGCAGGTTGTTGCCTCCCTCGTCATACAGGCTGACATGCACATGCATGCCACTGCCGGGCGCATGCAGGTAGGGTTTGCTCATGAACGAGGCGCGGTGGCCGTGCTTGCGTGCTACACCGCGCGTACTACGGCTGAACAACGCCGCCCAGTCCGCCGCTTGCAGCCCGTTGGTGCAGTGTCCGAAATTGATCTCGAACTGGCCTGGCCCCAGCTCGGCGGTGATGACGTTGGCATCCACGCCCTGCACGTTGGCTGTGGCAACCATGTCATGCAGTACGTCTGCGAAGCGGCTCAAGCGCTCGATGTGCAAGTTGGGCTGGTCGTCCTCATCGGCGCTCAGCGGGTCGCGAGGAAACTGCGGCAGGCCCGCTTTGAGCGCGCGGTCGAACAGATAGAACTCCAGCTCGAACGCCACGACCGGATGAATCCCGCGGCGTGCCAGGCGTTGCAGAACACGCGCCAGCACCTCACGAGGCTCGAACGCGATGGGCGCTGGCGTTGCGTCGCTGCTGATCAGCATCTGCCCCAAGGGCTGCGCTTCCCATGTGACGGGCTTCAATGTGCCGGGCACCAGCCGGCGCAGGGCGTCAGGGTCGCCGTCGTTGAAGCAATAGTCGCCGATCTGGAACAGGCCACCCTGGGTGCCGAGCAGCACCGCGTTCTGGGGCAGTTTGAGCGGGCTACCGGCGGCGACCTTCTCAAGCATGTCGATCGGGTAGCGCTTGCCATAGAAATGGCCTGGGATGTCGAGGCTGATCAGGTCGACATGGCGCACGTCGGGATACCGGGCACGAAAGGTGCGAACTTCAGCAAGTACATTCGGGAAGCTCGTTTGCGCAGGCGTGCGTTCCGAGTCCAGGCTCATGGGCAACTCCACAGTGAAACAGGTCCAGGGAAATCTAGCAGATGCCGCCCAATCCGCCCGCTATGGCCTGCACCCACAGGTTCATGTGGGCTTCTTCCTCGGTTGCCTGGCTTTACTTGCGCCACTTTTGGGGCCTGCTGCCTTGCCTGACGTTGATCGGGCCTTACCGCTGCTTCTGCGCTTTTTCTTCCAGGGCGGGGCAGCGCCCGCCGCCGGCCCAGTAATGGTCATGCGCAGGCCGCGGCAACGTTCTACCAGCTTGCCCATCCAGGCCGATTGCCGGGCCACGAATTCTTCCAGGCTCATGTCGCCGCTTTGCACCATGTCCAGTGCCTGCTCCCAGATGGCAGTGGTGCCGGGGTCGGCGATGGCGCGGGGTACGGCGTCGATCAGGCTGAAAGCGGCAGGCGTTGCTGCCAGCGCCTTGCCACTTTTGACCAGGTAACCTCGGTCCAGCAGGCCCTGGATGATGCTGGCACGGGTGGCCTCGGTACCGATCCCAGTGGTTTCCTTGAGCTTCTGCTTAAGCCGAGGGTCGTCCACCAGCTTGGCCACGTTCTTCATGGCCTTTATCAGGTCGCCTTCAGTGAAGGGCTTGGGTGGTTGGGTCCACAGGTCTTTGAGCTGGACATCCTGGACCGCGCAGGCTTGGCCTTCGCGCAACGTTGGGATTACCTGGGGCGGGGCGGCTTCGCGGCCCTTGGCTGGCGTCAACGCTTCTGGCAGGGCGCGACGCCAGCCTGGCTCGACGATCTGCTTACCCACGGCGCGCAAGGCGTGGTTTGCGCAGTCGAAGTCTGCCTGGGTGCGGTCGTATTCATGGTGGGGTAGAAACTGTGCCAGGTAACGCGCGCGGATCAGGGTGTACACCGACTTGTGCTTGGCTGGCAGGCGCCCTGGGTCGCTGGCGGCGACCGTCGGTATGATGCCGTGGTGGGCACTGACCTTGGTATCGTTCCAGGCACGTGAACGGCGCTGGGGCTCAAGATGAGGTTGCAAGGGGGCCAGGCTGGCATCGGCCCGCTGCAGCGCCGCCAGAATGGCCGGCGCTTCCCCGTGCTGGCTCAGCGGCAGGTAACCGCAGTCGCTGCGCGGGTAGGTGATCAGCTTGTGGGTCTCGTAGAGCGCCTGGGCGATATCCAGGGTTTCCTGAGCGCCCAGGCCGAACTTTTTCGAGCACAGCTCTTGCAGGGTACCGAGGTCAAAGGGCAGGGGTGCGGCTTCGCGCATACGTTCCGTAGTGACTTTCACGGCCTGGGCAACACCGGCCTGCTCGATGGCGGCGGCCGCTTGCTGCGCCAATGCCTGGTTCAGGCAGCGCCCCTGGTCGTCGCAGGCGTCCTCCGGCGCCCGCCACTGGGCCATGAACGCCTGGTTGGCGTGGCTTAGACGGACATCGATGGCCCAGAAGGGCACGGGTACGAACTGTGCGATGCTGCGGTCTCGGTCCACTACCAGGCGCAGGGTCGGCGTTTGCACGCGACCCACCGGGAGTACGCCCTGGTAGCCGGACTGACGCCCAAGCAGCGTGAACAGCCGGCTCATGTTCATCCCGATCAGCCAGTCGGCACGTGAACGGCCCAGCGCCGAGTGGTAAAGGTTGAAGGTTTCCTGACCCGGCAGCAGGCGGGCCAGCGCCTTGCGAATCGACGCATCATCGAGCGCGGACAACCAGAGGCGTTGTACCGGGCCACGGTAGCGACAGTGTTCGACCAACTCGCGGGCAATCATTTCGCCTTCGCGGTCGGCATCGGTTGCAATGACCAACTCGCGGGCTTCGCCCAACAAACGCTTGACCGCCTTGTACTGGCTGGCGGTCTTGGGCTTGACCAGCATCTTCCACTGTTGCGGGATGATCGGCAGGTCGGCCAGGGTCCAGCGCTTGTAGCGCTCGTCATAGCTGTCGGGTGGGGCCGTTTCCAGCAGATGGCCAATGCACCAGGTCACGCACACGTCGGTGCCTTGCCAACACCCATCGCCTTTGCGATTGGCGCCGAGCACTTTGGCGATGTCTTTTGCCTGGGAGGGTTTTTCACACAGAAACAGCCGCATGGCCACTGACGCTTCATCGATGGATATGAGCGCTAGGATGCGGGTGCGCAACGAAGTAGGCAAGTTTTATGTGGATGGATGTACAGTGCAAGGCGTATCCGGATGTGCCGGCCGATAAAAGCCGGCACAGGATTGGCGCGATATCAGCGGGATCGGATACGGCTACCGGTAAGCGTGCGGCCGGCATGCCAGCTTCTGACCGGCGCGAGTGCGCACGTGAGCTCGAGCCGCTCCTGTATGGACAAGAGCGGCAGTCGCCCCACCACGCCGTGGTTCAGACGCACGCAGGCCTGGCACGTTTCACGAAGGCAAGTGCGACTCGCGCACCATGTCTACGTGAGGGATGCCGGCTTCAAGAAACTCCTCGCTGACCACTTTGAAGCCCAGCCGCTCGTAGAACGGTGTGGCGTGCACCTGCGCGCTCAGCCGCTGCGGCTTGAGGTCACGGCCTTGCGCTTCGGTGATGACGGCATTGACCAGCGCGTCGCCCACTTTCAAGCCGCGCCAATCCTTGAGCACCGAGATTCGGCCGATGGTGCCATCGGCGAGCAAGCGCGCGGTGCCGATCGGGTAGTCGCCCTCCAGAGCCAGGAAATGCAAGGCATCCTGGTCTTCGGAGTCGAACTCCAGTTCGACCGGTATGTGCTGCTCGGCGACGAACACCGCCTCACGGATGCGGCGAATGTCGGCGTTGTCCTTGACCCAGTCGGCCAGGCGCACCCGAATCTTATTCATCGGCAAAACCCAGGCTGCCTTGCTTGACCAACTGCTGGATCAGCATCACTGCATCTTCATCCTGCAACCACTGGCCGAGGTTCTCGATATGCAGGGCGTCGGCAACGCATACCAGCTTGAGCAGGTCGCGCAGCTTTCCAGGGAGTGGGCAGCTACGTCCGCTGGCGAACAGCAACAAGTCGCTCTCGAACTCGGACCAGGCCATGCGAGCGCTCGGGTTGCGAATCAGGATGGCGCCCTGCTGCAAGGCGTTGAGCAGCTCCTGCTCGGACAATTCTTCGCCAACGATCTGCTCGGGGTAACGCGGCTCGGTCATGAACTGGCCAAACCAGGTCAACAGCAAATCCTTGTCCCCCATGTGCTTGTCCAGCAGGGCCTTGAGGCGGTCCAGGGCATCATGCTGGATCTGGTGAGGGTCGCTGACCGGCTGTGCATCGGCGTCGCTGTAGCGCTCTTCGTCCGGCAGGAACTGGCCGAGGAAGTCGGTGAAGTGGGTGAGCACCTCGGCGGCGCTCGGTGCGCGGAAACCGACCGAGTAGGTCAGGCAATCGTCCACGGCAACCCCGTAGTGAGCCAGGCGCGGCGGCAGGTACAGCATGTCGCCAGGCTCCAGGGTCCACTCGCCGCTTTGCTCGAAATCGGCCAGGATGCGCAGGTCGCTGTGCTCGAGCAGGGCGCTGTCACTGTCGCACATCTGCCCGATCTTCCAGTTGCGTTGCCCATGGCCTTGCAGCAGGAACACGTCGTAGTTGTCGAAGTGCGGACCAACGCTGCCGCCGGGGGCTGCGAAGCTGATCATGACGTCGTCGATGCGCCAGCTGGGCAGGAAGCGGAAGTTCTCCAGCAGCTCTGCCACTTCCGGCACGAACTGGTCTACGGCTTGTACCAGCAGCGTCCAGTCCTGTTCTGGCAGCTCGGCAAACGTGTCCTCGTTGAACGGGCCGCGGCGCATCTCCCACGGGTGCGCGCCGTGCTCGAGCACGATACGGGACTCGACTTCATCCTCCAGCGCCAGGCCAGCCAGCTCGTCCGGATCGATCGGGCTGATGAAATCGGGGAATGCCTGGCGCACCAGCAGCGGCTTTTTCTGCCAGTAGTCGCGCATGAATTCACGGGCCGTAATGCCGCCCAGCAGCTGCAGTGGAGTATCAGGATTCATCTTCAACCTATTGAAAAAACGTAATTTTCAGACGGGAATAAAAACGCCCGGCCAGGCCGGGCGTTGGGCGCAGAGCGCGCGTTAGACGCGTTTTGCCTGCGCTGCCGCGTTACCGATGTAGGTAGCGGGGGTGAGTTGCTTGAGTTCGGCCTTGGCTTCGGCGGGCATGTCCAGCCCATCGATGAAGCTGAGCAGGGCGTCTGGCGTGATGCCTTTACCGCGGGTCAGCTCCTTGAGCTTCTCGTAGGGGTTCTCGATGTTGAAGCGACGCATGACGGTTTGGATCGGCTCGGCCAGCACTTCCCAGCAGGCATCCAGGTCGGCAGCGATGCGGGCATGGTTCACTTCGAGCTTGCCGATGCCTTTGAGGCTGGCTTCATACGCGATGACGCTATGGGCAAAGCCCACGCCCAGGTTGCGCAGCACGGTGGAGTCGGTCAGGTCACGCTGCCAGCGCGAAACCGGCAGCTTGCTGGCCAGGTGCTGGAACAGGGCGTTGGCGATGCCCAGGTTGCCTTCGGAGTTTTCGAAGTCGATGGGGTTGACCTTGTGCGGCATGGTCGAAGAGCCGATTTCGCCGGCAACGGTCTTCTGCTTGAAGTAGCCCAGCGAAATGTAGCCCCACACGTCCCGATCGAAATCGATGAGGATGGTGTTGAAGCGCGCGATGGCGTCGAACAGCTCGGCGATGTAGTCGTGCGGCTCGATCTGGGTTGTGTAGGGGTTGAACTGCAAGCCCAGCTCGTCTTCGATGAAGGCGCGGGCGTTCTGCTCCCAGTCAATCTGCGAGTAGGCCGACAGGTGGGCGTTGTAGTTGCCCACGGCGCCGTTGATCTTGCCCAGCAGCGGCACGGCAGCGACCTGGGCGATCTGACGTTCCAGGCGGTACACGACGTTAGCCAGCTCCTTGCCGAGGGTCGTCGGGGAGGCAGGCTGGCCATGGGTGCGCGAGAGCATCGGCACGTCGGCGTGGGCATGGGCCAGGGCGCGAATGGCGTCGGCGATCTGGCGCATCAGCGGCAACAGCACCTCGTCACGGCCGGCGCGCAGCATCAGGGCGTAGGACAGGTTGTTGATGTCCTCGCTGGTGCAGGCGAAGTGGATGAATTCGCTGACCTTGGCCAGCTCAGGCAGCTGGGCGGCCTGCTCCTTGAGGAGGTATTCGATCGCCTTGACGTCGTGGTTGGTGGTGCGCTCGATTTCCTTGACTCGCTCGGCGTGCTCGAGCTTGAAATCGGTGGCCAGGTTGTCCAGCAGCGCGTTGGCTTCGGCGGAGAACGCCGGCACTTCGCTGATCTGCGGGTGGGCGGCCAGGCGCTGCAACCAGCGCACTTCGACCAGGGCGCGGAAACGGATCAGGCCGAATTCGCTGAAGATGGGGCGCAAGGCCTGGGTTTTGCCGGCGTAACGGCCGTCTACAGGGGAAACCGCAGTGAGCGAAGAAAGCTGCATGGGGTGTTCTCGGACAGTCAGGCTTTTGGAGGGCGCATATCATACATGAAAAATGCGCTGGAGTCGGGGGGCTGACCAAAGGTTGCTTGAATCTGCTCGGTTTGCTGAGCGGGCGCTGCACCGATTCGGTAGCGGGGACGCCGGCATAAATTCATCGCTATCAGCGCGCGCTGGGGCTGCCGTGCAGCCCATCGGGGCACAAGGCCCCCCTATAAGGCGTGTGGTCAGCCAGGAGCGTTTGCGTCTGCGCATCAGAGCGTTTGCGCGCCGGTTTCAGGGCGCTGTGCGCATCATGTCGTAAAGCTCGTTGAGCAATTTGCGCCGGCTGAACACCAATTGCCAGCGGTGCCCGCCCAGCTGGCGCCATAGCCGTGCAGCGCGGATACCGGCCAGGAGCAACGCACGGATCTTGGAGGCGTTGTTGGGCTGTTGCAGGAAGCGCATGTCGCCGTGCACCTGGATGCGCTGACGCAAGGTGCTCAAGGTGTCCTGGTACAGCGCGCCGCTTGAAGCGATGACGTTCTCGTGCACCAGGCCGAAGTGATCGGCCTGGGACTGGATCTGCGGCAGGCGGTTGCCGATGGTCTCGAGCAGGTCGCCGCGCTTGTTCAACTGCCGCTCCAGGCCCAGCATTGACAAGGCATAACGCAAAGGCTCGCGCTGCAGACTGCTGGGGTCGCGCTCCAGCGCCCCGACCAGCGCGCGGTAACCGTCGCGCAGGTTCAGGTCGTCGCCACCGAATACCTCCAGCGTATCCTTGGGGTCGCGCACCAGCAGGCTGCCCAGCATGCAGCCGATATCGGCTTCGCTGGCCTGCCCGGTGCGGGCGATGCGGTCCACCAGCACGGCTGCCTGGAACACGCCACCCAGCGCGATCAATTGTTCCTGCACGCGGTTCACGAGCGTGGGCTCCAAGGCTCGGCTGCTTCGATCACACCGCCGCCCAGGCAAACCTCGCCGTCATAGAACACCACCGACTGGCCAGGCGTAACGGCGCGCTGCGGCTCTTCGAACACGGCCCGATAACCAGTGGCCGTGCGGTGAAGGGTGCACTGCTGGTCGTGTTGTCGGTAGCGAACCTTGGCAGTGAGCTGGCGTGGGCTGTCGAGGTCGACCGGGTTTACCCAGAAAATTTCGGAAGCCAGCAGGGCGCGGGAGAACAACCAAGGGTGTTCATTGCCTTGGCCGACCACGAGCACATTGCGGGTCAGGTCCTTGTGCAGTACATACCAAGGCTCGTCCCCGGCATCCTTCAGGCCGCCGATGCCCAAGCCCTGGCGCTGGCCAATGGTGTGGTACATGAGGCCATGATGGCGACCGATCACTTCACCGTCGGTGGTTTCGATGTCGCCGGGTTGAGCCGGCAGGTATTGCTTGAGGAAGTCGCTGAAACGCCGCTCACCGATGAAGCAGATGCCGGTGGAGTCTTTCTTCTTGGCTGTGGCCAGGCCGTGTTTCTCGGCAATGGCGCGCACCTCGGGTTTTTCCAACTCACCCACCGGGAACAAGGTGCGGGCGATTTCCTTGCCGCCCACGGCATGCAGGAAATAGCTCTGGTCCTTGTTCGGGTCCAGGCCTTTGAGCAGTTGGGTCAGCTCGCCCGTGTCGCGGCGGCGCACATAGTGACCGGTGGCGATCAGGTCGGCGCCCAGGGACAGGGCGTAGTCCAGGAATGCCTTGAACTTGATCTCACGGTTGCAGAGGATGTCGGGGTTCGGGGTGCGGCCGGCCTTGTATTCCTCAAGGAAGTGCTCGAAGACGTTGTCCCAGTACTCGGCCGCGAAATTGGCGGTGTGCAGGGTGATGCCGATGCGGTCGCAAACAGCCTGGGCATCCGCCAAGTCTTCACGGGCCGTGCAGTATTCGGTGCCGTCGTCCTCTTCCCAGTTCTTCATGAACAGCCCTTCCACCTGGTAGCCCTGCTCCATGAGCAGAAGGGCGGAGACGGAAGAGTCCACGCCGCCGGACATGCCGACGATGACGCGGGTCTTGGCGGGGTCTTTGAGTGCTGGGCTGGTCATGGTTACCGATGTAGATCAAGAGGAAAAACGCCGATACTACCAAACCCGCAGCGGCGCGTCAGTCGCGCAGCAGGTCGAGGCTATGCAGCGGGCCTTGCAGGTAGTCGTCAAGGCAGCGTGGCACCAGTTCACTGCGCCAGCGCGCGGGGTCGGCGAGCAGCTCGTCACGCGTCAGCCACAAGGCGCGCTCGATATCGCTGTCCAGGGGGCTGTCGACCCGATGACGGACCGGGCGGGCGGCAAAGCAGATGCGCTGGTAGGTCACGCCGTTGCTCGGGGCCGTATACAGGTAGATGCCAACCAGTCCGGTCAGCTCGACCTCCCAGGCCGTTTCTTCCAGGGTTTCACGCAGCGCCGCCTGGGCCAGGGTTTCATTGGGTTCCAGGTGACCGGCAGGCTGGTTGTAAACATGTTTCCCGGCCTTGAACTCTTCGACAAACAGAAACCTGCCGTGGTCTTCGACAACGGTGGCGACGGTGATATGGGGGTGCCAGGTCATGCAATGCTCCAGGGTGAGCGAGTTGGCCGTTCTGCGGCCCAGAAAGCACGAACCCCGGTGCGTGGCCGGGGTTCGTGGGTTACGTCAAGCGAGCCTTACAGGGCAGCTATGGCGCTGTTCAGGGTCTGGCTTGGGCGCATGACCTTGGCAGTCAGGTCGGCGTCAGGGGCGTAGTAGCCACCAATGTCAACTGGCTTGCCTTGGACCGCGTTGAGTTCGGCAACGATTTTTTCTTCGTTGTCGCTCAGGGCCTTGGCCAGCGGGGCGAAGCGAGCTTTCAGGGCCGCATCGTCATCCTGGGCTGCCAGTGCTTGTGCCCAGTACAGGGTCAGGTAGAAATGGCTGCCGCGGTTGTCGATGCCGCCGACCTTGCGCGAAGGCGACTTGTTGGTGTCCAGGAACTTACCGGTCGCCTGATCCAGGGTCTGGGCCAGCACCTTGGCGCGTGGGTTCTCGTAGGTGTTGCCCAGGTGCTCCAGGGACGCGGCCAGGGCCAGGAATTCACCCAGCGAGTCCCAGCGCAGGAAGTTCTCTTCCACCAACTGCTGCACGTGCTTGGGTGCCGAGCCGCCAGCGCCGGTTTCGAACAGACCGCCGCCATTCATCAGCGGCACGATCGACAGCATCTTGGCGCTTGTGCCCAGTTCCATGATCGGGAACAGGTCGGTGAGGTAGTCGCGCAGCACGTTGCCGGTCACCGAGATGGTGTCCTTGCCTTCGCGGATGCGAGCCAGGGAGAACTTGATGGCCTCGACCGGGGACATGATGCGGATATCAAGGCCGGACGTATCGTGGTCCTTGAGGTAGGTTTGCACCTTCTCGATCATGGCGCTGTCGTGGGCGCGAGCCGGGTCCAGCCAGAACACGGCCGGGGTATCGCTCAGGCGGGCGCGGTTGACGGCCAGCTTGACCCAGTCCTGGATCGGCGCATCCTTGACCTGGCACATGCGGAAGATGTCACCTGCTTCGACCTGCTGTTCCAGCACCAGGTTGCCCTTGGTGTCGACAACGCGCACGACGCCATCGGTCTTGATCTGGAAGGTCTTGTCGTGGGAGCCGTATTCCTCGGCTTTCTGCGCCATCAGGCCAACGTTCGGCACGCTGCCCATGGTGGTCGGGTCGAAGGCGCCATTGGCCTTGCAGTCTTCGATGGTGGCCTGGTAGATGCCCGCGTAGCAGCGGTCCGGAATGATCGCCTTGGCGTCCTGCAGCTCGCCTGCGCTGTTCCACATCTTGCCCGAATCACGGATCATGGCCGGCATCGAGGCGTCGACGATCACGTCGCTTGGCACGTGCAGGTTGGTGATGCCTTTATCGGAGTTGACCATCGCCAGGGCAGGGCGGTCGGCGTACAGGGCCTGGATGTCCGCTTCGATTTCGGCCTGCTTCTCGGCTGGCAGGTCCTTGATGCGGGCGTACAGGTCGCCGATGCCGTTGTTGGCATTGAAGCCTACCTCAGCCAGGGCAGCAGCATGCTTGGCCAGTACATCGTTATAGAATTCTTCGACGATGACGCCGAACATGATCGGGTCGGAAACCTTCATCATGGTCGCTTTCAGGTGCACCGACAGCAGCACGCCGGATGCCTTGGCGTCGGCGATCTGCTCGGCGACGAAGGCCTTGAGGGCCTTGCGGCTCATGGTGGCGCAGTCGATGATCTCAGCTGCCTTGACGGCGGTTTTTTCTTTCAGGACGGTGGTGGTGCCGTCGGCGCCGACCAGTTCGATGCGCAGGCTGTCGTCAGCCTCGATCAGTGCAGCCTTCTCGCTGCCGTAGAAGTCGCCCTGGTTCATGTGAGCCACGTGCGACTTGGAGTCGGCCGCCCAGGCACCCATCTTGTGAGGGTGCTTGCGTGCGTAGTTCTTGACCGACAGCGGTGCGCGGCGGTCGGAGTTGCCTTCGCGCAGGACCGGGTTCACGGCCGAACCCTTGATGCGGTCGTAGCGGGCGCGCGATTCCTTTTCCTCGGCGGTAGCCGGTTCGTCGGCGTAGTCCGGGATGTTGAAGCCCTTGCCTTGCAGCTCCTTGATCGCAGCCTTGAGCTGCGGGACCGAGGCGCTGATGTTAGGCAGCTTGATGATGTTGGCTTCGGGGGTGGTGGCCAGTTGGCCCAGTTCCGCCAGGTGATCGCCTACCTGTTTCTCTGCGCCGAGTTGCTCCGGGAAGGCTGCAAGAATACGGCCTGCCAGGGAGATGTCGCGGGTTTCGACGGCAATGTCAGCGCAAGCGGTGAAGGCTTCGATGATCGGCAGCAGCGAGTAGGTGGCGAGGGCAGGAGCTTCGTCGGTGAAGGTATAGATGATCTTGGAACGGGTGGGCATGCGGGCTAACTCTCTGTGTGCTGAGCGTGCTCGAGTCTCGTGGTGCACCGGGTAGGCGCACCGCCCTGGCAGCGCCATGGGCGGAAAGTCGAGAGGCTGCGAGCTGTGATGGTGGATGCATCAGTCGAGCGTCAAGTGCCGAGCTGCGGTAACAACCCGGGCTTATTGGCCTGAGATGGCCTGGGACGGTCCGCATTTTCCTAGGGATCGCCCCGGTGACCCTGCGGTCGCGGGGCAGTATATCAAACCAATCAGCCTAATCATCAAGACTGAGTGATATCGGCCCATTTATAAGACCAAAGACGTAGCGACAATGTGACCGGTTGTCGCACAGAGCAGCATCGCGGCCCGTGCAGGCGCTAAGAGGGGTCAGAATGACGAATTTGTAACTTCATGCGTACAGATACGCCGCACGCTGGTGGTCATTATGCGTACGGTACTCCGAGGATGGAAATACGGGCGTCACGCACCCACAGTGCTGACTACCGGCGTCGCGTCACGTGACAGCGCCGGCGCGGCTTCCTGGGTACGGATGTTGACAGCATGCAGGCCTTTCGGGCCCTGGATGACGTCGAACTGTACGGACTGCCCGGCCTTGAGCGTCTTGTAGCCGTCCATCTGGATCGCGGAAAAATGGGCAAAGAGGTCTTCGCTCTTGCCCTCCTCGACCACGAATCCATACCCTTTGGCGTTGTTGAACCACTTGACTTTACCGTTTGCCATCCCTATGTCCCTCTGCAAGGACTCCATCACTGGAGTATCATCCACTTCATCCGCATACGAACCTTCGGAAAAAATCGGGTTGGCTGCGCGGATCTTTATTGACCACGGTGTGTTCCTATTGGTTGTAACACCGTTTTGCCGATAGTCAAGGTCATGCAGCGGCCAGGCCGTACCGCTTGCTGCAGGGTCAACCCATAACCTTATCCTGTCGATGTGATGAAATTCTTTCCATGCATGCACACAGCCAGATTCGACTAACATTCAATCAGGATCGCCCTCAATCCAACGAGGACGATGGCGCTGGTCTGGCGGTTCAGGAAGCCAAGCCGATCCTGCAGGCGCCGCCTATGTACAAGGTGGTTTTGTTCAACGATGACTACACGCCGATGGATTTCGTCGTCGAAGTGCTCGAAACGTTCTTCAATCTGAACCGCGAGCTGGCGACCAAGATCATGCTGACCGTCCATACCGAGGGGCGGGCAGTGTGCGGATTGTTTACCCGCGACATCGCCGAAACGAAGGCCATGCAGGTCAACCAATACGCCAGGGAAAGCCAGCATCCGCTACTCTGTGAAATCGAGAAGGACGGTTAATCGCCGACCACTTGGGTATGAGGTGAAGCTATGTTAAACCGCGAGCTCGAAGTCACCCTCAATCTTGCCTTCAAGGAGGCCCGTTCGAAGCGTCATGAATTCATGACGGTCGAGCATCTGCTGCTGGCCCTCCTTGACAATGAGGCTGCCGCGACCGTTCTGCGCGCCTGTGGCGCCAATCTCGACAAGCTCAAGCATGACCTGCAAGAGTTCATCGATTCTACGACCCCTTTGATTCCCGTTAGCGACGAAGACCGCGAGACGCAGCCGACCCTGGGCTTCCAGCGTGTGCTGCAGCGTGCGGTGTTCCATGTGCAGAGCTCCGGCAAGCGCGAGGTCACCGGTGCCAATGTGCTGGTGGCGATCTTCAGCGAACAGGAAAGCCAGGCCGTGTTCCTGCTCAAGCAGCAGAGCGTTGCCCGCATCGATGTGGTCAACTACATCGCCCATGGCATCTCCAAGGTGCCCGGCCATGGGCCGCATTCGGACAGCGACCAGGAAATGCCGGACGATGAGGGCGGTGAAACCACCTCTTCGAGCAATCCACTGGACGCCTACGCCAGCAACCTTAACGAGTTGGCCCGCGCCGGGCGCATCGACCCGTTGGTTGGGCGCGAACAGGAAGTCGAGCGCGTGGCGCAAATCCTGGCTCGGCGCCGCAAGAACAACCCCCTGCTGGTAGGTGAGGCCGGCGTGGGCAAAACTGCCATTGCCGAGGGCCTGGCCAAGCGCATCGTCGACGGCCAGGTGCCTGATCTGCTGGCTCAGAGCGTGGTCTATTCCCTTGATCTGGGTGCTTTGCTGGCCGGTACCAAATACCGCGGCGACTTCGAGAAGCGCTTCAAGGCGCTGCTCGGTGAGCTGCGCAAGCGGCCACAGGCCATCCTGTTCATCGACGAAATCCATACCATCATTGGTGCCGGCGCAGCGTCTGGCGGCGTAATGGATGCCTCCAACCTGCTCAAGCCGTTGTTGTCGTCGGGCGAAATCCGCTGCATCGGTTCCACTACGTTCCAGGAATTCCGCGGGATTTTCGAGAAGGACCGGGCGCTGGCGCGGCGCTTCCAGAAGGTCGATGTGAGTGAGCCTTCCGTGGAGGATACCGTTGGTATCCTGCGCGGCCTGAAGGGGCGTTTCGAAAGCCACCATAACATCGAGTACAGCGACGAAGCTTTGCGTGCAGCGGCGGAACTGGCCTCGCGCTACATCAATGACCGGCACATGCCCGACAAGGCCATCGACGTCATCGACGAAGCCGGCGCCTACCAGCGCCTGCAGCCTGAGGCCAATCGCGTGAAGCGGATCGACGTCCCTCAGGTCGAGGACATCGTCGCCAAGATCGCCCGTATTCCACCCAAGCATGTCACCAGCTCCGACAAGGAGTTGCTGCGTAACCTGGAGCGGGATCTGAAGCTGACGGTGTTCGGTCAGGACGCAGCCATTGATTCGCTTGCGACCGCCATCAAGCTGTCGCGTGCAGGGCTCAAGTCGCCTGATAAGCCTGTGGGTTCGTTCCTGTTCGCCGGCCCTACCGGCGTGGGCAAGACCGAGGCAGCGCGCCAGTTGGCCAAGGCACTGGGGGTCGAGTTGGTGCGATTCGACATGTCCGAATACATGGAGCGTCACACCGTGTCGCGCCTGATCGGTGCGCCACCTGGCTACGTCGGGTTCGACCAGGGCGGTCTGTTGACCGAGGCCATCACCAAGCAGCCGCACTGCGTGTTGCTGCTCGATGAGATCGAGAAGGCCCACCCGGAAGTCTTCAACCTGCTTCTGCAGGTCATGGACCACGGCACCCTGACCGACAACAACGGGCGCAAGGCGGACTTCCGCAACGTGATCCTGATCATGACCACCAACGCGGGTGCTGAAACCGCTGCGCGGGCATCCATCGGCTTTACCCACCAGGACCATGCGTCCGATGCCATGGAGGTCATCCGCAAGAGCTTCACACCGGAGTTCCGCAACCGTCTGGATACCATCATCCAGTTCGGCCGCCTGAGCACCGAGACCATCAAGAGTATCGTCGACAAGTTCCTCATCGAGCTGCAGGCGCAACTTGAGGACAAGCGCGTGCTTCTGGAGGTCAGCGACGCGGCGCGTGGCTGGCTGGCGGTGTCGGGCTACGACGTGCAGATGGGTGCGCGGCCGATGGGTCGACTGATTCAGGACAAGATCAAGCGGCCCCTGGCCGAGGAGATTTTGTTCGGCGAATTGGCCGAGCACGGCGGTGTGGTGCACGTGGACCTGCGCGATGGCGAACTGGTCTTCGACTACGAGACCACTGCCGAGGTGGCCTAAGCCTCAGGGGCCGCATGCGGCCCCTTCCTTATCCACACAGGCACAAAAAAGCCCGGCACATGCCGGGCTTTTTCATGGCTGGAGCTTAGCGCGCACGGTACGTGATGCGGCCCTTGCTCAGGTCATACGGCGTCAGCTCGACGCGAACCTTGTCGCCAGTGAGAATACGGATGTAGTTCTTGCGCATCTTTCCGGAGATGTGCGCGGTTACGACGTGCCCGTTTTCCAACTCCACGCGGAACATGGTGTTGGGCAGGGTGTCGACGACAGTGCCTTCCATTTCGAAGCTGTCTTCTTTCGACATGCAGTAGAGCCCTCGGATCCAGTGTTGGCCCGACGCATAACCGCACCGGGCAAAAAAGTGGCGTGGATTATGCCCGAAAACTGTGTGTCAAGCCAATGCTTTCAGTTGAGGGCAACCCAACGCTGGTTTATCAACAACTCGATAGGCCGATACTGCGTCTTGTAGTTCATTTTCTTGCAGTTCTTGATCCAGTAGCCGAGATAAACGCCGTCCAGATCGAGTCGCAACGCCTCGCCAATCTGCCAGAGGATGGCAAACCGTCCCAGACTGCGGCGCTCTTCATCAGGCTCGTAGAAGGTGTACACGGCAGAAAGGCCATTGGGCAGCAGGTCGCAGACGGCGACTGCCAGCAGCCGGCCGCTGGCGCGAAATTCGTAGAACCAGCAAAACGGCAATTGGCGAACCAGGAACGTGGAAAACTGATCGCGGCTGGGTGGATACATGTCCCCATCAGCGTGACGCGCCTCAATGTAGCGCCGGTACAGATCGAAATACTCTTCCTTGAAAGCAGGGCGTGCAGCGGTGACCGTCACATCGGCGTTGCGCTTGAGAATTCGACGCTGCTGACGGCTGGGGACAAACCGTGCCGGCGGTATGCGCGCAGGCACGCACGCGTTGCAGTTCTGGCAATGAGGGCGATAAAGGTGATCGCCACTGCGGCGAAATCCCATCTCCGAAAGGTCGGCATACACGTTAACGTCCATTGGCTGGCTGGGATCCAGGAACAACGTGGTGGCCTGCTCGTCGGGCAGATAGCTGCAGGTGTGGGGTTGAGTGGCATAGAACTTCAACCGCGCCAACTCTGTCATGGTCAACCCCTTCGGTGAGACTTTGCCTAAGTGTAAGCCAGGTGTGGAAAACGCGCCTAGCAAACCCAGGTGGCGGTATTGGGCTGATCGAGGTGGCGTACCAGGTAGTCTGCGAATTCACGCCGACTGATAGCGTGGGCCCCCAGGCTTAGCAGATGATCGGTCTGCATCTGGCAGTCGATCAGCACGAAGCCGGCTGCTTCCAGGTGCCGGACCAGCGTCACGAAGCCAACCTTCGAGGCATTGTCCGCGCGGCTGAACATGGATTCCCCGAAAAACAGCTGCCCCATGGCCAGGCCATACAGGCCGCCCACCAACTCACCGTCCTGGCGAACTTCGACCGAATGGGCAATACCGCGTGCGTGCAGTTCACAGTAGGCCATGCGCATGGGGTCGGTGATCCAGGTGCCGTTGGTGTAATCGCGCGGCGCTGCGCAGGCTGCGATGACTGCGGCGAAGTCGGTGTCGAAGCTGACCTGGTAGCGGCCTTGGCGCATCCATTTGGCCAACGAACGCGACACATGCAATCGAGCAGGCGCCAGCACGGTGCGCGGGTCAGGCGACCACCACAGGATCGGCTGGCCATCCTGGTACCACGGAAAGCAGCCGTGACGGTAAGCCTGGACAAGCCGCTCGGGCGTCAGGTCGCCGCCTGCGGCGAGCAGGCCGTTGGGCTCTTGCAAGGCGCGGTCCAGCGCAGGGAAAGTCAAGGAATCGCGTTTCAGCCAGGTCAACATGGTGGGTCATGCGGTAGGGGAGGGGGGTGGCCAGCATGGCGCGATGGGCAAATGGGGTCAATCGCTTCGAGGTCGCGATTGGGCGCTGCGTGGTTGATCGCTGCGCCAGTGATCGGGTGGCTCGTGCTGAACTGCGGGCCATGGGCAGGGCCGGTGTAGGCAGTGTCTCGCAGTGATCTGGGCAATTTCGGACACAATGCAGCTATGGCCGGCACCATCGGCGACATTTGCTGTCACACCTGTGCAAAAACACAGCATAAGCCTTTGTCACAGAAGACAATGCGTGCTCAAATTGCAGCTATTGGAAAGTCGCCCCCGGCCAGATCCCCAGACGGCGTGCCGCCATGGCGGCTGGCGGGCAGTAATGTTAAAAGTAGTGATCCGTTGGCTGCGGCCCTGGCCGATCACTATTGGACGCGCACCACGCGCAGGAATAGACGCGTTTTGAAGAAATCCACCGCAACCCCAGCTCCCTTGCCCGTGCCCCTGTGGCGGCAGCAGCTGCACTACCGTCTCAAGGAGGGTGCGCTGATCGCTGTCGGCGCCCTGTGCCTGTACCTGTGGATGGCGCTGCTGACCTACGACACCTCGGACCCGGCCTTCAGCCACACCGCCACCGTCGACCAGGTGCAGAATGCCGCCGGGCGAGCCGGCGCCTATTTCGCCGATATCCTGTTCATGGTGCTGGGCTACTTCGCCTACATCTTCCCGTTGCTGCTGGCGATCAAGACCTGGCAGATTTTCCGCCAGCGCCACCAGCCCTGGGACTGGAGCGGCTGGTTGTTCTCCTGGCGGTTGATAGGCCTGATATTCCTGGTGTTGTCCGGGGCCGCGCTGGCCCATATCCATTTCCATCCTCCGGCAAGCATCCCGTTCTCGGCCGGCGGCGCCCTGGGCGAAAGCCTGGGCGACCTGGCTCGCAACTTCCTGAATGTGCAGGGCAGCACCCTGATGTTCATCGCCCTGTTCCTGTTCGGGCTGACGGTGTTCACCGACCTGTCGTGGTTCAAGGTGATGGACATGACCGGCAAGATCACGCTGGATCTGCTGGAACTAGTGCAGGGCGCGGCCTCGCGCTGGTGGGAGGCGCGTAACGAACGCAAGCGCCTGGAAGCGCAGTTGCGCGAGGACGAGCCCGTCGTCAAGGCCAAGCCTGTGGCGCCCGAACCCCGTGAGCCGGCCAAGCCTGCACTGCGCGAGCGCTTGTTCAAGCGCGAGCCTGCGCCTGCTCAGCCCGAGCCGCGCGAACCGACCCTGGGCGGTGAGCCTGTGACGATGCGCGACCCGGTTGCGCGTGAGCAAGGGGTGGTGCAGCGCGAACCTGTGATCACACGCGAATCGGCACCGGCCCGGCCTTCGGCGCCCGCGCCAGCGGTCGTGCCGGCCCTGATCTCCAACATCGTGCCACCCTCGGCTGCCAAGGCGCCCGAGCCAGTCAAGCGCATCGCCAGAGAAACCCCGGCGCCGCAATTCATCGACAGCGCAGTGGAAGGCACCTTGCCGCCGATTTCCATCCTGGACCCGGCTGAACAGAAAAAGATCGAGTATTCCCCCGAGTCCTTGGCTGGTGTTGGTCAACTGCTGGAAATCAAGCTCAAGGAGTTTGGTGTCGAGGTGGCGGTGGACTCCATTCATCCAGGGCCTGTGATTACCCGGTACGAAATCCAGCCGGCCGCCGGGGTGAAGGTGAGCCGCATCGCCAACCTTGCCAAGGACCTGGCGCGGTCGCTCGCCGTGACCAGTGTGCGGGTGGTCGAGGTGATTCCGGGCAAGACCACTGTGGGTATCGAGATTCCCAACGAAAATCGCCAGATGGTGCGCTTCTCCGAAGTACTTGCCACCCCGCAGTACGACGAACAGAAGTCGCCGGTCACCCTGGCCCTGGGCCACGATATCGGCGGCAAACCGGTCATCACCGACCTTGCGAAGATGCCGCACTTGCTGGTGGCGGGTACGACCGGCTCGGGTAAGTCGGTGGGCGTGAACGCGATGATCCTGTCGATCCTGTTCAAATCCAGCCCCGAGGATGCGCGGCTGATCATGATCGACCCGAAAATGCTCGAATTGTCGATCTACGAAGGCATTCCGCACTTGTTGTGCCCCGTGGTCACCGACATGAAGGACGCGGCCAATGCCCTGCGCTGGAGCGTGGCGGAAATGGAGCGGCGCTACAAACTGATGGCCGCCATGGGCGTGCGCAACCTGGCGGGCTTCAACCGCAAGGTCAAGGATGCCCAGGAAGCCGGCGAAATCATCCACGACCCGCTGTATCGCCGCGAAAGCATGGAGGATGAACCGCCTGCCTTGAAGACGCTGCCGACCATCGTGGTGGTGGTGGACGAATTCGCCGACATGATGATGATCGTCGGCAAGAAGGTCGAGGAGCTGATCGCACGCATCGCGCAGAAGGCGCGGGCTGCCGGTATCCACTTGATCCTGGCGACCCAGCGACCCTCGGTGGATGTGATCACCGGCCTGATCAAGGCCAACATCCCGACGCGCATGGCGTTCCAGGTGTCGAGCAAGATCGACTCGCGTACCATCATCGATCAGGGCGGTGCCGAGCAGTTGCTGGGCCACGGTGACATGCTGTACATGCCGCCTGGCACCAGCCTGCCGATCCGGGTCCATGGCGCATTCGTGTCCGATGACGAAGTGCACCGTGTGGTCGAGGCGTGGAAGCAGCGCGGCGCCCCTGACTACAACGACGACATCCTCAACGGTGTTGAAGAAGCCGGCAGCGGCTTCGAAGGTGGCAGTGGCGGTGGTGATGGCGACGATTCCGAAAGCGATGCCCTGTACGACGAAGCCGTACAGTTCGTGCTCGAGAGCCGCCGCGCGTCCATTTCCGCCGTGCAGCGCAAGCTCAAGATCGGCTACAACCGGGCGGCCCGTATGATCGAAGCCATGGAGATGGCCGGCGTGGTCACTCCGATGAACAGCAACGGCTCGCGGGAAGTGATTGCCCCAGGCGGCCCACGCGATTGATATCACCCTGCCGGGCGCCAACGGTGGTGCTCGGCCCATTCAACGCTCAATGAGGATTCCCATGCGCGCTATTCGCATGCTGTTGGTTTCGGCCCTTGCCCTGGGCCCGGTCTCGGCGTTCGCCGGCGAGCAGGATGTCCAGCGCCTGACCCAGTTGCTGGAAAAGTCGCAGACCATCGAAGCCAATTTCTCCCAGCTGACCCTGGATGCAGGCGGCACCAGCCTGCAGGAAACGTCCGGCAAGATGACGGTCAAGCGCCCAGGCCTGTTCTACTGGCACACCAATGCGCCCCAGGAGCAGGTGGTGGTATCGGACGGCAAGAACGTCACCCTGTGGGACCCGGACCTCGAGCAGGCTACCGTCAAGAAACTCGACGTGCGCCTGAACCAGACGCCGGCGCTGCTGCTTTCCGGTGATGTGTCGAAGATCAGCCAGAGCTTCGATATCGTCTCCCGTCAGCAGGGCGATGTGATGGACTTTACCCTCAAGCCCAAGACCAAGGACACCCTGTTCGACTCGCTGCGTGTATCGTTCCGCAAGGGGCTGATCAATGACATGCAGCTGATCGACAGCGTTGGCCAGCGTACCAACATCCTGTTCAATGGCGTCAAGGCCAATCAGGCGGTGGCGGACAGTACCTTCAAGTTCGACATCCCCAAAGGTGCAGACGTCATCAAGGAGTAACCAGAGCCTGTCATGGACCTGTTTCGAAGCGAACCTGTCGCCCAGCCCCTGGCCGCCCGTCTGCGCCCGTCCAACCTGGACGAGTATGTCGGCCAGGAGCACCTGCTTGCCCGCGGTAAACCGCTGCGTGAAGCACTGGAGCAGGGCGCACTGCACTCCATGATCTTCTGGGGCCCGCCGGGGGTTGGTAAGACGACCCTGGCGCGGCTGCTGGCGCAATTTTGCGACGCGCATTTCGAAACGGTGTCGGCGGTACTGGCGGGCGTGAAGGAAATCCGCCAGGCGGTGGAAGTGGCCAAGCAGCAGGCCGGCCAGTACGGGCGTCGTACCATCCTGTTCGTCGACGAAGTGCACCGTTTCAACAAGTCTCAGCAGGATGCCTTCCTGCCTTTCGTGGAAGACGGCACCTTGCTGTTCATCGGGGCTACCACCGAAAACCCGTCCTTTGAACTGAACAACGCGCTGTTGTCACGGGCGCGTGTCTACGTGCTCAAGAGCCTTGACGAGCCTGCGCTGCGCAAGCTTGTAGACCGCGCCCTCACCGAGGAGCGGGGGCTAGGCAAACGTCACTTGCGCGTTGGCGACAAGGCCTTCGACATGCTCAGGGCCGCCGCCGATGGTGACGGAAGGCGCATGCTCAACTTCCTGGAAAACGCCGCTGACCTGGCCGAGGATGGCAGTGAGATCGACGTCGATCTGCTGCAAAGCCTGCTCGGAGACAGCCGTCGCCGGTTCGACAAGGGCGGGGAAGCATTCTATGACCAGATATCGGCGTTGCATAAATCCGTACGGGGTTCGGACCCTGACGCGGCGCTCTACTGGTTTGCGCGCATGCTCGATGGCGGCTGCGACCCCCTCTACATTGCGCGCCGGGTGGTGCGCATGGCTAGCGAAGACATTGGTAACGCCGACCCCCGCGCCCTGAGCCTGTGCCTGGCAGCCTGGGACGTGCAGGAGCGGCTGGGCAGCCCTGAAGGTGAGCTGGCAGTGGCACAGGCCATCACCTACATTGCCTGCGCTCCAAAGAGCAACGCCGTTTACGTCGGTTTCAAGACCGCCCTGCGCGAGGCGGCCGAGCATGGTTCGCTGGAGGTGCCGCTGCACCTGCGCAATGCGCCAACCAAGCTCATGAAACAGCTGGGTTACGGCGATGAGTATCGCTATGCCCACGACGAACCGGATGCCTATGCAGCCGGTGAAGACTACTTTCCCGAAGCGCTGGAACCACGCCAGTATTATCAACCCGTGCCGCGCGGGCTCGAGCTCAAGATTGGCGAAAAACTCCGGCATTTGGCCGATCTTGATCGCAGCAGCCCGCGACAGCGGAGAAAGCCATGATCACGCTGATCGCCGCCGTCAGTGCCGGCGGTATTGCCGGGACTCTGTTGCGCTTTGCCGCAGGCAATTGGGTGGTCGCCCACTGGCCGCGGCACTTCTATATAGGTACGCTTGCCGTCAACCTGGTGGGCTGCTTGTTGATCGGCCTGCTGTATGGCCTGTTTTTGCACAAACCCATGGTCCCGGCCGAGTTGCGGGCTGGTTTGATCGTGGGGTTTCTGGGCGGCCTGACCACGTTTTCCTCTTTTTCGCTGGACACCGTACGCTTGCTGGAAAGCGGGCAGGTGCCTCTGGCGTTGGGCTATTCGGCCATCAGTGTCGTGGGCGGGCTGCTCGCGACCTGGGCAGGATTGTCCCTCACCCGATTCTGACCAACACCTACACATAACGAGAGAACGATATGCTCGATTCCAAACTGTTACGCGGCCAACTTCAGGAAGTGGCGGATCGCCTGGCCTCCCGTGGCTTCAGCCTGGATGTCGCGCGCATCGAATCACTGGAAGAGCGCCGCAAGGCGGTGCAGACCCGTACCGAGCAACTGCAGGCCGAGCGTAATGCCCGTTCCAAATCCATCGGCCAGGCCAAGGCCAAGGGCGAAGACATTGCCCCGCTGATGGCTGATGTGGAGCGCATGGCCAATGAACTGGCCGCCGGTAAAACCGAGCTGGACGGTATCCAGGCAGAACTGGACAGCATCGTGCTGACCATTCCCAACCTGCCCGATCCCAGTGTGCCGGTCGGTGCCAGCGAAGACGAGAACGTCGAAGTGCGTCGCTGGGGCACCCCCAAGTCGTTCGATTTCGAGATCAAGGACCACGTCGCCTTGGGCGAAATCAGCGGCGGCCTGAACTTCGAAGCGGCGGCCAAGCTCTCTGGCGCGCGTTTTGCCGTACTGCGCGGCCCAATCGCACGCCTGCACCGCGCACTGGCGCAGTTCATGATCAACCTGCACACCGGTGAGCATGGCTACGAAGAGCACTACACCCCGTACCTGGTGCAGGCGCCAGCCCTCCAGGGCACTGGTCAGTTGCCCAAGTTCGAGGAAGACCTGTTCAAGATCACCCGCGAAGGCGAGGCGGACTTCTACCTGATCCCGACCGCCGAGGTGTCGCTGACCAACCTGGTGGCTGGGGAAATTCTCGACGCCAAGCAACTGCCGCTCAAGTTCGTGGCGCACACGCCGTGCTTTCGCAGTGAAGCCGGTGCTTCGGGCCGAGACACGCGCGGCATGATCCGCCAGCACCAGTTCGACAAGGTCGAGATGGTGCAGGTGGTGGAGCCCGGTAAGTCGATGGAAGCGCTCGAAGGCCTGACGGCCAATGCCGAGCGTGTGCTGCAACTGCTCGAGTTGCCGTACCGCGTGTTGGCACTGTGCACCGGTGACATGGGCTTTAGCGCCGTCAAGACCTTTGACCTGGAAGTGTGGGTGCCCAGCCAGGACAAATACCGCGAGATCAGCTCGTGCTCCAACTGCGGCGACTTCCAGGCCCGCCGCATGCAAGCGCGCTGGCGCAACCCGGAAACCGGCAAGCCGGAGTTGGTGCACACCCTCAACGGTTCCGGTTTGGCCGTGGGCCGCACGTTGGTCGCGGTGCTGGAAAACTACCAGCAGGCCGACGGCTCGATCCGGGTGCCCGAAGTGCTCAAGCCCTATATGGGTGGCGTTGAGGTGATCCGCTAAATGGACTACCTGCCGCTGTTCCACAAACTGCAGGGCGCCTTGGTGCTGGTGGTTGGTGGTGGCGAGATCGCGTTGCGCAAGGCGCGTCTTTTGGCTGATGCTGGCGCCGCGCTGCGTGTGGTGGCGCCAGAAATCGATGGCCAGCTGGCCAGCATGGCGCGTGAAGGCGGTGGCCAGGTGCTGGTGCGCGGTTACCAGCCGGGTGACCTCACAGGTTGCCGGCTGGTGATCGCCGCCACGGACGATCCTGGGCTCAATGCCCAGGTATCGGCCGATGCCCAGGCCCTGAGCCTGCCGGTCAACGTGGTCGATGCGCCGGCATTGTGCACGGTCATCTTCCCGGCCATCGTCGACCGCTCGCCTTTGGTGATCGCGGTGTCCAGCGGGGGCGATGCCCCGGTCCTGGCACGCTTGATCCGGGCCAAGCTCGAAGCCTGGATCCCTGCTGCCTACGGTGAGTTGGCCGGGTTGGCGGCGCGTTTCCGGCACACGGTCAAGTCGTTGTACCCAGATGTAAACCAGCGCCGGGGTTTCTGGGAGACCGTCTTCCAGGGGCCGATTGCCGAACGCCAACTGGCCGGGCAGGGCGCAGAGGCCGAGCGCTTGTTGCAGGCGATGGTCGATGGCGCACCGGTGCAGCAGGGCGGCGAAGTCTACCTGGTCGGTGCTGGCCCGGGAGACCCGGACCTGCTGACGTTCCGCGCGCTGCGGTTGATGCAGCAGGCCGATGTGGTGCTGTACGACCGCCTGGTGGCGCCTGCGATCATCGACATGTGCCGCCGAGATGCCGAGCGCATTTATGTCGGCAAGCGTCGTGCAGAGCACGCCGTTCCCCAGGATCAGATCAACCGGCTATTGGTGGACCTTGCCCAGCAAGGCAAGCGCGTGCTGCGTCTGAAGGGCGGTGATCCGTTCATCTTCGGCCGTGGCGGCGAGGAGATCGAGGAGCTGGCCGAGCACAACATCCCGTTCCAGGTGGTGCCGGGTATCACCGCTGCCAGCGGTTGTGCCGCTTACGGCGGCATCCCGCTGACCCACCGCGATCACGCCCAGTCGGTGCGCTTTGTCACCGGGCACTTGAAGGACGGTAGCAGCAACCTGCCTTGGGACGACTTGGTCGCGCCTGCCCAGACGCTGGTGTTCTACATGGGCCTGGTCGGCTTGCCGACCATCTGCGAAGAACTCATCCGCCACGGGCGGGCAGCGAGCACCCCGGCCGCGTTGATCCAGCAAGGCACGACGCGCAACCAGCGTGTGTTCACCGGCACCTTGGCCGATTTGCCAGCGCTGGTTGCACGCCATGAAGTGCATGCGCCTACCTTGGTGATCGTGGGCGAGGTGGTGCAACTGCGCGAGAAGCTGGCGTGGTTCGAGGGCGCACAGCACGGCTGACAGTCTGCGAACGCTTTGAGGGGGTGAGCAAGGCAGTTGTCCCTCATGATCCTCAAGCCTGCAGATCTAATGCAGCCCCTGTGGGAGCGGCCCTTGCGCCGCGATGGCCCGCAAAGCGGCCCCGGCAACGTTAGCGGCGACGCTGAAATCCTGGGGCCGCTTCGCGCCCCATCGCGGCGCGAGGCCGCTCCCACACAAGGCTGAGCACACACAAGGCTTGGCACACACAAGGCTGAGCACACACAAGGCTGGGCACACACAAGGCTGCGTGAACACGGACATCCGTGCCCTAGAACAACGGCACGGTGTAGCTGACGGTCACCCGGTTCTGATCCTGTGCCCACTCGCTGGGCAACCCACTGCGCAGCATGCCGTTGCGCCAGCTCAAGCCCAGCCCCTTGAGCGCACCGTCCTGCACCACATAGTCCAGGGCGATGTCACGTTCCCATTCCTTCTCGTCACCGCCGGCAGCGGTACGGATGTGCGTGCCCTTGAGGTAGGTGAGCGAGGCAATCAGGCCGGGCATGCCCAATGCCGCAAAGTTGTAGCTGTATTGGCCGAAGGTGGTGCGTTCACCTGCCCGGGTGAAACTGGTCACCAGCCGGTCAGTGAACAGATACAGGCTCGAGCCAGCTGCGCCTTCGCCTGTATTGCCCTGGTTGATCTGCACGAAGTTGCCACTGTCCGAGACCCGCTGATGGCCAAGCAAAACCGAGTGGCCACCTATGGCGTAGGTGAACATGGCACTCCAGGTGTCATTGTCGATCTTGCCTGCGGTATCGCCCAGGCCGGTGACGCGATACCCTGCCGCGCGCCCGCTGGCTGAGTCGTTGCGTCCATCCGCGTCGGTCTTGAAGTAGCGCAGGTCGGTGGTCAGCGACTGGTTGTCGCTCAGGGCCCAGGTGTGCACGAGCCCCGCAAAATGCTGGACATAGTAATCCTCCAGCTGGGCGCCGTAATATTGCAGCTTCAAGGCGGGGGTGAGCTGGTAATCGGCCCCGGCAAACACAAACGCATTACTCTCGCGTGTACCCCCTGCCACGGCCAGGCCTGAGCGGTTGGTCGAGCCCCGGCCGGTGGTATGCTCCAGGCGGCCTCCGGTCAGGGTCAGGCCATCGATTTCTTTCGAGGTGACGATCCCGCCTTCGAAGGTCTGCGGTAGCAAGCGCCCATCGTTGGCCACCAGAATTGGCAGTTTCGGTTGCAGCGTACCGTAGCGTGCCTCGGTCTGGGAAAAACGGACCTTGCCGGTCAAGCCCAGGCGACTCCATTCGTCCACCGCGCTGCCATCGCTAGCATCCGGAATCATCGAACTGCCTCTGTGATTGCCTGCACCGCCATCCAGGCGTAGGCCCAGCAAGCCGAGGGCGTCAACGCCGAACCCCACGGTGCCTTCGGTGAAACCGGACTTGTAGTCGAGCATGAAGCCCTGCGCCCATTCGGCTGTCTTGCTTTGGCCGGCAGGGCCGGGGCGGTCGCGGTAATCGTTGTTGAAATAGTAGTTGCGCAGGTGCAGGTTGGCTTTGCCGTCCTCGATGAAGGCCGCCTTGGCAGCCGGAACGGCCAGGGTGGTCAAGGTGAGTAGGTACAGGGGCACGTAGGGCTTTCTTGTCATTGTTTTCTTCCTGAGGGTGATAGGCGCCCAGAGAGCAGGCGCAAAGGGTGCTGCAGTGTGGGTAGTCAGTCCGGCAGCCACTCTTGCAGGGTGAGCTCCACGGTAATGAAGGACAGGTTCCGACCCCGTTGCAGGCAGCCGGCGAAGAGCTTGCCGTCGGCGTCGGCGAGCACTGCCTGAAGGTGGCTTCGGCCGGCGATGACCTCACCGCTCAGGCTGAGGATCTCGATACCGGGCCCGGGTACATGAATGGCTTGATGGCCGTGCTCGCCGTGGTAACGCAGTTCGCCGTCGATCAGGCTGCCCAGCCCGCCACGGACCACGGCGCAGGCGATGCCGTGGCTGGCGCAGAGGGCTTCGGCGCTGTCGATCACATCCTCGTTTGGCTTTAGGCGGGCGACTACCAGCCGCCCGAGACGGCCTTGCTGGACCTGCGTGGTAGTGGTGGGCAGGGCAGGTGTCATGAGGCCTCCTTGAGCACAGGGTGCAGCAGGTTGAATTGGGTCTCGGTGTCTGGCTGTACCTGGTAGGCGACATGCTCGAACAGGCATAGCCGCAGCACCAGGGGTTCGCTCCCGACCACGACTCGCTGCAATACCAGGTGCCCGCCGTGCTGTTGCCCAAGGCTGTCGAGCATGCCGGCATGGCAATGCAGCAGCGGGGCGCCGCTGGCATCCCTGCCGACAGTCAATGCACCACTGATGAAGGTGACAGGGCCTGTAAGCACCACGGGCTTGCCGTAGTCGTAAGGGCGTTGGCTGTCGCTTGTGGTCACCATGCGGTGGTAGGCCAAGGCGCACGCGCTGCCCCACAACACGCGGCCGACTGCACTCTGGTAGCGACAGCGCTCGAGCACTGACAGCAGGCTTTCGCCCACCTGGCTGCCGGGGGCAAGCTCGACGCGCAACTCATGGCTGCACGCGACTTCACAGTCGAGCAGCCTGGGTAGGCGGGCCGGGCCTGCATGGTTGAAGTGGCGCACCCCGCCGCGCAGTTCGAAATGGGGCGTCATGCCGGTTGCTCCGTGCCGGTCTCGAGCAACGTGCGGATGTGTTTCTTGACGATCTTGCCGTAGCCGGACTTTGGCATCTCATGCCAGCGCACAAAATGCTTGGGCCATTTGTAGCGTGCCAGGCGGGGCTCCAGGTGCGCGAGCAATTGGTCATCGCTGACCTGGGCAGTGGTGACGATCACCGCGCAACCACATTCGCCCCATTTGTCGTCCGGCATGCCGAGCACGGCCACTTCGGTGACGGCAGGGTGCGTCAGCAACGCTTCCTCCACTTCGCGCGGGTACACGTTCGAGCCGCCGGAGATGTACATGTCCGAGGCGCGCCCGGTGATGAACAGGAAACCGTGCTCGTCCACATGCCCCAGATCGCCGGTATGGAACCAGCCATGGCGGAAGCATTCGGCATTGGCCTGGGGGTTGTCGTAGTAGCCGGCGAACACGGCCGGGCCGCGCACGCAGATTTCGCCGTCCGTACCCGTGGGCAGCTCGCGGCCTTGTTCATCGAGTATGGCCACCTGCATGCCGGTACGTGGGTAGCCGCAGGAACCGACCTTGGCCTGAGGGCCATCGTCGGCATCATGGCAGTCGGCGGGCAGCACCGTGATGTTGCCGGTGACCTCCCCAAGGCCGTAATACTGCACCAGCACTTTCCCCAAAGTGCGCAGCGCATGGCACTGGTCGGCGCGGTACATGGGGGCACCTGCGTAGATCACGTAGCGCAGGCTGCTGTGATCGTAACGGCTGACGGCCGGGTCTTCGGTAAGCATCTTGACGATGGTCGGCACGGTGAACAGGTTGTCGATACGGTGCTGCTGCACCAGGCGCCAGGCCTCGTCACAGTCCAGCCGGTCCCCGACAGGGAGTACGCAGGCAGCACCCCGGGCTACGTTGACCAGTGCATGAATACCGGCCCCGTGGGACAAGGGGGCCAGCACCAGCGAGCGTGACTGCTGGCTCAGGCAGGGCATCAGGTCGGCCAGGTGGTTGTTGACCACGAACGCCATTTGCCCGTGGGTCAGTACCCCTGCCTTGGGGTGCCCGGTGGTGCCGGAGGTGTAGAAGAACCACAGCGGATCGTTGTAGTTCACCTCGGCCGGGCGAAAACCAGGCTGAAGCGGGGCGCCTTCATCGAGCAGGGCATCATAGGCCAGTTCACCCGCGCGGGGCGCAGCCATGGCAATCACGGTCCGCAGTGCCGGTGATGCCTGGCGCACAGCGTCCACGTAATGGCCAAAGCCCTCGTCGTAGAGCATCGCCACTGCGCCGCTGGAACTGCCCAGGTAGGCAGCTTCAGGGGGGGTGATGCGCACATTGGTGGGCACCCAGACCATCCCTAGACGAAAGGCCACCCAGGCGCTTTCGAATAGCGGCAGGTTGTTGCGCGAGTGCACCAGCAAGCGGTCGCCCTTGCCCAGACCGCGTGCACGCAGCGCGGCAGCGACGCTGTCTACACGGTGCAGCAGTTGACGCCAGGACACCTGTTGCTCGCCGCGAATGAAGCCTGGCAGATCGGGCAAACGCCGAGCCACCTGGGCCAGTAGCTCCCCCAGGTTCATGACATTGTCGATTCCGTTCATCGCACGCTCTCCAGAATGCTCACGTAGTTGGTCACGGCCGCCCCGCCCATGTTGAACACGCCAGCCCGGTCTGCGCGCGGCAGTTGCATGTCGCCGGCCTGGCCGGTGAGCTGCATGGCCGCCATCACGTGCATCGAGACCCCGGTCGCACCAATGGGGTGGCCCTTGGACTTGAGGCCACCGGAGGGGTTTATCGGGAGCCTGCCGTCCTTGCGGCTCACGCCCTCGGCGATCACCCGTGCGCCTTGACCGCGCTCGGCCAGGCCCATGGCCTCGTATTCGAGCAGCTCGGCGATGGTGAAGCAGTCATGGGTCTCCACCAGGGACAGGTCGTCCAGTGTGAGGCGCGCCTGGCTCAGCGCCTGCTGCCAGGCCCGTGCAGCGCCTTCGAAGACCGTGGGGTCGCGCCGTGACAATGGCAGGTAGTCGTTGACCTGGACGGCCGCGCGAAAACGAACGGCTTGACCGCCCCCGGTCGGTTGATCGCCCCGGCTGATCACCAGGGCGGCCGCGCCGTCGCTGATCAGCGAGCAGTCACTGCGCTTGAGGGGGCCCGCCACGAAGGGGTTCTTGTCCGAAGGTGTGCGGCAGAAGTCGTAGCCCACGTCGCGGCGCATGTGCGCATACGGGTTGAGTGCGCCGTTGGCGTGGTTCTTGGCGGCGATCATGGCCAGTGCATCGGACTGATCACCGTAGCGTTCGAAGTAGGCGCTGGCGATGTTGCCGAACACCCCGGCAAAGCCGCTCTCGATGTTGGCTTCTTCAGGGGTGTAGCAGCACTTGAGCAGGATCTTGCCCACCTCGGCGGTGGGCAGGCTGTTCATTTTCTCAAAACCCACCACCAGAGCATGGCGCGATTGTCCGCTCAGTACGGCGTGCAAGGCCGAGTGAATGGCTGCCGAACCGGTGGAACAGGCGTTCTCCACGCGCACGGCCGGGGTGAAACGCAGCGCTGGCAAGTGATTGGCGAGTAGCGCGGATGGAAAGTCCTGGTAGAGAAACCCTGCATTGAAGTGGCCGACGTGTACCGAATCGATCTGCTGCGCATCGAGCCCTGCGTGGTTGAGGGCGCCCAGGGCCGCGTCAGCCATCATGCGCTCGGGGTCGATGTCGGGAAACTTGCCGAAGGGGGCGTGGTACCAGCCGTTGATGAGGGGTGAATGCATGAGAGTAATCCTCGCTCGGGGTTGGCGAGGTCGATGGCAAGAACGGTGCCAGACCTGCGGCAAGCGCTCTGCCATGCGCATTCGTGGCACGTTCGACGGTGGCTGCGGGTAGCGAACACGTGCTACAGGTGTCGCAGTGACGTGGCAGGCGACACTCAAGGGAGACACCTGTTACACCCTCAAGCAGGCCCGAGATGCCCATTGGCGCAGCACCACGCCCCGGGAGATTTTATTTAGCACTTCAAAATCAGTCAGTTAAGCGCGCTTTGTGGATGCCCACTACGCTATCCCGTGCACCCGCTTGAGTGTGGCACCTCAATTGCAATGTCATCTGCACCATCGCCGTATCCCACTCGATCAATAAGAACAAATAGGTCAGGAGAGCTTCATGAGCGATTTCACCCGCCGTTCCTTCATCAAGACGGCCTCCCTGGCATCGGCCGCCGTCGCCGCTGCCGGCTTGGGCCTGTACAGCACTGGCGCCCGGGCTGCCGACTTCAAACTCAAGTTTGCCAACAACCTGCCCATCAGCCACCCCATGAACGTGCGTGCTCGGGCCATGGCCAAGGCCATCAAGGAGGAGACCAACGGCGCGTTGGTGGTGCAGGTGTTTCCAAGCAGCCAGCTGGGCAGCGACACCGATACCCTTGCCCAGGTGCGCTCCGGTGCGGTCGATCTGTTTTCCCTCTCGCCCGTGATCCTGGGCACCATGGTTCCATCGGTGCAGATCAGCGCCGTGGGCTTTGCGTTCAAGGACTACCAGCAAGTGTGGAGCGCCATGGACGGTGCCTTGGGCGAGCATGTGCGTGCGGAGATCGCCAAGACCGGCACTCTGTTCGCATTCGACCACATGTGGGACAACGGCTTTCGCGTCACCACCACCAGCACACGGCCGGTCGCAAGCCCAGACGACCTGCGCGGCATGAAGCTGCGTGTTCCGCCTAGCCCGATCATCATGTCGATCTTCCGCGCCCTGGATGCTGCGCCGACCAGCATCAACTTCGCCGAGGTGTATTCGGCCTTGCAGACCCGCATCGTCGAAGGGCAGGAGAACCCCATGACCCTGGTGTCGACGGCCAAGCTGTATGAAGTGCAGAAGTACTGCTCGCTGACCAATCACGTGTGGGATGGCTTCTGGATGCTCGGCAACAGTGCCTCGATCGGGCGCCTGCCGGCGGATATGCAGGCGATCCTGCGCAAGCACATCGACGCGGCGGTGATGGGTCAACGCCAGGACCTGGCCAAGCTCGAAGGCAGTACCCGCGATACCTTGAAAGGGCAAGGCCTGGAACTGGTCGAGGTGCCTGCCGATCCGTTTCGCGACAAGCTGCGCAGTGCCAATTACTACGCCGATTGGCACGACAAGTTCGGCGACCAGGCCTGGAGCATCCTTGAGCAATATGCCGGGAAGCTGGCGTGATGCGCGCGCCAGCGCTACCGGCCTCCACCGTTTCGCAGCGCCTGCCGGCCCGGGTGCTCATCTGCCTCAACCAGTGGGCCATGCGCCTGGTGGGCGTGATCGCGGTTGCCCTGATGGTGATCGAGACCTTCGTGCTGCTGGCCGGCGTGATTGCCCGCTACGTGCTGCATAGCCCGTTGGTCTGGTCCGACGAACTGGCCTCGTCACTGTTCATCTGGCTAGCCATGTTCGGCGCGGTGCTGGCGTTGGACCGTGGCGAGCACATGCGCATGTCGGCGCTGGTCAACAAGCTGCCGCAGGCTTGGCGCGGATTCAGCGAAACCTTGTCGGCGCTGATCGTCTGCCTGTTCGTGGCGATGATCATCTCGCCGGCCATGCAGCATTCCCATGAACAGATGTGGATCACCACACCGGCGCTGGGGATTCCCGACGGCGTGCGTGCTGCAGCGCTGCCGGTAGGGGCTGTGCTGATGCTGCTGGCGGCCGTCGCGCGTATGGCCCGCTATTCGACCGTGCGCCAGTTCATGGCCGGGCTGGCGGTGGTGGCCACGGTGGCCGCGGCCTTGTGGCTGGCGCAGCCCATACTGGCAGCGATGGGCAACTACAACCTGGTGGTGTTCTTCCTGGTGCTGCTGGGCGCCTGCGTGTTTGGCGGCATCCCTATCGCCTTTGCGTTCGGCACGGCGACCATGGCCTACCTGGCCCTGGCGACCCACGCGCCCCTGTCGATCGTGGTCGGCCGCATGGACGAGGGCATGTCCCACATGGTCCTGCTGGCCGTGCCGCTGTTCGTGTTGCTGGGTGTGGTGCTGCAATTGTCGGGCATGGCCCGCACGCTGATCGATTTCATGGCTTCGCTGCTGGGGCACGTGCGTGGCGGTCTGCAGTACGTGCTGTTGGGGGCGATGTTCCTGGTGTCGGGTATTTCAGGGTCGAAGGTGGCCGACATGGCCGCAGTGGCTCCGGCGTTGTTTCCTGAAATGAAGCGGCGCGGCTCAAAGCCGGAAGAGCTGGCAGCGCTGTTGTCGGCCACGGGGGCGATGACCGAGACGATACCGCCGAGCCTGGTGCTGATCACCATCGGTGCGGTGTGCAGCGTGTCGATCACGGCGCTGTTCATCGGCGGGTTGATGCCTGCGGTGGTGGCCACCCTGGCCATTGCGGTGGTGTGCTGGTGGCGCTCGCGCAAGGACGAGGCGCCGGCGATTGCGCGGGCACCTTTGTCCCGCGTGGCCAAGACGTTCCTGATTGCCCTGCCGGCCCTGGCGCTGCCGTTGCTGATCCGGGTGGCGGTGCTGGAAGGGGCGGCCACCGCTACCGAGGTCTCGACCATTGGTGTGGCCTACGTGGTGCTGGTGGGGCTGGTGATGCACCTGTTCATGCGCCATATCGAATGGCGCCGGCTGTACCCGATGTTGCTGGAAGCGGCGGCCTTGTCCGGGGCGATCCTGCTGATCATCGGCATGGCCTCGGCGATGGCCTGGGCGCTGACGCAGTCGGGCTTCTCGCAGTCGCTGGTGGAACTGATCGAGGAGATACCAGGCGGGGTGATGGGCTTTATGGTGGTCACCATCCTCACCTTCCTGATTCTGGGCAGTGTGTTGGAGGGTATCCCGGCCATCGTGCTGTTCGGCCCGCTGATGTTCCCCCTGGCCGAAATGCTCGGCATTCACCCGGTGCACTACGCCATGGTCGTGATCCTGGCCATGGGCATCGGGTTGTTCGCACCGCCCTTGGGTGTGGGTTTCTACGCTGCCTGCGCCATCAGCAAGACGTCGTCCGATCATGTCATTCGCCGCGTCTGGGGGTACCTCGGGGCGTTGCTGGTGGCGTTGGTGATCGTTGCCTGTTTCCCATGGATTTCCATCGGTTTCCTTTAAGAGAGCGCTGACATGAGCCAACTTGCAAAAAAGACTTTGCCTGCAACTGCCGTGGGCCGCGTGGCGCTGGTCACCGGTGCGGCCATGGGGATCGGTGCGGCCATCGCCGAACGCCTGGGGCATGATGGCCACACGGTAGTGGTGGCCGACATCGACCTGCAGGCTGCCGAACTCAGGGTGGAGGGGTTGCGCGAGCAGGGCATCGATGCCTTGGCGCTGGCGATCGACATTGGTGACGCAGCGTCGATCACGGCGTTGTTCGATGAGCTGCGTGCACGCTGTGGACGCTGTGATGTACTGGTCAACAATGCCGGTATCGCCCGCACCCAGTCGTTTCTGGACACGGACCTGGAAGGCTGGCAGCGGCTGATGAACGTCAACCTGACCGGCACACTGCTGTGCAGCCAGCAGGCTGCTCACGTGATGCGCGAGCACGGGTGGGGGCGCATCATCAACGTTGCCTCCATCAGCGGCATGCGGGCGAGCATGGGGCGCACTGCGTATGGCACGTCGAAGGCAGCGGTGATCGGCCTGACTCGGCAGATGGCGATCGAGCTGGCCGAACATGGCATCACGGTCAACGGCATTGCCCCGGGCCCGGTGGACACGCCTTTGACACAGGCACTGCATTCTGCGGCGACACGCGAATCCTATGCCCGTGCGGTGCCTTTGCGCCGTTACGGCACACCGGCGGAGATGGCGGGGGCGGTAGCGTTTCTTGCGTCCGATGATGCGTCTTACATCAGTGGGCATGTGATCCCGGTGGATGGGGGGTTCATGGCGTCCGGGATTCTGGAGATTTGAGCGGGGGCTGCGTGGGGGAGGTGGCGGGGTCGTAGCGGTGAACGGGTTTCGACAGGTTTGGATGCTGAAATTCTGGGGCCGCTGTGCGGCCCATCGCGGCACGAGGCCGCTCCCACAGCTATTGTTTTCCCCCCGAAAGCTTGCCCCCTGTGGGAGCGGCCTTGCGCCGCGATGGGCCGCACAGCGGCCCCAGAATTTCGCTCTCACAGGTATTGCTTTCCCCCTCGAAGCCTTGCCCCTCTGTGTGCGGCCTTGCGCCGCGATGGGCCGCACAGCAGCCCCAGAATTTCAGCCCCACATCACAGGTCGCCGGCCTCCAGACCAGATACTCACTGCTCTGAACCGCGTTGCGCCTCATCCTCTCGGGTCGCCTGTTCTCCGGCTTGCAAGGCCGTTTCGACGAAGGTGGCGATGCAGGGGTTGTGATTGTCGGCCTTCCACACGGCCACCACTTCGATCACCGGTGCTTCGCGCAGGGGCCTGAAGCTGGTACTGGCCAGGCGCATGTTGCGCATCGACCGGGGGACCATCGCTACCCCCAGGCCTTCGCCCACCAGGTTGACGATGGTCTGCTGCATGTTGATCTCAAGGCCGATGTTGGGGGTGACTCCATGCTGTAGGCAGTAGTTGCAGATCATGTCATGCAGGGCAGGGGCAATACGCCGTGGCACGATGATGAAGGTTTCACCGGCAAGCTCACGTGGCTCCACGACGGTTTGCTCGGCCAGGCGGTGGCCGGGCGGCAGTACCAGGGTCATTTCCTCACGGTACAGCGTGACGGTTTCCAGGCCTGTGCAGTCCTGAGGCCGGTACATGATCGCTACATCCTTGTTGCCACTGGTAATGTCCTGGGCCAGGTCCAGTGGCAGCGTCTCGGTCAACTTCAAGTTCACCTGGGGGAACAGCGCGGCATAACGGCGGGTGATCGCCGGTGTGATGCTGTAGGCGGTGGACATCATGAACCCCACGGAAAGTGCCCCCGCCGCACCGCGCGCGGCGGCCAGTGCATTGCGCTTGGCTTGCTCGAAGGCTGCGAACACCGTCCCGGTATCAAGGTAGAAGCGCTGGCCGGCCTCCGTCAGCTCGACCCTGCGCCGGGAGCGGTCGAACAGCTTGACCCCTAGCTCTTCCTCCAGAAGCGCAATTTGCCGCGACAGCGGTGGCTGTGAAATATGCAGGCGCTCGGCCGCTCGGCCGAAGTGAAGGGTTTCGGCCAGCGTGCGGAAATACTGCAGATGCCTGAGCTCGATCATGATGCTCTCGAAGGTATCAGTCGATGCATGATTATGTATTGGAAAATATAACTGCGCCTCCCTAATGTGAACCGTGCAACGTCATTCGGCCGAGGCGGCGTCACAAGCCCGCCAGTCGACATAGTCAAAAGCTATAGAACAAGAAAAAGGTGACGCTAATGACCGCTTGTAACCCTGCCGTTCGTGCGCCCCAACCCGTCGTGGAGGCGTGCAACATCGCTCAAGACAGTGACCCTGTGGTGCGTCAGGCCTTTAACCGGGCCTTGCGGCTAATGGAGCGTGGCATTGCCGTACTGATCCGCGGGGAGACCGGTACCGGCAAGGAAATCCTCGCCCGCGCCCTGCACGCGCACAGTCAACGCCGCGGTGCACAACTGGTGGCGCTCAATTGCGCGTCCATTCCCGAAACCCTCATCGAAAGCGAGCTGTTCGGCTATAGCCGCGGGGCGTTCTCGGGTGCTTTACCGGGCGGCAAGAAAGGCAAGGTTCAGCAAGCCGATGGCGGCGTGCTGTTTCTCGATGAAATCGGCGACATGCCCCTGGAACAACAGACGCGCCTGCTACGGGTGATTGCCGAACGTGAGGTAACGCCCCTGGGTGCCGAGCGCAGCATCCCAGTCAACTTCGCGCTGGTCTGCGCGACACACCAGGACCTCTCGGCACGGGTTGCCGAGGGCAGTTTCCGCGAGGACCTGTTCTATCGCATCGCCACGGGCGTGGTGCAGTTACCGCCGCTGCGCGAGCGCCAGGACCGTGGCGAGTTGTTGTGCAACATGGTGGCCCATGAACTGCCAGGCTGTGATCCACGCCAGGTACTGGCGCAGGTGTGGAGCTTGCTGATGGCCCACTCCTGGCCGGGGAATCTGCGCCAGATGCGGGCGGTCGTGCGTTACGCCTGCGCCGTGATGGAAGGCCCGCGCATGCTGCGCAGCGATCTGCCGCTGGACTTCATCGAGCAGTGCCAGACCCCGGCTGCGTTGCCTGCCAACATCACGCCCATCCGCCGGGCAGCGCCTTCAGGCGATGAGCGCAGTGACGTGTTACAGGCCTTGCAGAGCTGCCGCTGGAACATGTCGGCGGCGGCCCGCGTTCTGGGGATCTGCCGGCCCTCGTTGTACCGGGTGATGCGCCGGCTGGACATTCCCCCGCTCAAGGAGCAGTTGGCGCTCGGCGCCTGCGGCACCGCGTGATGCCCTGACCCTCCAGTACCTTTGACGACCGCCTGCTAACAATGAGCAGGCGCGCCTGGCTGCGGCCATTTTCGATGGATGACGACCATGAGCACTCCCGTTGTGCATGCTGCACTCAATTTCACCCTGACCGGCCGCACGGCCCTAGTAACGGGCGCCGCCCGTGGCATTGGTCATGCGATCGCCACGGCACTGGGCCAGGCCGGTGCCCGAGTAGGGGTGTGCGATTTGGATGCCGAGGCTGCCGAGGCGGCTGCGGCTCGGTTGCGAGAAGCCGGGATCGAGGCGGTTGGCGTGGGAGCGGATGTTGCCGATGAGGTTCAGGTTCAGGCCATGGTGAACCAAGTGGAAGCCTTGTTGGGAGGGGTCGACATCCTGGTCAACAACGCAGGCATCGTCTCGACTGGCCCTTTGCTGGAGGTCACCACCGCGGAATGGAACCGGGTGATGGCCATTGACCTGAACAGCGTGTTTTTCTGCGCCAAGGCCGTGCTGCCGGGCATGATGGCGCGCCAGAGCGGGCGCATCATCAATATCGCATCGGTGGCGGGCAAGCGTGGGGGTGGCTTGCTGGGTAATAGCTGCTACGCGGCGGCCAAGGGCGCGGTGATCGCCTTGACCAAAGGACTGGCGCGAGAAGCCGGCCCCTATGCCATCACCGTCAACGCCGTGTCGCCGGCACTGACCGACACCGAGATGACCAGCGCGCTGGCGCCTCAGGCCAGGGCCGAAGTGCTCGCACAGATGCCGCTTGGCCGCGCCGGCACGCCCCGCGACATCGCCGCCGCCGTATGCTTCCTGGCCTCGCGAGAGGCCGGGTTCGTGACCGGCGAGATCATGGACGTCGATGGCGGGTTCATGCGCGACTGATTCGGTCTGGGCAGGGCACAGGCTAGTTCAGCTACCACCCCATATACCCTTGCCGGGCAAGCGAGCGCGATCATGGGGGAGGCTGAAGTCCAAAAGCGGCCCCTTTGGCACGATGCCGTTGGGGTTGATGGTGGTGTGGCTGAGGTAGTAGTGATTCTGGATGTGCTGCATGTTCACCGTGTCGGCTACCCCTGGCCATTGATACACCTCGCGCAGCCAGTGGGTCAGGTTGGGATAGTCGCTTAGGCGGCGCAGGTTGCACTTGAAATGGCCGTGATAAACGGCATCGAAGCGCACCGCCGTGGTGAACAGGCGTACGTCGGCCTCGGTGAGGTACTCGCCTGCCAGGTAGCGGTGTCGGCTAAGCACATCTTCGAGGTGATCCCATTCGCTGAACACCTCGTCGAAGGCCGCTTCGTAGGCCTGTTGTGTCGTCGCGAAGCCGGCGCGGTAAACGCCGTTGTTGATCGCCGGATAAATGCGTTCGTTCAAGGCGTCGATGTCCGCTCGCAACGGTTGCGGGTAGAAGTCGAGCAGGTTGCCGGTCAGCGAATTGAAGTCATGGTTGAAGATCCGCACGATCTGCGCCGACTCGTTGTTGACGATGCGGTTCTCTTGTTTGTCCCACAGCACCGGTACGGTCACGCGCCCGGTGTAGTGAGGGTCGTCCTGGGTGTAGCGCTGGTGCAGGTACTGGAGCCCGTCGAGGTGATCGCCCGAAGAGCCGTTCTGGCGGTCGAAGGTCCAGCCGTCACCTTGCATCAACCAGCTGACCACCGACACGTCGATCAGCGGCTCGAGGCCTTTGAGCGCGCGCATGATCAGGGTGCGATGAGCCCAGGGGCAGGCCAGCGATACATACAGGTGGTAACGCCCCGGCTCAGCGGCAGGCAATGGGTTGCGCCGCTGTGAGTCCTCACGCTTGAACGCGCCGTCCTTACCATTTTCGTACCACTGGTCATGCCAGCGACCGTCGACCAACAGGCCCATGATGAGCTCCTTAACAAAAGCGATTTGTCGTTGGAGCCCAGTCTAGAGAAAGACGTTCGAACCAATAGCGCAAAGAGTGGAGCGGTATGATCGGTTAAATCGATCGATTGCGGTCAGCCCACCACGCTTGCGCACGGGCAAACGCCTGCTCGCGGTCTTGCCCCAACCCGCGAAGCGCCAGCGCCATGGTGGCCAGCACTGCTTTGTGGGCATAGCTGTCTTCAACCTCACCTCGCCAGAAGGCCAGCATGTGCTCAGGCTCAAGCGCTGCCGGCTTGACGTGGCGCCGCTCGCTCAGCGCAGGCCATTCTTCGTCCCAGGCCTTGCCGTCAGTGGTGCCGTAGAGATGGCTGGTCACATCCGGGTTCACCTCGATTTCGCCACCATCACCCTTGATCACGATCGCATGATCGCCCAACAAGCGACTGGCCTCGCGGTGTACGGCCTGGTAACCCGGGTGGAAGATGCTCTGCAGGCCACAGCGTGCGCCGAGCGGGTTCAGCACCCGTGCGAGGGAGTGGATCGGCGAGCGCAGGCCCAGAATGTTCCGCAGGTCGATCATGCGCTGAAGTTCAGGCGCCCAGTCCTGCAGTGGGAAAAAGGCCAGGTGGTGCTGTTCCAGGGCCTCACTGACGGCCTGCCAACCGCGGCACAGGGGAATGTGCAGCAGCGCGAGCAGTTGCTCGCTGTACAGGCGGCCTGCGGTGTGCGCACCGCCACCGTGCATCAGGATACGCACCCCATTGCCGGCCAGGCACTTGGCGGCCAACAGGTACCAGGGCAGATGGCGCTTCTTGCCGGCATAGCTCGGCCAGTCGATGTCCACGGCAATGGCAGGCGCTTGCAGGTGCGCGCGCAGCGCTTCGGTGAAGCCGGCGAGCTCTTCTGCGCTTTCTTCCTTGTGCCGTAGCAGCATGAGAAAGGCGCCCAGCTGCGCGTCTTCGACTTTACCCTCAAGCACCAAGGTCATGGCGGCGCGGGCTTCTTCGCGTGTCAGGCCGCGCGCGCCACGCTTGCCTTTGCCGAGGATGCGCACGTACTCGGCGAAGGGGTGTTCAGCGGGGGTTTCCAGGGTAAGCGGGCGTAGGCTGGTCATATGCAATTGGTCGGCTTGGGCAGGCCCGCCAGCTTGGCGGCAAGTTTGGCGGGAGTGCCATTGAACAGGCGATTGAGATGGGCGCTGTTGCCCTTTTCCGGGCCCAGGTTGAGCGCTGCGTATTTGATCAGGGGGCGCGTGGCGGGCGAGAGCTGATACTCCTGGTAGAACGCGCGCAGCACTGACAGGATTTCCCAGTGGTCAGGCGTCAGGTCAATGCCTTCGCGGGTGGCCAGGCCTTGCGCGGTGGCCGGTGACCAATCCTCAAGGTTGACCAGAAAGCCGTCCTTGTCCAGAGCAATGGCCTTGCCTTCGATATCGAGCGTGTTCATAACCAGCTGTTGACCTTGTCATGGTGCAGGGACAGCGCAACGAAGCCTGGGTAGTCGACCGTCGTTGCCAGCGAGGGCGCAATGGCCCTGGCCTGAATGTCTTCTTCCAGTGCATAAAGGCGACCGATTAACTGGGCCTGCTCCAGCAAACGCAACGGCTCGCTGCCTGGGAGCAGGGCGTAGACCGCATCGCCACACAGCAGCACGGCGTCTTCGCTGCCGAGCAAGCGCAGGCAGCTGTGAAGGCGTTCGTCACCAAACGGGGAGTGGGCTATTACATGCAAGGTTGTCATCAGAGCGTCACCACTTCGTCGAACTGTGCGATCAAAGCCGCAAGCTGCGCATCGTCAAGTACCTCTACCGGCAGGCCAAGGCTTGCGTGCGTCATGCCGCGCCGTCCCAGGCTGTGGCCACAGGCATACAACGCGTCTACGCCGAACATGGGCAGTGCCTGCAGGTTGGCAGCCAGGTTTTTCTGCTCAAGGGCGGTGGGGTGCTGGTCGCAGGCCAGCTGGAACACGCCATCGTCCAGGAACAGCACGCCCAGCGGCAGATCGAAGGCGCCGCCGGCCAGGACGATATCCAGCGCTTCGCGGGCAGACAGCCCGCTCCAGGGCGCCTGGCGACTGATGATCAACATGGACTTGGCCATTCAGTCGCCTCCAAAGCAGATCAGCCGGTCGGCCGTTTGCGCCGCTTCATGCAACTGACCAAGCCCGGACAGTTCCCAGGGTTGCTGCAGATTCACGGCAGGCCGTTGATAGCGGCTGGCTTCGCGTTCGTCCAGTACGCCACGACGCAGGGCGGCGGCGATGCACACCACTGCATCGAGCTGATTGGCCTGAACGAACGTGCGCCATTGCTGCGCAATGTCCTGTTCGTCCTGAGGGGCTACCACGTTGGACGATGCACTATGCACCCCGTCCTGGTAGAAGAACAAGCGGGTGATGCCGTGCCCGGCAGCCAGCGCTGCCTCGGCAAAGCGCAGCGCCCGGCGCGAAGCGGGTGCCTGTGCGGGGGAAAACACCGCGATAGCAAATTTCATGGCGAACTCGTGCTATGGAATCGCGCCATGATAAACAAAAAGGCCTGGCTGCTGCAGGCCTGTGGTAGTCAGGCCTTTTCCTTGCCCTCGGGCAGGAACCAGTTGAGTACCAAGGCACAGATGCCTCCGGTAGCAACTCCTGACTCCATCACGTTGCGAATCGCCGCTGGCATATGGGCAAGGAATTCGGGTACCTGCGCCACGCCCAGGCCCAAGGCCAGCGATACGGCGATGATCAACAAGGCGCGGCGATCGAGCCGGGTGCTGGCCAGGATATTGATACCCGAGGCTGCCACTGCGCCGAACATGACCATGGCCGCGCCGCCCAGCACAGGCTCTGGAACCGCCTGAATCACCCCGGCAACGCTTGGGAACAAGCCCAGCAGTATCAGCATCCCCGCAATCCATACGCCGATGTGACGGCTGGCGATACCGGTCAGCTGAATGACGCCGTTGTTCTGGGCGAAGATCGAGCTTGGGAACGTATTGAACACGCCAGCCAGCAGTGAGTTGGCGCCGTTGACCAGCACGCCACCCTTGATGCGCTGCATCCACACCGGGCCTTCCACGGGCTGGCGCGAGACCTTGCTGGTGGCGGTTACATCACCGATGGCTTCCAGAGAGGTCACCAGGTAGATCACCAGCATCGGGATGAACAGTGCCCAGGAAAAACCGAGGCCAAAGTGCAAGGGTGTCGGCACTTGGAACAGCGCCGCCTCGTGCATGCCGGTGAAGTCCAGGCGGCCCAGATAGCCGGCCAGGGCATAGCCCGCCGCCAGCGCGATGACGATGGCGCAACTGCGCAGCCAGACCACCGGTATGCGGTTGAGGATGACGATGATCGCCAGCACCACGCCTGACAGCAGCAGGTTTTCGCCGTTGGCAAAGGTCCCGTTGGCCATGGCGCCAAAACCACCGCCCATGCTGATCAGGCCGACCTTGATCAGCGTCAGGCCAATCATCAGCACCACGATGCCGGTCACCAGCGGAGTGATCAGCCGTTTGACGAAGGGCAGGATGCGAGACACGCCCATCTCGACGAAAGAGCCTGCGATGACTACGCCGAAAATGGCGGCCATGACGCCTTCCACAGGCGTGCCTTGCTTGACCATCAAGGCCCCGCCGGCAATCAGCGGGCCGACGAAGTTGAAGCTGGTGCCTTGCACGATCAGCAAGCCGGCACCGAAAGGGCCGAAGCGTTTGCACTGGATGAAGGTGGCGATGCCGGAGATGACCAGGGACATGGACACGATCAGGTTGGTATCGCGGGCAGAGACGCCCAGTGCCTGGCAGATCAGCAGGCCAGGGGTGACGATCGGCACAATGATCGCCAGCAGGTGTTGCAGTGCTGCCAGCAAGCCGATGAGCAGCCGTGGCTTGTCTTCCAGACCCAGTACCAGTTCATTGTCAGGCGCTGTTGCACCTGGGCTGTGTTCCTGTGAGCTCATTGCGCAGCGCTGCCCGTCTATAAAAAAGGAGCGCATTCTACGGGCAGAATAGGGAATGCGGTAGGGGAATACCGGTTAGCCGCCTGTTCGACGATCATCGCCTTTGTTACCTGACTTTTAGGTCAATAAGTCTGGGCGCTGTACCGCTTTGAGACCGTGTATGTTCGGTAAAAACCGCAGGCAAAAAAAAAGCCCGCGTAAGCGGGCTTCTTTGGACACAACGTTGGATCAGTCGTCACGACCCATGATGCCGAACAGCTGCAGCAGGCTGATGAACAGGTTGTAGATCGAAACGTACAAGCTGATGGTCGCCATGATGTAGTTGCGTTCACCACCGTGGATGATGGCGCTGGTCTGGAACAGGATGCACACCGACGAGAACAGCACGAAGCCGGCGCTGATGGCCAGTTGCAGGCCGCTGATCTGGAAGAAGAAGCTGGCCACGACCGCACCCAGCAGGACGAAGAAGCCGGCGGTAATGAAGCCGCTGAGGAAGCTCATGTCCTTGCGGGTGATCAGCACGTAGGCCGACAGGCCACCGAATACCAGCGCCGTCATGGCAAAGGCGGAACTGACCACTTCGGCGCCGCCGCTCATACCCAGGTAGCGATTGAGGATAGGGCCGAGAATGAAGCCCATGAAACCGGTGAGGGCGAAGGTGGAAACCAGGCCCCATACCGAGTCGCGCAGCTTGGCGGTGAGGAAGAACAAGCCATAGAAGCCGATCAGCACGACGAACACGTTCGGGTAGGCGAACCGCATCTGTTGTGAGATGAAGGCCATCAGGCCGCTGAATGCGAGGGTAAGTGCCAGCAGGCTGTACGTGTTGCGCAGGACCTTGCTGATCTCCTGCTGCTCGACCTGCTGGCCGTGGTGTACGGCATAATCCTGTTCGCGCATGGCGACACTCCTTGGTGAACCTGTGATATGAAACGTCGAAGATGGTAGGAGTCTACCAGAGCTCCTGCAACCCGCGACACAGAGAGTTTGACAGCGTGTTTCATTCCGGTATTATGGCGGCCGCAAAGCAGCTGGAAGCGTGGCCGAGTGGTTTAAGGCAACGGTCTTGAAAACCGTCGATGGGCAACTATCCTAGAGTTCGAATCTCTACGCTTCCGCCACTATTCTTCATCAAAGCCCTGATTTATCAGGGCTTTTTTGTGCCCGTCTATTTTGCATCCCCTTTCATCAGGTCGGCTTCGACGGATTTATCTCCGCTCGTAACTGGATGCGCTGAACGTCGGGCCTGATCTTGTCGCAGCCGATGAGCAGGGTAAACCTAATGCTTCACAAGCAACTGATCCGACGTTTGGACCTGATCACTCTGCAGCTCTTCGTCGCTGTTCATGAAGAAGGAACGCTGACGCGCGCAGCCGCAAGGGAGGCCATTGCGGTATCGGCCGCCAGCAAGCGCCTGATGGAGTTGGAGGAGGCGCTGGGTGTCCCGCTTTACTCCCGCACAGCCAAAGGCATGGATCTGACTGCCGCGGGTGAGACATTGTTGCACCACGCTCGACGCATCCTCACGGAAGTCGAGAAAGTCGGCATCGAGGTGGGTGAACACTTGCAGGGGCTCAGGGGCTATGTGCGGATGCTCGCGAACCTGTCTGCGATCATTCAGTTTCTGCCCGAAGATCTGCATGATTTTGTCCTGCGCCACTCGCAGGTAAAGGTGGATTTGGAGGAGCGCCCAAGCGATGGCGTTGTACAGGGGATCATCGACGGCGTCGCGGACCTGGGTATCTGTTCGATGGACAGCGACAGCCAGGGCCTGTACACGGTCCCCTATCGGCATGATCGACTGGTGGTGGTAACCCGCAGTGACCACCCGCTGGCAGAGCATGATCAGGTCGATTTTCTTGAAACGCTGATGTTTGACCACATAGGGCTGCATTCGGCCAGCTCCATCAATAATCGAATCCATGTGGCAGCAAAGGCTTTGGGGCAACCCCTTCGTCTACGCATTCATGTGCCTGGTTTTGACGCCATGTGCCGTATGGTGCAAGCCGACATGGGCATCGGCATCTTGCCACTGAAGGCCTTCGAGCTTTTTGGCCGAGGACTGGGCCTGACGGCTGTGCAACTGAGCGACGAGTGGGCCGACCGAACCTTGGTATTGCTGGTGCGTGAGCGAGAAGCCTTGTCACCCGTCAGCCAACTGCTGTTCGACCATCTGCAACAGCCACGCTAGGATCAGCCGTTCGCGAAACGCGAACGACACTTTCCTATATACCGTTGGCGTTCGCTCAGCGTGAACCCCTAGTCTTGGTACAAATTCCAAGAAACAGAGGTTGCACCATGACTGCTCTCAACGGACTTCGGGTGATCGAGATCGGTACGCTTATCGCTGCCCCGTTCGCTGCCCGCATGTTGGCCGAGTTCGGCGCCGAGGTAATCAAGATCGAGTCGCTGGGGCAGGGAGACCCTCTTCGTAAATGGCGAAAACTGCACGAGGGGACGTCGCTGTGGTGGTACCTGCAATCGAGGAACAAGAAGTCCATCGCCCTGAACCTGAAGTCAGCCGCTGGCATCGACATCGTCAAGCAGTTGGTCGAAACCGCTGACGTTCTGATCGAGAACCTGCGGCCTGGGGCGCTGGAAAAACTCGGCCTTGGGTGGGACGTGCTCCATGCGCTCAATCCAAAGCTGACCCTGGTGCGTATTTCGGGCTATGGACAGTCGGGGCCCTACAAAGATCGGCCCGGCTTTGGTGCCATCGGTGAGGCCATGGGTGGTATCCGCTACACCACGGGTACGCCTGGCGTTCCACCGGCACGTGTAGGGGTAAGCCTGGGGGACTCGCTGGCCTCGATGCACGCGGTCATCGGTGCGTTGATGTCCGTACTGCGTGTCAAGACCTGTCAAGGTGATGGACAGGTCGTGGATGTGTCTCTTGCAGAAAGCGTATTCAACGTCATGGAAAGCCTGATACCGGAGTACGACATGCTTGGGCATGTTCGCGAACGTAGCGGAGGCGCCTTGCCGGGCATTGCGCCTTCCAATACCTACCCGACGGCGGACCAGGGCTATGTTGTGATCGCCGGCAACAGCGATCCGATCTACAAGCGCCTGATGGCTGCAATTGGCCGGCCAGATCTGGCAAGCGACCCAAGGTTCGAACACAACGATGGTCGAGCTGCCCACTGTGAGCTGCTGGATGAAGCGATCACCCAGTGGAGTTCCAAGCTGCCGATCGAGGCTGTCCTTCAAGCCCTGGAAAAAGCAGAAGTGCCTGCGGGGCGAATCTATAGCGCAGCAGACATCGTAGCCGACCCACACTATCAGGCACGCGACATGATTTTGAATGCGCAGCTGCCCGATGGAACGATGGTCAAAATGCCTGGGATCGTGCCAAAGCTGTCGGACACCCCAGGGGGTGTCAAGTGGCAGGGCCCTGGCCTTGGGCAACATACCCAGTCTGTTCTTGGAGGCTTGGGATTGCCTGATGAGGCCATTCAACGCCTGAAGGACGAGGGGGTGGTGCAATGATCACAAACTACTCCGAGCGACTTGTCGTCCAAGAAGTCTCGCCCCGTGATGGTCTGCAGATCGAACCAACCTGGGTCGAGACGGCAGACAAGATCAAGCTGATTGACGAGCTCTCCGTCTGTGGTTTCACTCGCATTGAAGCCGGCTCGTTCGTATCTCCCAAGGCCATTCCTGCGCTGCGTGATGGGGAAGCGGTATTCCAGGGGATAGCGCGTCGACCGGGTGTGATTTATGTGGCGCTTGTTCCCAACCTGAAAGGGGCCCAGCGAGCCATAGCGTCCAATGCTGACGAGTTGAACTTGGTATTGTCAGCCAGCCAAAGCCACAACATGGCCAACATGCGCATGACGCCAGCGCAGTCACTGGTTGCTTTCAACGAGGTGGTTTCGCTCGTGCAAGGCAGCTCGATCAGCTTGAACGGCACAGTGGCGACAACGTTCGGTTGTCCCTTCGAGGGCCGCATCGATGAAGATGTCGTGATGCGCCTGATTGATGCTTACCAAGCCCTCGACATGCAAGGCATTACCCTGGCGGACACAACGGGCATGGCCAACCCCCGCCAGGTCCACCGGCTCGTGAGCAGGGTGCTGACTCAGGTGCCTGCATCACAGCTGACCCTGCACTTTCACAACACACGAGGCCTTGGCTTGAGCAATGTGTTGGCAGCCTATGAGGCCGGCGCGCGCCGCTTCGATGCTTCGTTGGGCGGGCTTGGCGGCTGTCCTTTCGCACCCGGTGCTTCAGGAAACATATGCACCGAAGATTTGGTCAACCTTTGTGATGAAGTCGGAATCGACACAGGTATTGACCTTGCGCACCTGCTCACGTTGTCCCGCTCGTTGCCTGCCCTGCTGGGCCACGAGATGCCGGGACAAGTGGCGAAGGCAGGCCGAAATTGTGACCTTCACCCCTTGCCTCCACGTTTCGGCTGATCCCTGACCAAGCGACTACCGTCGCTCGCCAGATAACAAAAACAATCAGAGCTTACTGTTCGCGAAGCTCGCCTGGAGAATTTCAAATGTCTATTTCCGTTTCTGTGCCGGATGACGGCATTACGAGTGCCGTCATCGACGAAAAGAAGTTGATATCGAAAGTTGCATGGCGCCTGATGCCGCTGATCATGATTTGTTATCTGTTTGCATTCTTTGATCGTATCAACATCAGTTTTGCGAAGTTTCAGCTCCAAGCGGATCTTAGCTTGAGCGACACTGCCTATGGGCTCGGGGCGGGCCTTTTTGTTGTAGGCTATGTCTTGTTCGAAGTTCCAAGCAACATGATGTTATATAAGGTCGGCGCGCGGCGCTGGATTGCCAGGATCATGATGTCCTGGGGATTGGCAACGGCGCTGATGATCTTCGTGACGGCAGAATGGCAATTTTACCTACTGCGTTTCTTGATCGGCGCCATGGAAGCAGGCTTCGCGCCTGGCGTCCTTTATTACCTTACGCTTTGGTTCCCGCAGCACTATCGAGGCCGTATTACCTCCATGCTGTTCTTGGCGTCGGCTTTTGCAGGGCTGATTGGCGCTCCTGTTTCCGGCTTGGTGCTTGGGCACATGGATGGGCTGTTCGATATGCGTGGTTGGCACTGGCTTTTCCTGTTGGGCGGCCTTCCCTGCATTGCCCTGGGGCTGGTGGTGTTGGTCACAATGAAAGACCGCATCAGTGACGCCAGTTGGTTGAGTGCGCAGGAGAAGTCTTATCTTGCCAGCCGAATCGCGAGCCATGCAGTGAACACCCATGAAGGGTCTCTGCTGACGGCGCTGCGCCTTCCAGGGTTCCTGATGCTGGCATTCATCTACTTCCTGATCCAGGTCGCTTCATACGGTCTGAACTTCTGGGCTCCGCAGCTCATCCGCAGCGCTGGTATCGAAAGTGCTACAACCATCGGCTTGCTGACGGCGGTGCCGTACGTGTGCGGCGCGATCAGCATGGTGTTGGTAGGGCGGTTGTCCGATGCCACCGGTGAGCGAAGAAAATTTGTGTGCGCCTTGGTCGTGATCGGCTCGGTTGGCTTCTTCAGCGCGGGTTTCTTCGAAGCACATGTCCTGTACCTCACCATCTCTCTGGCGTTGTTGGGTGCAGGCATCATTGCCGCCATTCCCACGTTCTGGTCGCTTCCACCCAAATTGCTGGCCGGGGCAGGGGCCGGCGCTGCCGCAGGGATTGCGCTGATCAACACAATGGGACAGGTGGGTGGCATCGTCAGCCCGGTGATGGTCGGTTTCATAAAAGACATGACCGGCAGCACCACCCCGGCGCTTTATCTGATCGGTACTACCTGCTTGATTGCCGCCGCGCTGCTTATCTGGGCGCTGCCGCAGAGCCTGAGGACGTCGGATAAAAAGTGAAGGTTTTTAGCGCCAACCCGCAATGACTTGGCAGCTCAGTACCCGATTCTATTTCAGTACGAAAAGGTCGGTTTCTCAGTAGAGGCACCCTTACGTACTTCCCGCGTCTGCGTGTCCGGTTTCGTTTCACCTATCCCCCCGCAGGGCCGAGGACGGAACCGGGTTCGCTGACTCCATGTGAGAGATGTAGAATGACCCCGATTACACTTTTTGAGAAACTGTGGCGTCGTCACGCAGTGCTTGATACGGGTGATGGACGCACATTGCTCTATATTGATCTTCAATTGATCAATGAAGTTACCAGCCCGCAGGCATTCGACGCACTGCGAATGAATGGGCTTCGGCCGTGGCGTGAAAGTTCTGTCCTGGCCACGGCGGATCATAATGTTCCCACCGTCGATCGCCATAAAGGCATTACCGATGCTATTGCACGGCGCCAGGTCGATGCACTGGAGCGAAACTGTTCAGAATTCAACATCACGCTCTTTGGCATGGACGATCATCGCCAAGGCATCCTTCATGTCGTTGGCCCTGAACAAGGCTTAACCCTTCCTGGCATGTCGATCGTGTGCGGCGACTCCCACACGACGACCCATGGGGCCTTTGCCGCGCTGGCGTTTGGAATCGGCACCTCGGAAATCGAGCATGTGCTGGCAACGCAATGCCTTTCAATGAAAAAGCTCAAGACCCTGCGCGTCATTCTAGAAGGACAACTTCGTCCCTTCACGACGTCGAAGGATATCGCGTTGGCGCTGATCGGGAAGATTGGCACCGCGGGGGCTACCGGCTACGCCATCGAATTCGCGGGTGCTACGGTCGAACGCATGACGATGGAAGCACGGATGACGCTTTGCAACCTAGCCATCGAGGCGGGTGCGCGGTGTGCCATGGTGGCATTCGACGATACCACTGCAGCCTACATTCGAGCCAAGCCAATGGCGCCAACTGGCTCGCGATGGGATGACGCCGAGCGTTACTGGCGCACATTGCGCAGCGACACCGGCGCGGTGTTCGATGCTGAAATTCGCATGGATGCGACCGCGGTCAGACCTCATGTGACCTGGGGGACTTCTCCAGAAATGGTCGTGGACATAGATGGGTGCGTCCCATCACCGCAAGAGGAGCCTGATCCGGTCAAACGGCAAGGCATCGACCGCGCGTTGAAGTACATGGATTTGCAACCGGGTACGGCAATACGGGATATCCACTTGGATAAAATCTTTATCGGCTCGTGTACCAACGCTCGAATCGAAGATATTCGACTGGCTGCCTCTATCGTGGCTGGACAGAAGGTTGCCCCCTCCATTAAGCAAGCGCTGGTAGTGCCGGGTTCGGGTTTGATCAAATCGCAAGCGGAGTCCGAAGGGCTTGACCGGGTTTTCATTGAAGCCGGTTTTGAATGGCGCGATGCTGGCTGCTCGATGTGTCTGGGAATGAACGAGGACAGGTTGACGGCCGGTGAGCGCTGCGCCTCCACCTCGAATCGTAACTTTGAGGGTCGTCAGGGGCCCGGTGGACGTACCCACCTTGTCAGTCCGGCAATGGCCGCCGCCGCCGCCATTGCCGGTCATTTCGTCGATGTCGGAGGTCTCTAGGCCGTCATGCAAGCCTTCACTAATCTGAAAAGCAAAGTCGTGCCGTTGGATCGTGCCAATGTGGACACTGACGCCATTCTGCCCAAGCAGTTCCTGATGATCATCGAGCGCACAGGCTTTGGTCAGCACCTGTTTGATGAGTGGCGTTACCTTGACCATGGGCAGCCCTATCAGGACTGCAGCCAAAGGCCACTCAACTTGAGCTTCCCGTTGAATCAGCCTCGCTATGAAGGCGCAGGCATCCTGCTGACACGGGACAATTTTGGTTGTGGTTCCAGTCGTGAACATGCGCCCTGGGCTTTGCACGATTGGGGTATCAGGGCCATCATTGCTCCAAGTTTTGCCGAGATCTTTTACGGTAACTGTTTCAAAAACGGCATTCTGCCCATCATCCTGGACCCGACCACAATCGACAGTTTGTTCGCCGCAGTTGAAGACCGACCCCATCATCAACTGGAAATCGACCTGGAACAGCAGACGATCACCGATGAACGGGGGGAACACATCGCGTTCGATCTGGATCCGTTTCGAAAGCACTGCTTGCTAAACGGGTTGGACGAGGTGGGTATGACGCTACTCCAGTCGGACCTTATACAGGCGTTCGAGAACGAACGGATGGCCTTGGAGCCGTGGCTGTTCGGACGCATCTAGACCTGCGATCTCTGTCTCCTTCCGTGCGCAGCACGGGGGGAGGTTTTTTGCAGGCAGTAAGCCATGCTGATTGATCGGCTACATCGATCAACTGCAATTTTCCGACTTCAAGTCAGTCGTCATGGCCTCTGTCAACAGGGCTCTGAACTGTCAGGGCTCTATCGAGGCAACCACCGTCTATGGCGAGACCGTTCAGGGGTTCACTTGCACGCTCGGCCGCCTGCTGCACTGCAGTGTGCCCAACCCAGCTCCGCGCCTTTCGCCACTTCGCTCATCCTTTTGAGCCCGCCCGTAAACTCGCGCATTGAGTACCATCTATGGCAGTGTGAACCCTCTGCCCAGCCCACAGGGACTTCCATGCAAACGCGCAAAACCGGTATCCGTGCCCAACAGGCCGACCGCACCCGAGACAACATCCTCAAGGCGGCCGTACAGGTCTTCAGCCGGGAAGGCTTCGCTGGTGGGCGCGTCGAGCAGATTTCTACCCTGGCCAAATCCAACGACCGAATGATCTATTACTACTTCGGCAACAAGGAAAAGCTGTTCATCAGTGTGCTGGAGCACATCTATGCCAGCTTCAACCAGGCCGAAGCCGGGCTGCAACTGGACCTGGCCGACCCTGAACAGGCGGTGCGCACGCTGGTGGCATTCATTTGGGATTACTACGTGCAACACCCCGAATTCGTCACCCTACTGGCGACCGAGAACCTTCACCAAGGCGAGCATGCGCGCAAGTCGCAGAACCTCAAGGCCTTGTCGGGCGAGGCGGTTGGCGTGCTGCGGCCGATCATCGACGCGGGCCAGGCGAAGGGCCTGTTTCGCGACGACATCGACATTACCCACGCCTACCTGATGATTGCTTCGCTCTGCTATTTCTACAACTCCAACCGCCACACGCTCAGTTCGTTCCTGGCCGTGGACCTGGCTGACCCCAAGGCCAAGGCCGACTGGTTGGCCTTCATCAGCGACCTTGTCCTGCGCGGCCTGCGCCTGTGACTTCAATGGCTGCCTGGGTTGGCGCGCACCTGCGCGACCTTGGCGGCGAGCCCTGGCCAGGCGGGCTTGTCACCTGCAAAGCGCTGGCGCAGGTACGCCGCAAGATCGGCTACCTGGCGGTCCGACAAGCTGCCCTTGAAGCCCGGCATGTAGCCCAGGTCGCGGGTGGCTGGGGTAGGGATGCCGTGCAGTATCACCCGTAGCAGATTGTCTGGCAGCTCGCTGTGAACGTTGCTGTTCACCGCCATCGACGGGCTGACGCCAAACAGTTTCGGCCCCTGTCCATCGCTGTGGCAGGCCATGCAGGCGCCTTTGAACACGCGTTCGCCATTGCTCAATGACACGTGGATTTCAGCCGGCTGCGGGGCCTTGGCCGCCTGCGACTGAGGTTCGCCATCGAGTGAGCTGAGGTAGTGGGCGATGGCACGCACGTCGCTTTTGGGCAGCGTCGCCAGCTCGCTGACCACCGGGCCCATGGGGCCTGCCGCCACCCCATGCTTTTCAGAAAAACCAGTACTCAGGTAGTTGAACAACTCGTCTTCAGTCCACGGGGTGGTTGATTTGCCCAGTGCATTGAGGGCCGGTGCTTCCCAGCCATCGACCATCCCTCCGGCCAGGTAGCTGCTGCCAGCTTTCTCGGCGCCCATCAGGTTGCGCGGTGAATGGCAGGCCGTGCAGTGGCCGAGGCCGTCGACAAGGTAGGCGCCGCGGTTCCACTGAGCGCTGCGTTGCGGGTCTGGCTGGTATTCCCCGCGCTGCAGAAACAGGGCGTTCCAGCCAGCCATCAGCGGTCGCTGGTTGAACGGGAAGCGCATCTGGTTAGTGGGCGCTTGCTGGCGTACCGGAGGCTGCGACATCAGGTAGGCATACAGTGCTTGCATGTCGGCATCGTTGATGGCGCGGAACGAGGTATAGGGAAATGCGGGATACAGGTGACGGCCATCACGGCTGATGCCTTCACGCATGGCCCGTTCGAAGGCGGCGAATGACCAGCGGCCAATGCCGGTTTCCGGATCGGGCGTGATGTTGGTGGTGTGGAGCGTGCCGAAGGGCGTCTGCATGGCCAGACCGCCGGCATTGACCTTGCCACCGCTGACCGTATGGCACACGGCGCAATCGCCGGCCGCAGCCACCTGGCGCCCGCGTTCGAGCATCGCGGCGCTCCAGCTGCCAGCGCCGGGCGGGGTAACCGGTGCGATTTCACTGCGCCAGGGCAGGGCGGTGGCAAGCATGCCCAGGGCTGCGCCCAACACCCCGGCCAAGCCGCCGAACCACCACTTGGCGCGTTTGCTTGCAGGCTGCGCCGGGGCCGCTGGCCCAGGCCCCTGGCCATCGCCACCCAGGGCGGCCCGCACCCGCTCGGCAGTGATCGGCAGCTCGCGAAAGCGGATCCCGGTGGCGTCGAAGATGGCGTTGGCAATGGCCGCGGCACTGGGTACCGAAGCCGATTCGCCGCTGCCCATCGGTGCTTCGTGCTGACGCGGCAGCATCATCACGTCGATGGCAGGCAGCTCGGGGAAGGTCAGGATCGGGTAGCCGCCCCATTCCTTGCTGGCCACGGTCGACTCTTCGAAACTGACTTGCTCCTTGAGCACCCGGCTGGTGGACTGGATGACATTGCCGTGGATCTGGTGGCGCACGCCCTCGGGGTTGACCATCATCCCGGCGTCATGCCCGATCACCACACGGGTGACGGCGACTTCACCGGTGCGCCGGTCAACGGCTACGTCAGCCACCCAGGCCGCCCACGCGGCGCCAAAGCCTGGGAATTTACTGTGGATGTAGCGCGCGTAGGCAAAGCCGCGCCCACGCAGCACGTCACCTTCGCCCTGGCTTTGCATGGGCTGGGTATGCGGCTGCCAGTCGGCGCGCGCGGCGGTAGCCTTGACCAGGTCGATGGCACGTGGGTCGGACAAGTGCTTGAGGCGGTATTCCACCGGATCGACACCCGCTGCGAAAGCCAGCTCATCGACATATGACTCGTGGGCAAAGCTGTTGGGCATGGCCGATACGCCGCGCATCCACGAAGCGCGCACCAGCGGCGTCATATCGTTGATGGTCACGCGCATGTGCTCGTAGTCATACGGTGGAATCGACGTGCGGTCGCCCATTTCGAACAGGGCCGGTACTGGTTCCACCGCCCCGGTGAGCAGCAGGGCCAAGGTAGGCGCGCCGTTGGACGGGTAGCTGGTCTGGAAGTCATAGGCAGCCACGCTGCCATCGGCGTTCAGGCCGCCGTCGATCTCCATCAGTTGGGCTGTGCCCTTGGGTTCCCAGGCGTGTTCCTGCTCGCGGGTCAGCTGTACCCGCACAGGGCGTTGCACGGCGCGCGACAGCAGCACGGCGTCGGCGCAGACATCGTCGGCGCAGTTGCGGCCATAGCAACCGGCAGCCTCCATGCGGATGATTTCGATGCGCTCCTCGCCGCAGGCCAGCAGCCAGGCCAGATCAGCGCGCAGCAGGTGTGGGTTCTGGGTGCCGGACCACACGCGGATCTGCCCAGGCGTGTAGTCGGCCAGCGCGCACGATGGGCCAATCGAAGCATGCAGCTGATACGGCCATAAATAGGTACGGCTCAGGCGCTGGCTGGCATTGGCAAGGCCGGCATCGACATCGCCTTGGTCCAGCACCGTGCGTTGAACCCTTGGGTTGTCGCGGATGGCCTGGGCTACATCGCTCAGGTCGGGCAGCTTGCCGGTAAAGGGCTTCCAGCTGATTTTCAGGTCCTGAGCAGCCCGGATGGCCTGCTCCTCGCGCTCGGCAATCACGCCTACGAAATCGCGGATCACGACCACCGCCACGACGCCCGGTACGTGGGCAATGGATGATTCATCGACGGCCAGCAGGCTGTTGCCCACGAAGTCGCCGCTGTCGTGGCCAGCATAGGGCGGACGAATCACTCGCCCGTGCAGCATGTCGGGCAGGCGCATGTCGTGAACGTAGGTCAGTTCACCGGTGGCCTTGCCGGGAATGTCCACGCGGGCGGTGCTGCGCCCGACCAACGTGTAGTCTTCGATGGGTTTGAGCGGCGCATCCTCGGCAATGTGCAACCGTTGGTTTTCACCCGCTACCAGTTCGGCGTAGCTCAGCGTGGTGCCGTCGTTGGTGATTACCGTGCCTTCTTCGATACGCAGCGACGCGGGCTCGCACCCAAGGCGCAGCGCCGCCCGTTGCAGCAAATGACGGCGTGCAGTCGCCGCAGCCTTGCGCAAGGGCACGGCTGAAATCTGCAGGGTGGCGCTGGCGATGGTCGCGCCTTGGTTGGGCGCCCGCTCGGTATCGCCCAGCACCATGTGCACCTGGTCCATGCGCAGGTTCAACTCTTCGGCGACGATCTGCGCCAGCGAGGTGCGGATACCGGTACCCAGGTCGACGTGGCCATTGAAGGCATAGACCCTGCCGTCGTCGCAGACGGCGATAAACAGCGCCAGTTCGCGCTCCCGGGCCACGGGCGTTACACCCTTGGCCACCGGGCCGGAAGGCGGGGTGATCTGATCGACGATCAGCAGCACGCCGGTCTTGGCCAGCAGTTGGTCACGGCTGGGCACCTGTTGCGAGTGGTTCATGCTTTCCTCCGGGTGTCGGCGGCGCGGCGCACGGCGCGCAGGATTTCGACGTGGGTGCCGCAGCGGCACAGGTTGCCGGACAGTTCGTTGCGAATCTGCTCATCGCTGGGCTGGGGGATTCGATCGAGCAGGGCCGTGGCGGTCATGATCATGCCGTTCATGCAGTAGCCGCATTGGGCTGCCTGCTCGTCGATGAACGCCTGCTGCACAGGGTGCGGCGCACGCTTGCAGCCCAGCCCTTCGAGGGTAGTGATCTTGCGGCCGACGGCCCCGGCCAGGGGGATGATGCAGGAGCGAGCGGCCACGCCGTCGATGATCACCGTACACGCGCCGCATTCACCCAGGCCACAGCCGTACTTGGGGCCGTTCAGGCACAGGTCGTTGCGCAGGATCAGCAGCAAGGGCGTTTCAGGCGGGGCGTCGACGTCGAACGACTGGCCGTTGACCTGCACGCAGAGGGTTGTTTGCATGATGGGCTCATCTCTGGAGGTGACTTGCGCTACCGAAGCACCCACAGGTGGCGTGCATTTCGGTAAGTACTCACTACATGAAATGAATGAGCAAGAAGCAGGCCAGGGATACGGATGAGCAGGGCAGGGGCAATGAGCTCACCGAATCGGTGGCTCAGGCAGGCCGTAAGAAGAGGGGCTGTCCAGCCGTAGTGCGACTCAGGCCGTGCCGTCGTCGCTGTCGATCATTTTGCGCAGCAGGTACAAGATGGCCACGCGCTCAGCGGCATTGAGGCTGCCCATGCTCAGTTCACTGATCTGCCGGGCGCAAGGGATCATCGTATCGAGCAATGCCGCACCGCTGTCGGTGAGCGTGACGATCACCTTGCGCCTGTCTCCCGGGTCTGGCGCGAGCTGTACCAGTTCACGGGCTTTCAGGCGCTCGACGATGCCGCGAATGGTCGCCTGGTCCACGGCCGTGGCCTTGATCAACTCGGCCTGAGAGCTGGGGCCATGGTCGCGCAGGGCGCACAGGGTGACGAATTGAATGGAGGTCAACTGTGGGTCGCACGCCTGCTGCTGGAAGATCGCCGTGTGCCGCTGGTAAGCCTTGCGCAGTAAGTGGCCCACCTGTTCGGTAACGTCGTAAGGGGCGGTGTCGTGGAGGGGGCTGCTGGGGGAAGTCTTGTTCGGCATGGGAGGGCTTGGGCTGGTGGAAAGGAGCTGGCCGGCCGCCAATAGCGGAGCGCCCGGCCAGTATAACCGTTATCGCGCCAGTGATTGCTGGGGCGCGACCACGTCCCCGGCCATGACCACGGCCTGATCGTCCAGGTAGATATCGCAATTGCGCAGCGGGATGTCCAGGTGGCAAGGGGTCTTGCGCTTGCCGCCCACTTCGGTGTTCGGGCCCGTGGAGAACAGGAAGTTGCCGTAGAACGCTCGGGCATCCATGCACATCCCGTCGTTGCGGTCGTGCAGGCCCATGGCAGTCCACTGGGCGCGCGGTTGCAAGCCCCAGCCGATGTGCGAGATGCCGTAGACCTCCGGGTCGTTGAAGTACTTGAGGTAGTCGCGCAGGTACTCGGCCTCGAAGCCGCCATGAATGCCGGTGATGAAGCCCTTTTCAATCTCGAGCGTGATGCGCTCACGGCAATAGTTCTTGAACGGCAGGATGATGTCGCCTACATCCAGGACCAGCGTGCCCTCGGCGCTGTCCTCGTTCGGCCAGGTGAACAGGAATCCGCTGGGCCAGTGATCCCAACGCCCTGGCTCGTCGGCGTAGCCGTACTCGGTGACTGCCGGATACTGGCCGAGCGGTGCATGGAAGTCGCTGCCAGCCTTGGACCGCACATGCATGCTGCGCGCCTGCTTGAGTAGGGTTTCGGCAGCCAGTACCCGGCGCTTGTCGTCCTCGTTGGGCAGCATGCGCGCCAGCACTTCGGCGGGTTCCACCGCCAGCAGAATGCGAGTGCCGGTCTTGAGAATTTGCTCCTGCTCGGGGGAGTGCAGAAGCATCATCGTGTCGACGATCAGGTCGGCGGCTTCCAGTGCGCGCTGCGCCGCGAGGTTGCCGGTCAGTGCCGTGTCGCCGCAGTAGGCGGTCATGTCACGGCCCATGGCAGTGGGGTGATTGAATGCCGGCAATTCCACGGCGTAGACCTTCGCCCCGAGTCGCTGCGCCGCTTCCATCGCGGCGTTGACCGTGCGCGGATCGGAGTAATGGCTCTTGAGGACGGCAACGCTCTGGGTGTCATCCACCCGGGACAGCTTCAGTACGTGCTCGAACATCTGGGTCAATTGTGCATTGCTCACCGGCATCGTGGGTTCTCCTGGACGGCCTCTGGCGGAATAAAGCGGTGCACCATCGCAGTGCCCGACGCTTTGTCATGGTGCAAAACAATAGTGTGTACACGATAACTTATTCGATGAAAGCGCATTCATCGGATCGACGCAAGTGATCTTTCAAGCGTTACCATTCAACCCAAAGCCCCATTAATTGGTAACGTTCTAGTCATTTTAAGATTCGATCATCTGTTTGAAAATATTTTCACGAGCCTATTCCTAAGCGCCATTTAAAGTGTATACGCTGTAAATGGCTCGCGGCCATGCCGCTTGCCACACATCAGAACAACAGGAGACTCTCCATGCGGGGAAGCCAAAAAATCGCAATCGTCGGCGCGGGTTTAGGTGGGGCGGCAGCGGCAACGTTGCTGCAGCAGGCCGGCTTCGATGTCGAGGTGTACGAACAGGCCCCGGCGTTCACCCGCCTGGGTGCCGGTATCCACATCGGCCCCAACGTCATGAAGATCTTTCGGCGGATGGGGTTGGAACAGAAGCTGGAGCTGATGGGCTCGCACCCGGACTTCTGGTTCAGCCGCGACGGTCAGAGCGGCGATTACCTCTCGCGTATCCCACTAGGTGAGCATGCTCGCCGCGAATACGGGGCGGCCTACATCACCATCCACCGGGGGGACTTGCATGCGCTGCAGATCGACGCCATCAAGCCCGGCACCGTGCACTTCGGCAAGCGCCTGGAAAAGATCATCGACGCGGGTGATCAGGTGCGTCTGGACTTCGCCGATGGCACCCACACGGTCGCGGACATCGTCATCGGAGCCGACGGCATCCACTCCAAGATCCGCGAAGAATTGCTCGGTGCCGAAGCGCCGAACTACAGCGGCTGGGTGGCGCACCGTGCGCTGATCCGTGGGGTAAACCTGGCGCAGCATGCCGACGCATTCGAGCCCTGCGTCAAGTGGTGGTCCGAAGACCGGCACATGATGGTCTACTACACCACGGCCAAGCGCGACGAATACTACTTCGTGACCGGTGTGCCCCACGAAGCGTGGGACTTCCAGGGCGCCTACGTGGACAGCAGCCAGGAAGAAATGCGCGCTGCCTTCGAGGGCTATCACCCCACCGTCCAGAAGCTGATCGATGCCACCGAATCGATCACCAAGTGGCCGCTGCGCAACCGCAACCCGCTGCCGCTCTGGAGCCGTGGGCGTCTGGTGATGCTCGGCGACGCCTGTCACCCGATGAAACCGCACATGGCCCAGGGCGCCTGCATGGCCATCGAGGATGCGGCCATGTTGACCCGCTGCTTGCAGGAGACCGGTTTGTCGGACCACCGCACCGCCTTTGCCCTGTACGAGGCCAACCGTAAAGAGCGAGCCTCGCAGGTGCAGTCGGTGTCCAATGCCAACACTTGGCTCTATACGCAGGAGGATCCGGCCTGGGTATACGGCTATGACCTCTATGGCCAGCCGCTCAAGAGCGGGGAGGCCGCATGACTACCTTCCTCGACGGCGGTCATGTAAGTGCCAATGGCATCCGTCAGCATTACCTGCGCTATGGCGGCAAGGGGCATGCGCTGATCGTGGTGCCGGGGATCACCAGCCCGGCCATCACCTGGGGGTTTGTCGCAGAGCGCCTTGGCCAGCACTTCGATACCTACGTGCTGGATGTGCGCGGGCGCGGTTTGTCGTCAAGTGGCCCTGATCTGGACTATGGCACCGATGCCTGTGCCAGCGACATTCCCGCCTTTGCCGCCGCGCTGGGCCTGGACAGTTATCACCTGATCGGCCACTCGATGGGCGCACGGTTTGCGATTCGTGCCGCTGCCAGCGGCGCGCCAGGCCTGCAGAAGCTGGTGCTGGTCGACCCACCGGTATCCGGGCCAGGGCGCCGCGCTTACCCAAGCAAGCTGCCCTGGTATGTCGACTCCATTCGCCAGGCCAGCCTGGGTATGAGTGGCGAGGACATGCGCACCTATTGCGCCACCTGGAGCGACGAGCAGCTGGCGCTCAGGGCCGAGTGGCTGCACACCTGCTACGAGCCTGCGATCGTGCGGGCCTTCGACGACTTCCATGAGGTGGACATCCATCAGTATCTGCCCGCCGTACGCCAACCGGCGTTGTTGATGGTGGCTGGGCGCGGCGGGGTGATCGAGCCGTGCGACATCGCTGAAATCCGTGAGCTCAAGCCAGACATCCAGGTCGTACAGGTTGCCAACGCTGGCCACATGATCCCCTGGGACGATCTCGATGGTTTCTTTGCCGCATTCGGCCTTTTCCTCGACCGATCCGTTGCCTGAAGGAGCACCAGACATGACCACGCTATACCGCATCGGCCAGATCGTGCCGAGTTCCAACACCACCATGGAAACCGAGATACCGGCGATGCTCAACGCGCGCCAAGCCATCCGCCCGGAGCGCTTTACCTTTCATTCCAGCCGCATGCGCATGAAGCAGGTGAGAAAGGAAGAGCTGGCGGCCATGGATGCCGAGTCCGACCGCTGTGCGCTGGAGCTGTCCGATGCCAAGGTCGATGTACTGGGCTACGCCTGCCTGGTGGCAATCATGGCCATGGGCCTTGGCTATCACCGGCAATCCGAACAGCGCCTCAGGCAGGCGACTGCTGACAACGACGCACTGGCGCCGGTCATCACCAGTGCCGGAGCGCTGGTCGAAGCCTTGCATGTGATGAAGGCCAAGCGCATCGCCATCGTCGCCCCGTACATGAAGCCGCTGACCGAGCTCGTGGTGAACTACATCCGCGAAGAAGGCTTTGAGGTGCAGGACTGGCGCGCCCTGGAGATCCCCGACAACCTGGCCGTAGCCCGTCACGACCCCGCCAACCTGCCAGGCATCGTAGCCGGCATGAACCTTGAAGGGGTGGATGTGGTGGTCTTGTCGGCCTGCGTGCAGATGCAGTCGTTGCCGGCTGTGGCCAAGGTCGAGGCACAGACCGGCAAGCCTGTGGTCACCGCTGCCATCGCCACCACCTACGCCATGCTCAAGGCGCTGGACCTGGAAGCGGTGGTGCCAGGTGCCGGTGCCTTGCTGTCGGGCGCTTATTGAAATCGGGAGGTGGACATGAGCGAGGCACAAAGTGCTCGGGACAACTATCAGGGTGTATGGGGGCAGCGTATCGGCTTTGGTCGCGCACCGGCGCTGCTGATGATCGACTTCATGCAGGGCTACACCACGCCGGGGGCTGCGCTGTACGCCCCAGGCGTCGTCGCGGCAGTGGAACAGGCCGCAGACCTGCTGGCGCTAGCCCGCGATTGCGGCATTCTGGTGGTGCATACCAACATCCGCTACCAGCCTCCGCATTTTGTCGATGGCGGTGTCTGGGTGCGCAAGGCGCCGGTGATGAAGGACATGGTCGAGGGCAACCCCCTGGCTGCGTTCTGCGACGCCGTTGCCCCACAGCCGGAGGAGTTGGTGCTGAGCAAGCAGTACGCCAGCGCTTTCTTCGGCACCAGCCTGGCGCCGCTGCTGCACGCCCAAGGGGTGGATACCGTGGTCTTGGCCGGCTGCTCCACCAGCGGTTGCATCCGCGCCAGCGCGGTCGATGCGATGCAGCATGGCTTTCGAACCATCGTGGTGCGTGAATGTGTGGGTGATCGCCATGATGACCCGCACCACGCCAACCTGTTCGACATCGACAGTAAGTACGGCGATGTGGTTTCCCGCCAGGAAGCGATGGCGCAATTCAGGCAATTGACCGGCTGACACCGGCAGGGGGCCTACCCAATAACAATCGAGGAACGGTGCCGGAAGCACGTTCATGATCGCCTGCTGTCCGGGTGGTCGCCCCGCAGGAGCACTCGGGGTTTTTTCAGACGTGGCCTGGGCATGTCGCGTGTAGCGCGCGACGGTACTGGTGCGTCGAAAACTGCTGGCCTTAAAAACAACCACAAAGTCGCCCGCCAGGAGACAGGAAATGCCAATTGCGAATGCAACCACGGTCCATAGCGACCTCGATCAGGGCACCAAAGCGCTGTACAGCAAGATCACCTGGAGGCTCATTCCCTTCCTGTGCTTTTGCTACCTTGCCGCCTACCTGGACCGTATCAACGTCGGCTTCGCCAAACTGCAGATGCTCGAGGATCTGCAGTTCAGCACTGCCGCCTATGGCCTGGGTGCCGGGCTGTTCTTCGTCGGCTACATCATTTTCGAGGTCCCCAGCAACCTGATCCTGCAGCGCGTCGGCGCCAAGCTGTGGATCGCCCGCATCATGATCACCTGGGGGCTGTTGTCGGCGTGCACCATGTTCGTCAGCACCACCACCCAGTTCTATATCCTGCGGTTCCTGCTCGGGGCTGCCGAAGCAGGCTTTTTGCCAGGGGTGCTGTTCTACCTGACCATGTGGTACCCCACGTACCGGCGTGGGCGCATCATTGCCCTGTTCATGATCGGGCTGCCGCTGTCGAGCGTGATTGGTGGACCGATCTCGGGGTGGATCATGGGGCATTTCGATCAGGTGCATGGCCTGCATGGCTGGCAGTGGCTGTTTTTGCTGGAGGCGATCCCCAGCGTGCTGCTCGGCATTCTGACCTTCTGGGCCTTGCCCAATCACTTCCAGCAGGCCAAGTGGTTGTCCAGCGAAGACAAGGCTCAGCTGGCAGCAGACCTTGCCGCGGACGATGCAGAGGGCAAGGACAGCAAGCACAGTTTCCGTGACGGGTTCTTCAACCTCAAGGTGTGGATGCTTGGCGGTATCGATTTCTCGATCCTGCTCAGCGCCTACGCAATGGGCTTCTGGATGCCGACCTTCATCCGCGATGCAGGGGTGAGCGACACGTTTCATATCGGCCTGCTCACTGCCATCCCGAGTCTGGCCGCACTGGCCGGCATGCTGATGATCGGCGCCAGCTCCGACCGTCACCGTGAGCGTCGTTGGCACATCATCGTCCCCTTCATCATCGGCGCCATCGCCATGGCCAGTAGCACGTTGTTCAGCCAGAACCTGGTCATGACCGTATTCCTGTTCGCAGTCGCCTCGGCCGCGATCATTGGTGCGGTGCCGGTGTTCTTCAGCCTGCCGGCGACCTTCCTCAAAGGGACCGCGGCCGCCACCGGGTTTGCCCTGGCCTGCTCGGTGGCCAACATCGCCGGGCTGGTCAGCAACTCGCTGATGGGCCTGGTCACCGACTGGACCGGCACTTCCCACGCGGCGCTGTGGGTGTTCGCGGGCTGCCTGCTCCTGAGTTGCTTCCTGGTCATCGCCCTGCCAGCGAAGCTGGTAAACCGCTAGCGGTCCGGCGCTTCACGCCCGGTAGGGCAGGCGGGCCGGTGCCGGCCTGCCCACCCATTCTCAATGCAATCTGCACGTCGGCGGACGTCTGTGTCGCCGGTGGATTGCTGCTGCCCGACATTCAGGAATTGCCCCATGCACGTTTGCACTGCACCGCGTTTTTTCCCGAAAGCACGCCTGGCCGGCGGCTGCATCGCAGCCGCGCTGTGCATCGAGGCACCGGCTGAAGAGGTCGGTTTCATCGAAGGCGCCCGTGCGACCCTCCAGGCTCGCAATTATTTCTTCAGCCGAGACTACGGCGATATCAAGGGGGCGAGCACCCAATCGCGCACTCAGGAGTGGGCGCAGGGCTTCATCCTCAACGCCAGTTCAGGTTATAGCCAGGGCGTCATAGGTGCCGGTCTCGATGTGATCGGCCTGTTGGGTTTCAAACTCGACAGCAGCCCTGAGCACGCACGCTCAGGCCTACTGCCAAGCCTTGACAGCGGCACGTCCGCCGACCAGTACAGCCGCGTGGGCGCGGCGCTGAAGTTCAAGGTTTCCCAGACTGAGTTTAAGGTGGGCGAATTGATGCCCAATCTGCCTGTGTTGCTGTTCAGCGACCTGCGCCTGCTGCCGCCGACCTACCAGGGCGCAATGCTGGAGTCGCACGAATTTGCGGGGCTGACGCTCAGCGCTGGCCAATTTCGCTCCACCAGCCTGCGCGATTCGTCCAACAGTCAGAAAATGTATGCGCTGGTCAACGACCCCATCAACCCCGCGCGGTTGGCCCGCTTTACCAGTGACCGCTTCAATTACCTGGGCGCCGACTATGCCTTCAACGACAACCGCACCAGCGTGGGGGTCTGGCAGGCACAACTGCAGGATATCTACCAGCAGCGGTTCTACAGCCTCAAGCACGCCGAGCCCCTGGGTAACTGGACCTTGGGGGTGAATGCCGGCTATTTCCAGGAGCGTGAGGATGGCCGCAAGCTTGCCGGCAACTATGACAACCATGCGCTGTTCAGCCTGTTCTCGGCGAGAACGGGCGGGCATACGTTTTACGTGGGCTACCAGCAAATTGGCGGTGAGGACGGTTTCATTCAGGTGGGCGCCAATACCAACCCGATGGGTAATACCCTGCCGACCTACGAGTTCTCGGCGCCAGGGGAGCGTTCCTGGCAGGTGCGGCATGACTACAACTTCGCGGCATGGGGAATTCCTGGGCTTACCTCGACATTGCGCTACGTACAAGGCCGGGATGTCAAAACCGGGCTGGGCTTTGAAGGGCGCGACCGCGAGCGAGACCTGGACCTGGCCTATGTGGTGCAAAGTGGGCCGCTGGAGGGGCTCGGCGTGCGTGTACGCAATGTGATGGCTCGCTCCAATTACCGAACCGATATCGACGAGAACCGCGTGGTGCTCAGCTATACGGTAAAGCTGTTCTAGAAGCTGCATGCGACTTCAGGCAAGTACACAGAACGATACCTCAGGGGTGCACCTGGCCGGCTCCAAGCGACCAGGTGTACAGCCCCGCCCAGGTGCAGCGTTAAGGGTGTATCTTATGAGATTAATTATCATATGAGGATGATTATGATGTAGATTTGCGCGCACGGATTTTCACGCGCAAGGAGTCAGCCCGCAATGCCCCCGTCCATTTCCAACCCCACCACATTCACCCTTGGCCTGTACGCTTGCTTGATCTGCCCGCCATCCTTCGCCGATACCCAGGCAAGACGAGACGAGGCCGTGCTCGAGCTGGGCGCAACCGATGTGATTGCCACCGGCCTTGGCAGCGTCACCGAGCGCAGTGGCTCCTACACCACCGGTAGCATGAGCGCAGCCACCCGGTTGAACCTCTCGATCAAGGAAACACCCCAGTCGGTCTCGGTCATATCCCGTCAGCAACTGGACGACTTCCAGCTCAACAGCCTGTCCGAGGCCATGGCTCACGTCACGGGGGTCACGGTACAACGTAACGACTCGGAGCGACCGAGCTACTACTCGCGTGGTTACGCAATCACCAACTTCCAGATTGATGGCATGCTCAACACCTTCTCGGGGCTCAAGTCCGACTCGGACACCATCATCTACGATCGAATCGAAGTCGTGCGTGGGGCCACCGGCCTGACCACAGGCGCCGGCGATCCCTCGGGGACCATTGCAATGGTTCGCAAGCGCCCGACGCACGCGTTGGCGGTAAAAAGTGGCGTGAGTGGGGGCAGTTTCGACAATTATTACAGCTACCTGGACGTCGGTGGCCCGCTGGGCTGGGACGGCCGTCTGCGCGGACGCACCGTGCTGGCGTACCGCGACAACAAGTCATTCATGGACAAATACGCCACCCAGCGTGAAGTGGCCTACGGCGTGCTCGAAGCCGACCTGACCCCAAGCACCGTGCTGGCGGTGGGGTATGACTATCAGAACAAGCATGTGCAAGGGTCATCATGGGGCACGGTGCCGTTCTGGAACGCCGACGGCAGCAAAGCCAACTTGCCCCGTTCCACCAACCTCAGTGCACCGTGGTCTTCCTGGCCACTCAAAGACCAGACGGTGTTCGCTACCCTCGACCAGTACCTGGGCAACGACTGGGTGATGAAAGTGGCGTACACCCACCGGCAAAGCGACAGCGACGGAAAGGTCTACTATGGGGGCAATGGTTTCCCTGAGACCGACCGTAGTGGCATGAAAGCCTGGTACTCGCACTTCGGGGGCTCCGAGCAGATGGACGCGCTGGACTTCAACCTCGCGGGCCCTTTCCAATTGTTAGGCCGTAGCCATGATTTCATGATCGGTTACGGCGAGTCGCGACGACGCGACAGTGAACCTTATCGCCTTGGTCTGCCGGTACCCGACGGTTACGAAAATATTGCGGATTGGAAGTACATGGGGGCCACCCCTACGTTCTATGACCTCGAAACCGGGCTAGACAGCTCGCGCTCCAGCATTCGTCAGAAGGCCGGCTACATTGCAACACGCCTGAACCCTACGGATCGCCTGCATATCGTGATTGGCAGCCGCTACGGCAGTTGGCAGACGCAGCAGCGGGAGTGGGATTACGGTGATGCCCTGGAAGTCGCCGATCAGTCTACTACCAAGCAGATCCAGAATGATCAATGGACGCCCTATGCCGGCGTACTCTTCGATCTGACCGATCAGTTCACCGCCTATGTCAGCTATACCGATATCTTCAACCCGCAGACCGTGAGGGACGTCAACAAGCAATACCTTGAGCCTATCGTAGGCAAGGTTTATGAAGTGGGCCTCAAAGGCAGCCTGTTCGCCGAACGCCTGAACCTGAGCACGGCAGTGTTTCGCAGCAAGCAGGACAACGTGGCGGAACAGGACGATTCTGTGCCGCCCAATGGCAACGAGGTGTTTTACAAAAGCGGTGGCAAGGGCGTAGTTGTCGAAGGCTTCGAGGCTGAAGTTGCAGGCGAGGTGATGACCGGGTGGCAGATGAGCCTGGGCTACAGCTATACGCATGCAGCCACGGCCGAGAAAAAGCGAAAGAACACCGAGCAACCCTTGAACCTGGTGCGCTTGTCCAGCACCTATGCCCTAACCCCGGCATTGACCGTGGGGGCAAGCCTTGACTGGCAGAGCGACAATTTCAGGCTGGCCAACCGACCAGTGGGGCGCGACGGTGATCGAATCATCACGGCCAAGGATGAGATCGGCCAGAAGGCGTTTTCGGTGGTTGGGCTGATGGCGCGCTATCAGATCGATGAGCACCTGAGCGCTTCGGTCAACGTCAAGAACCTGTTCGACGAGCACTACTACAACAACGTCGGCTTCTACAACGGCGTGTACCACGGTGAGCCACGCACGATGATGGTCAGCCTGGATTGGAGACTCTGAGACCATGTGCTAGCCCGCAGCGCCCACCACCTGCGCGCTCGGCGAACGGGCGGTGGGCGCTGCTCAGACCAGGCCTTTACTCAGCGGCCTGTTCCACTGCCGGCTCGACTGCAGCCTGGCCCTGTTCTGCAGGCGCTGCGGTCTGTGCCTTGGCCTGGGCCCGCTTGCGGCGTTCCTGGTTACGCTGTTGGGCTGCCTGACGCTTGGCGTGGATCGCCTGGGCGGCAGTCACCACGCCTGCCGGCTGGCCGTTAAGGTCCAGGCGCGGGGCGTTTTCCACCATGCTGGTCCAGTAGCGGTTGCCCCGGCACCAGGTGGAAATGCCCAGCTTCAGTTGCTCACGGGTGATGCCCAGCAGCTCCAGGTGTTGCTCGGCATCCTTGAAGATGCCCTCCTTGAGCGGCACCTTCGGCGCAGGGTTGACGGGGAAGGCCAACGGGAAGTGCTTCTGCAGGGGCCAGATGGCGGCCACTGCCGGGTCCAGTTCGCGCGGCTTGGTCTTCTGGGGCGGCTTGCGCTTGGCCGGCGCTGGGGCGCTTGCCTGTTGCTGCTCTTTTTCAGCCCGCAGGCGATCCCGTAGCGCTGCCAGTTGTTCAAAGCTCATCGTTCAATTCACTGCTTCAAGGTTGATTGCGTGGTGCAAGGATATGCGATGCAGCCCCGGTGAGCAGCCCAAAAGGCACAAATCGTCGCTTTTTTTACAGAAACTCACGATGGCCTTGCTCCAGGACAGCGGTAATTGCGCACACAATGGCGCAAATACCTGCCCCAGGGGCACGGTGCAAGCTTTCCCGAAAGGCCGCAGCCCTTCTGTCATCAAGCCCTACACCTTGAACTTGGCGACCATCGCGTTCAGGTCTACAGCCAGGCGTGACAATTCCTGGGCGGCGGCGCTGGTCTGGTTCGCGCCGGCCGAGGTCTGCATCGCCAGGTCCCGGATGTTCACCAGGTTTCGATCCACTTCGCGGGCCACCTGGGCCTGCTCTTCGGAGGCGCTGGCGATCACCAGGTTGCGTTGGTTGATGGACGAAATGGCCTCGGCAATCGTGTTCAGTGCCTGACCTGCGGATTGGGCGATTTCCAGAGTACCTGAGGCGCGCCCCTTGCTGGCGTGCATGGCTCCGACTGCAGACTCGGTGCCCGACTGGATGCCTGTGATCATGCCTTCGATCTCGGCGGTCGATTGTTGAGTTCGATGCGCCAGCGCCCTGACTTCATCGGCGACCACGGCGAACCCGCGGCCGGCTTCACCGGCGCGCGCAGCCTCGATGGCAGCGTTGAGCGCAAGCAGGTTGGTCTGGCCTGCGATCGAGCCGATGACATCCAGTACCCGGCTGATCTCGTTGGCGCTGGTGGCCAACTGTTCGATTTCCTGCGAAGTGGTCGTGACATCGCCAACGAGCTGACCAATGGACTGCAGCGCATCGTTGACCCGTTGCTGACCCTCACGGGTGGTCTGGTCTGCACCTTTGGAGGCATCGGCGGTGTTGACGGCATTGCTGGCCACTTCCTCCACCGCTGCGGTCATCTGGTTCACCGCCGTGGCCGCCTGGTCGATTTCAGCGCTTTGCTGATGCAAGCCGCGGCTGGTGTCTTCGGTCACCGTGAACAGCTCTTCGGACGCCGAGGCGAGCTGGTCGGAGGCGGCAGCGATACCGGCAATCGTCTCGCGCAGGCTGTCTTTCATTCTGGACAAGGCGTGCAACAACAGCGCGGGCTCATCGCTACCCGTCACCTTGATGACCTGGTTGAGCTCACCCGAGGCTACCCGCTCGGCGACGGCCACCGCTTCGCTCAAAGGCCGCACGATGCTGCGGGTCAGCAGGATGGCCAGCGCGATCATCAGTACGATGATGCCGACGATCGTCGCCGTGATAATCGAGAAGGACTGCTCATAGGCGTCAGTACTGACCTGGGAGGCGTTGGTTGCGCCGTTGGAGTTGTACTGGGTCAGCTCGATCAGCGACTTCATCATCGCGTCGGCGTAGTTGGCCAGTTCACCATTGACCAGGCGAGTCGCTTCTGCAATGTCGTTCCTACGTACGGCGTCAAGAATCGCGTCCTGCAACGTATGGTAGGTCGCGCTTCTGGCCAGAAATGCGTCGTACAGGGCTCGGTCTCGTTCCTCTGTCGCTGTTGCCTTGTAGGTTTCGATTTGTTCCTGGTAGTGCTTGGAGATCTCCGCGATCTTGTCCAGTGTCGCGGCCCTGGCGCTGGGGCTTTCTTCCAAAACGCTGCGCAAGGTCAGTGCTCGGGCGCGGCCCAGGTTCATGCTGACCTCGTCCAGCAGCATGATTGAGGGTAACCATTCGGTGCGCACTTCGTCAGTGGCCTTGTCCATCGTGTGCATGCGGTACAACGATGCCAGCCCCAGGATCAGTACGAGGAGGGCGACCAGCGTGAAGATGACCGCCGCGCGTGTGCCAATTTTCAAGTTCCGAAAATACATGTGTAGCTCCTTGGTGTAGCAATGCTTGCTAGGCTAAGCAAGTCCAGCAGGGTGACCGTGGTAATAAGGCTGCAGCCCTCTCGTTGAAACAGCTATCGGCACCTTGGGCAATAAACTTTAAGAATAAACATAAGCAGTCTACGAACGGCGCAGTCCGCCATCCGACCGCTCAATTGAGTGACTTTCAGCAAGCAGCGAGCCTATTTTTTTCGTTACCGCGCAGTGCTGTTTAGGTAACAATTTATTTCGCATTGATCTGGATCAATCAAATGTTGATCAGATCGACCACAGGTCTTCGAAGTATTCTTTAACCCAGGTTCGGTTGAAGGCAGGCGAGTGCCGGCCTCTTGCTGTGAGCTTCAGGAACCACGGGCAGCCCCGACCCTCTTGGAAGGCCGGGACCAGGGGGCTATTGCAGCGTCTCAGGCTTAAACGCAGCCGGTAGTTGTGCCAGTGTGGTTTCGATTCGCGCTATCGATACCGCCAGTGCGCTCGCTTCTTCGTGCTTGCCTTCACCGCTGAGCTTGTCCCGCTCGCGGCGCAGGTTCAACAGGGTTTTTTGAAGTCGCAACGCCGGCTCATTGTAGTCGTCCATATAGTTCTCTTAACGAATAGCGTCCTTGCTGTTGTAGGAAAGGCTGACCGTAACAGCTCAGATCCATCCCATAAACTGATCTTTCATACAGCGGAAATGAAGCCTGAGGAAATCTCCTACATTACGCGACAAATATTCCTACAAAGAGGCCGCAAAGCAGCAACTTCCACAGCTTCTGCTAGGCTCGGAGGTTTCCGGCCAAGGAGAGGCCTGTGCATTTCATCGTGATCGAGCGACATCGCAGTGCTTACCGACGCCCCCTTCGTTTCGCTCAAGGCACGCTGCTGGAAGTGGGCCCGCGTTACGAGAGTGAGCCGGGCATGCAGGACTGGTACTTGTGCAGTTGCACGGGCCAAGAGCCGGGTTGGGTACCGGAGCAGCTTATCGAACGCCTGGATTTCAATCAGGGTAGGGCGTTGGATCACTATTGCGCCCATGAGCTGGATGTGGACCCGGGTCAATTGGTGCAGCAGTTGCATCTGCTCAACGGCTGGCTGTGGTGTCGTCGTCACGGGGATGGTGAGCTGGGATGGTTGCCTGCCGGCAAGCTCCAGCAACTGATATGAATGTAAGCGAACCAGCGGCGGGATGGACGGGTACGAAGGGTGCCTACCCTTCATCTGATCTGCTTTTTTTCTATAAACCTGAATCTGTAACCGTATCAGTGAAAAACGGAAAATGACGTCATTCCGTATCACACTGTCGAGGTTTCAATGAGCAAGCTGGCGCTGTTCCTGGGTGGTTTCCTGCTGTTGACCATCATGATCGGGCTGCTGGGAACCATTCCTCCCAGTTGATCGCATGAGCGTTTCCCTCCTTCCAGCCCGCCGGGTTCCATTGCCCAGGCGGGCTTTTGGTTTGTGCCGCAGCCCAGCGCTGCTCACCTGTCATTCTTCAAGCCTGGTGTCTTCACAGCCCCCGCTGTGCACAGCTCATTCGTTCAAGGGTCGAAGTGCGATAAGTCGTTCTCCAGGTTGGGAAATCTGTCCACAGAAAAAGTGGGTAGGTCTGTGGATAACGTGCTGCAACCCAAGCGCCCGGCGGGCTCCGTTAAATTGAGCAGAAATTGAGCAACATTTTGTCTGGCTTTTGGACTGCGTAATTGGACAGGTCCATTACACAGGATCTTTGCCTAAACCGCCTGAGCGAACGGCTTGATGTGCAGGCGTTAGTCTTGAGCTGCCGGTCGAAGCTACTGATGTCAGTGAGCGCACAACAGTAGGCTCAAATGGCTCGACGCTGCGGCTCAGCTTGCTCCACGCGATTGCGTCCCTTCGCTTTGGCCAGGTACAGCGCCTTGTCGGCGCTGGCCAGTAATGCGGTCAGGTCTGGCGTCGGCATGCCTTCGTCGCAGCCTGCCAGACCGATACTGACCGTGATCTGCAAACGCTGCCCGGCTTGCTCCACCTGAAGGTCCTGAACGGCACGGCGCAGGCGCTCGGCCGTAAATTGCGCCCTGTCCGGTGCAAGCCCTGGCACGATGATCACGAACTCCTCGCCACCCATGCGCGCGAATACTTCGCCGCTGTGCAACTGCTCCTGCAACGCATCGGCGAACTGGCGCAGCACCTGGTCGCCGACAGCGTGCCCGTGGGCATCGTTGATGGACTTGAAGTGATCGATATCCAGCATCATCAGCGTCAGTGGCAGGAACTGCTGATGCTGACGACTTTCCAGCAGTGCGTTTGCACGCTGGGTAAAGGCGCTGCGGCTCAAGGTACCCGTAAGGTGGTCGGTGGTGGCCTGGTGTGCCAAACGCGCAAGCAGGCTGCGATTGGCCTGGGTCACGCAGGCCACCACCAGCGGCCCCAATACCAGCATCGCTATGCCCAGGCGCGCAGACATCAGCGCCGTCACACCCGACTCGCTCTGCGGCACGCTGAAGTGCATGAGGCTTTGGGCTACGGCAACGATCAGTGTGCTACCGGCTGTCAGCGTCAACAACGAAACCAGAAAGGGCGAGTACGTCCAGGCACACCACAAAAGGGCGGCGATCGGAAACGCGATGGCGCCGGGGCCGCCGAACGCGATGCTGAACGCCAGCGACACCAGCATGACCAACAGCGGGGCGAGGCGAATCTTCTGGCTCCCGCCCCGCAACAAGGTACGCGCTGCCGGTGCGGTGAGCATCACCGGCAATACCAGTACCGCGGTGGAAAACTGCTCGCTGAACCACGCCAGCCAGGTGCTGCGCAGGGACTGCTCGAACCAGGGCGCGGCCATCACCGAGGCCAGGCTCGCAGCCACTGAGGCCCCGGCCGCACAGGCGCCAAATACGCACAGCACCCCATGGGGCGTGCGCATGCGCCGATGCAGGCGCGGCAAGCGCGAAAGCAATTGCCACAGGGTGACCACAACGCCCATGTTGCATAGGTTGAACCACAGCGCCGGCGCCAAGGCACTGGCACAGAGCAGGTCGGCGCCAACCATGGCCAACCACATCAGCACGAACCCGGACACTGTTGCCTGGCGTGGATAGCGCAGCAACACACCTGCCAGTACGGCATTGACTGGCCAGAACAAGGACAGGGATTCGATCGGGCGAGCCAGGATGCCGCCAATGGTAAGCGCGAAGGTCAGGCTGAACAGTGCGGCGTAGGGCAACAAGCGCGATTGGGCTGGAAAAACCATGGGCTCGACCGGCAAGCGGAAACGATATCCAGGACGACCGCTGAACGCACCTGGGGCAATTGCGCATCAGTGTGTTGTTCCGGCTAGTTGATGTCAATCTGCCCAGCTGGAAGGTTTTGCGCGTGCCGCCAACCTCACAGCCCGAAGAACCACGGCACCATGACCACCGTGACCCCCATCACCAGCAGCGTGAACGGCACCCCTATCTTCACGAAGTCCGCAAACCGATATTGCCCTGGGCCCAGCACCAGCGTGTTCACCGGCGAAGACACCGGCGTCATGAAGGCCGCCGAGGCCGCCAGCGCCACCGTCATCGCAAAGGGGTAGGGCGACGTGCCCAGCTGCGTCGCGGTCGAGATGGCAACCGGCGCCATCAGCACCGCGGTCGCCGTGTTGGAGATAAACAGCCCGATCACAGCCGTGACCGCGAACAGGCAGGCCAGCATGGCGCTGGGCCCGGCGTCGCCCAGCACATTCACCAGCGCCCCGACTGCCAGGTCTATGCCACCGGTTTTCTGCAAGGCCTGGGCAAAGGGCAACATGCCCACGATCAGGATCAGGCTTTGCCAATGGATCGAACGGTAGGCGCTGTTCATGTCGATGCAGCGGCCTGCGCCCATCAACAGGCAACCAATGAGCGCTGCTATGACATTGGGGACCGCGCCACTGACCATCAAGCCAACCATCACTGCCAGGCTCAGCAACGCCTGGGGCGCGCGCCGGCGAGCAGGTGCCACCAGATCGACCTCGGCCGGCAAGCTCAACACCAGAAAATCGCGCGGTTTGCCTTGTAGCTGGCGTACTGCCTTCCACGGCCCGACCACTAGCAGGGTATCGCCCAGACGCAGCTTTTCTTCGACCAACTGGTCTTGCACGGCCGCCTGGTCGCGCCGCAGGCCCACCACGTTGAGGTCGTAACGCGAGCGAAAGCCAAGCTCCAGGATGCTCTTGCCGATCAGTTGCGAGCCCGGCGGCAGGGACACCTCGGCCATGCCTACCTCCTGCGACTGGTCGATGAAGTAGGCGGCCTTGAAGTGCAAGGGTTCCAGTTGCATGGTCTGGCACAGGCTGCGCAGATCGTCGCGGTTGGCAAACAGGTCCAGCAGCAGCACATCCCCCTGGTGCAGCACGGTGTTGGAGTCTGGCGCAATAACGCGCGTGGTGAACTTGTGCTGACGTTCAATACCGATGACGTTGGCTCCGTGGCGGGTACGCAGCTCCAGCTCGCCCAGGGTATGGCCGATCAGCGGTGAATGGGGGCGAATGCGCAAGCGACGCTCGCGACCATTGAGCTTGTAGTCCAGAACCAGGTCCAGCAGAGTGCGCCGGGTCTCGACACGTCCGTCCTTGCGCACCTCGCCATTGAGCCAGTGTCGCGTCAGAAGCATGTAGCCCACACCCAGTACCAGGACCACCAACCCGAAGGGCGTGAAGCTGAAGAACGAGAAGCCTTGTTCACCATGGCGTACCAGTTCGCTGTGCACCACCACGTTGGGCGGGGTCGCCACCAGGCTGAGCATGCCACTGATCAGGCCGGCAAAACTCAGCGGCATCATCAGGCGGCTGGGCGAGAGCTTCAGGCGCGCAGCAATGCTCAGCACGACCGGTATGAAGATGGCCACTACCCCCGTGGAGCTCATGACCGAACCCAGGCCGGCCACCGCGACCATCAGCAGTACCAGTAGCCGCGCCTCGCTGTTGCCTGCCCGTTCGCTCATCCATTCACCGATGCGATAAGCGATACCGGTGCGCACCAAGCCTTCACCGATGACGAACAGGGCAGCGATGAGCACGACGTTCGGGTTGCTGAAACCTGCCAGCGCTTGTTCGATCGTCAGCACGCCCGACAGTGGCAACGCTACGATCACCAGCAGCGCTACGACATCCATGCGTGGACGGTTGATGATGAACAGCACGACGACAATGGCAAGCAGGGCCAGCACCCATGTCAGCTCTAGATTCATCGGGAGAGGTGTTCCTTCACACAGGGCACATGAACAATAGCCGGTAGTGTGCCACCTGAGCGTGTACGAGGTGTTGATGTATTGCAGTGTTTAACGAGGAGGGGCGACGCGGGGGCTTGCCCGGCGGGTGTCAGGCACCCGCCGGGCAATGGGTCATTTGACGTGCTGGATGGCCAGAACCACGCCATTGGTAGTTTGTACGAGGACGTAGCGATCGCCCATGCGTACCCAATGGCTTTCTTTTTCCGGTGCTGGCAGGCCTTTGGCTTTCCAGTCCTTGATGGCCGCTTCGTCGCGCTTGTATTGATCCGGGGCTTTGTCGCCTTCTTTCAGTTCACGGTTGTGGGTGGCCGAATTCTGCACGCTATCGTCGGTGGACGTTGCTGCAGTGGCGACCATCGGCAGGCAGGGCAGGGCAGCGAGGAGCAGGTAGTGCAGTTTCATGGCGGTTTCCTTGTTGCGTGGTGTTTGTGCTAGGACAGCGGAAGTCGCGCCACAATTCACTCTCGTCCATGCCAGTGCTAGAGTCGCCTCCTTCTTAATGATTTAGAGGATGGACCATGCGTGTGATTTTGCCCGTGGCCGCAGCCGTGCTGCTGGTCGGTTGTGCTTCTGCGACCATGGATGCGGCCCGCAGCGGCCAACCCACTACGCACATGAACTCGCGCAAGGCGCCTGAACGCGTTGCCCAGTGCATCCAGTACGGGTGGCAGGAAGAGCGCGTGTTCGGCCAGGACGCCAGCGGCTACCTGGAGCCGCGCAAGCAAGGCGGCTTTACGGTTTATACCCGCGAGGCCGAGACGTTCGTCGATGTCTACCCGCAGGACGGCGGTACGCGTATCGACTACTACTCACAGAACGACAACGGCGTCTCGTTGCAGCGCCGGGCGGCGGCCGCAACCTGTCTTTGATGGGTAAAGGGCAAGCCAGGGCTTTACACTTTTTTGCATCCGTACGCTGTCATGTGCGTGGCATCGGCCGCTAGCATGTGCCATCGCCCATCAAGGATGTCGCCGTGAACCCTTCGTTACAGCTGAACCAGGCCAATTGGGACGAGCGTGCACCGCTGCACGCAGCCTCACAGGACTACCAGTTCGATCAGTACGTCCAAGACCCTGCGCACCTTTCACAGACTGTCCAGTTCGACCTGCCGAGGCTGGGCAATGTCGAGGGGCAGAGGGCGGTGCATCTGCAGTGTCACATCGGCACAGACACGCTCTCGCTCGCCCGGTTGGGCGCCGATGTGTGCGGCCTGGACTTCTCCCCGGCCTCCCTGGCGCAAGCCCGGCGGCTGGCGACCCTGTGCGCTACGCCCATCGACTACCATCAGGCCGACGTGTACGGCGCAGCCCAGGTGTTACCAGCAGGTACCTTCGATCTGGTCTATACCGGCATCGGCGCCCTGTGCTGGCTCCCCCGTATTGCGCCGTGGGCACAAACCGTGGCGGCCCTGCTCAAGCCCGGCGGCCGGCTTTTCTTGCGCGAGGGGCACCCCATGCTCTGGGCAGTCAATGAGGGCCATCAGGACCGCCTGCAGCTCGACTACCCCTATTTCGAATGCGAGCAACCAACTGTATGGCAGAGCGATGAGACCTATGTGTCAACCTCGCAGCGATTGACCAACACGCAGACCCATGAGTGGAACCACGGGCTGGGCGAGTTGATCACCGCGCTGATGGCCAACGGGTTGCAGCTCACAGCGCTGGTAGAACACCAAAGCGTGCCATGGGAAGCGCTGCCGGGGCAAATGGCCAAGGGCCCGGACGGGGAGTGGCGGCTGCGCGAGCAACCGGCCCGCCTGCCGCTGAGCTATACCCTGACAGCCGTCAAAGCCTGATCAGGACAGGTAGCCACCGTCGACGTTGAGTGCCGCCCCGGTTGTATAACTGGAGGCGTCGCTTGCAAGGTACAGGACAGCCCCGGCCATTTCCTTCGGGTCTGCCACGCGCTTGAGGGGGATTTGCTGTAGCGCGGTATTGAGGATGGCTTCGTTTTTGACCAGTGCCGATGCAAACTTGGTGTCGGTCAGGCCCGGCAACAAGGCATTGCAGCGAATCCCGAACTGCGCACACTCCTTGGCAAACACCTTGGTCATGTTGATAACCGCCGCCTTGGTCACCGAATAGATGCCCTGGAACAGGCCAGGTGAAACGCCATTGATCGAGGCCACGTTGATGATGCTGCCGGCGCCGTGCTCGCGCATCAGCTTGCCTGCTTCCACCGACATGAAGAAATAGCCGCGAATGTTCACATCCACGGTTTTCTGGAATGCCGCCGGATCCGTGTCCAGCACATTGCAGAACTGCGGGTTGGTCGCGGCATTGTTCACGAGGATGTCCAGGCGTCCGAACTGCTCGCGTATACCGGCGAATACCTGCTGGATTTGCTCCAGTTCGCCGATGTGGCACGCCACTGCTGTGGCCTTGCCGCCGCCGGCGATGATGGCATCGGCAACGTGTTGGCAGCCCTCGAGCTTGCGGCTGGAGACGATTACATGTGCACCTTGCTGCGCCAGCAAGTGTGCAATCGCTTCGCCAATGCCTCGGCTGGCCCCGGAAACAAAAGCGATCTTGCCCTGAAGGTCGAACAGGTGGGTCTGCGGCATGCTGCTGGTCCCTTGTTGTCGTAAGGTGTGTTGGTGATCAGAGGCTGGACTTGGCAATGACCTGCAAGGTCATCTGCTCCAGCAGCCGGTTCATGTGAATGAATTGGGCGAAACGCTTGTCCTGGGTCTGGCCATGGAAATAGCGGAAGTAGATCTGCTGGACGATGCCGGCCAGACGGAACAGACCGTAACAGTAGTAGAAATCGAAGTTGTCCAGGTCGATGCCTGCACGCTCGGCGTAATAGTCCACGAACTGGCGCCGGGTAAGCATGCCCGGCGCGTTGCTCGGCTGACGGCGCATCAGTTGTACCGGCGCCGGGTCGTCTGCCTGGATCCAGTACGCCAGGCTGTTGCCTAGGTCCATCAGGGGGTCGCCCAGGGTGGCCATTTCCCAGTCCAGCACGCCAATGATGCGCATCGGGTTGTCGGCATCCAGGATGACATTGTCGAACCGGTAATCGTTATGCACGATTGAAGGTGTGACGTGGTCGGCAGGCATTTTCTCGCGCAACCAGGCTTTGACCTGCTCCCAGCGCGGGGCGTCGGGGGTCATGGCCTTGTCGTAGCGGCTGGCCCATCCTTCAATCTGACGTTGCACGTAACCGTCCGGCTTGCCCAGGTCGCTCAAGCCGCAGGCGTTGTAGTCCACGCGATGCAAGTCCACCAGGCGGTCAATGAAGCTTTTGCACAGCGCCGTGGTGCGTGCAGTATCGAGGTTAAGTGCAGCGGGGATGTCCGAGCGCAGAATGACTCCTTTTACGCGCTCCATGACGTAGAACTCACTGCCGATCAGGTGGGTATCGGTGCAGTACGCATAGGCCTTGGGACAGTACGGGAACCCATTATTGAGCTGGTTGAGAATACGAAACTCACGCCCCATGTCGTGCGCCGACTTGGCTTTTTGCCCGAACGGCGGACGGCGCAAGACCAGTTCTCGGTCAGCGTATTTGACCAGGTAGGTGAGGTTGGACGCACCACCCGGGAACTGGCTGACGGCGGGCGCACCGGTCAAGCCGTCAATGTGCGCCTTGAGGTAGCGGTCGATGGCTGCCAGGTCAAGCTCTTCGCCGGAGCGTACTTGCGTGGACTCGTCGGTGAGCGTCATGGGTTTTCCTTATTCTCGGTCACGCGGACTATTTTGCAATTTAATGCTTGCGCTCGGTTGGGACAAGCGTCCCAGGTCGCTATTGGCCAGGGTGTTGCTGGTCGATCAACGCCTTTGATGCTTGCCGTGCCGGTATGCGCCGGACCAAAAAAAACCGAAGCCTTCTGGGCTTCGGTTCAGGGTCATCCAGGGATGCTGCTCAGGATGGGAACAGTTCGCTGAGCTTCATCGACAGCATCATGTCGCCTTCCACGCGCAGCTTACCGCCCATGAAAGCCTGCATGCCGTCGGTTTCGCCGCTGACGATGCCCTTGAGTGTTTCGCTGTCCATCACCAACGTGCAGTTGGCGTCTGGGTTCTCGCCTTCCTGCAATTGGCAGGTGCCGTCCTTGACGATCAGGGCGTAGTGCTTGTCTTCATCGGTGATGTTGAAGCCGAATACCAGGTCCAGGCCTTGGGCAGCGGATGGGTTGAATTTTTCCTGCATCTTTTTGACGGCATCAGCTACGGAGGTCATGGCGCATTCCTTATAGAGTGATTTTCACGTCCCCGCAGGGACACAACAGGCCGGGCTCACCGATAGGTGATGAGCTCCGGCGTCCTCAACAGTTGCACATGGGCTTGACTGTTGAAAGAAGCCAATGCCACGTCGCGGCCTCTGAACTTCAATTGGCTCAGCGACGTGTTGATTATCTGCCAGTTCAAGGCAAATGCCTGATCCGGGGTAATGCCTGAAACCAGGTGCAGCAAGGCGGCAATGGTGCCACCGGAGGTGAAAATGGCAATGTTGTCGCCACTGCCTGCGCTGTCCAGCACGCGGTTCAGCCCTTCGCGCACGCGGGCAGTGAACGCTTCCCAGGTTTCCAGCTCGTCGCTGCCATGGGTTCCTGCCTGCCAGCGTTGCACCATCAGCGCGAACAGGCGCTGAAACTCGCTGCGGTGCTGCGCGACGTTGCTCAGGATTGCTGGCGCGTTGGGCTCGTCTATCGACAAACCAGGCAACAGCGCACGGATCACCCCATCGGCGTCGAACTCGTTGAAAGCCGCGTCGGTCTCAACAGCCGGCACGGCGTTGCCACCGGCCTGCATTGCTTGAAGGGCGAGGCGGGCAGTGTCCTGTTGGCGACGCAGATCGCCCGCCACACATCGCTCCAGCCGTACCCCTAGCTGAGCAAGGTGCTCACCCAGCGCCTGACTCTGGCGCACGCCAACGGGCGACAGCACATCGTAGTCCTGTGCGCCGAAGGAGGCCTGGCCGTGTCGAATCAGGTAGAGGTTGCCCACGAACGCTTCCGCCATTGAAGGTTGCTGCCGAGGTTAGGGTGCGGTGCACGGCGCTGTCAACGAAAAACATACAAGCGTTTGAAAAGGTCGTTTGAAAGGTATTGCCAGCGTTTACATCCCCTGGCAGCGCTTTAGGTGCACCGGTATGCTTGTACCATTCACGCGCCCTCTGGCGCAGCTATCGAAGGAGTCACCGTGGAGTTCCTTGCCGAATACGCAAGCTTTCTCGCCAAAACCGCCACCCTGGTCATCGCTGTTCTCATCGTGCTGTCGGCCATTGCCGGCTTGCGCGGTAAAGGGCGGCGCAGACCGGGTGGGCAATTGCAGGTTACCCGCTTGAACGCGTTCTACAAGGACCTGCGCGAGCGGTTGGAATCAGGCCTGTTCGACAAGGCTCAGCTCAAGGCGTTACGCAAGCAGCAGGCCAAGACCGAAAAGAAAACCCGCAAGGACAAGGCAGAAGAAAAAGCCAGGGTCTTCGTGCTCGATTTCGACGGCGACATCAAAGCATCTGCAACTGAAAGCCTGCGCAACGAAATTACCGCACTGCTCACCCTCGCCACCCCTCAAGACGAGGTGGTACTGCGTCTGGAAAGCGGGGGCGGGCTGGTGCATAGCTATGGACTGGCTGCCTCCCAGCTGGCCCGCATTCGCCAGGCCGGCATCCCCTTGACGGTGTGCATCGACAAGGTGGCTGCAAGCGGCGGGTACATGATGGCCTGCATCGGCGAGAAGATCATCAGCGCACCTTTTGCGGTGCTCGGCTCCATCGGAGTCGTGGCACAGTTGCCCAATATCAATCGCCTGTTGAAGAAGCACGACATCGATGTCGAGATGCTGACTGCCGGTGAATACAAGCGCACCCTCACCGTGCTGGGTGAAAACACCGAAAAGGGCAGGGAGAAGTTTCAGGAAGACCTGGATGTGACCCATCAACTGTTCAAGGACTTCGTCGCCCGCTACCGCCCCCAGCTGCACATTGATGAAGTAGCCACCGGTGAAGTGTGGCTAGGCATTGCAGCCCTGAACCGCAAGCTGGTGGATACGTTGCAGACCAGCGATGAATACCTCAGCGAGCGTGCGCGAAGTGCCAACCTGTTCCACCTGCACTTCGCAGAGCGCAAGAGCCTACAGGAGCGTATTGGCATGGCGGCCAGCGGCACCGTGGAGAATACGCTGGTGGGGTTGTGGAGCAAACTTGGCCGCCTGCGCTAACACCTTGAACCTGCTGAAATTTTTTTTCGTTCAGGGGGTTGCACGGTTAAGTGAATGTAGACATAATGGCGCCCATCGAAACGCAGCAAGCTTTAAAGGTGCGGTGTTTCGGGGAGATAGCGAAGCGTAAGCTGCTAGATCCTGACTTTGAGGCCGAGTAGCAAAGTGGTTATGCTCCGGATTGCAAATCCGTCTACGCCGGTTCGATTCCGACCTCGGCCTCCACCATTCGAAAGCCCCGCAGCCATTGAGGTTGCGGGGCTTTTTTAATGCCTATGGGTTTTGCCCTTCGGTTGCCATGGGTCGGATGTTGTTATTCATACCCAAGCCCGTGCAATTAAAAGAGCAACGTTGGAACCCAGCATGATGTGGGCTTCTTCGCTTCAAGCGGCAGGATTTTCCCGAGGCGTGCCCTTTGTTTCGAGTCATGAAAAGAAAAATCTCAAGGGCGCTGCGAAAGTGGGTCGTTTACCTTGTACTTGCAGGGCTGGCAGGCAACTCCAGTCGAGTGTTCGACCACTTGTCCGCCTTGAAGCCCTGGCGCGTGGCCAAGGGCTTTGCGGCTTACCTTATGACGACCCTGTGATACTGCTCTGCCGGCGCCGTGACTACATTAAAATTAGGCACTGTACGAAATAAGGCGTCGTAGACACCCCATGGCGCGAGCCAGCGACATCACTGCTGCATAATTTTTTGCCCCAAGCCTCGTCCGAGATTTCGCGCCACTTCGCCTTCACAGAACTTTTTTCTGTTGATGGCCGGGGATCTAACAAAACCCCTGAGAATGCGGGGTGATAACTAAGTTTCTACAAATTTAGTACTGAGCCTAAATGGAGCGAATTAATTGTGCTCGCAGGAATATCATCATCCCTCCGGCAGGCGTCGTTTTTAGAGTCTAACATTCAACGTTGCCTAGTGCTTTCCAGTCTGAGTAGCTAAGTCAATGAACAGCCAAATCATAAAATCCGTCTCTTGGCGTGGTAGGCTGGATGGAAAGGCTTGGCGTGTTTGAACTAAGCCACCTGTGTATTGCTATCAAAGGCATCCGAATGGCCTCGGCGCCTGACATTTCTATCAGTTGTAAAGATGCGATCTGCTGTCTATGGTCGTCACCTGGAATCTTACATGCAGGCTTGTCCATTCTGGATATAGTTGGAGGCTCGATATGATTAGCAGTCGATTGCTTGGCTCAACTGAGACTTCTGCGGACATGTCTAATCTGGCCGAGGCAGTGCGATGGGTCCCCTTTACTCCCTATGGACATTCCAAGTTGAGTAAGGAGCTTTGATTGGCATATGCAGGTGAACTCTTCATTAAAAGCCTTTCCGGATATTTTTTTGGCAATGGCTATCGTATCTACAGTCCAGTATTGGGAAGATTTTACGGGCCCGATAATCTGTGTCCTTTCAGCGCCGGAGGTTATAACGCCTATGCGGCCTTCGTGGGCGATCCTGTGAACAACGTTGACCCCACTGGGCATTATTCAATGGCTGTGATCAAAGCGGTCGCTCGATTTCGGTCAGGCTCTATAAATACAAAAGTAAATAAGCATCTACCGACGCTCACTGACGCCCATCCTGAAGACAGAGTGGCCGCGCTGCGTCGGTACAAAGCCAAGGGAGATGTTCGAGCTAGTGATTTTAGGGTTATTATTCGTAGAAAAGATCTTGGTGCTTTAAAAGGGGTAGAGCGGAAGTTCGTGTTGACAAACGCTGGTGAGTTCATAACGGGAAATCAAGAGGTTGACTCTTTCCCTCACCCAATGCTCACCTATTTTGCTGGGAGAGAAAAGGGTGTGGTTTCTGCGGGCTATGTGGCTGTTCGGAAAGGTGTCGTCGTTTTTTCCAGCACCACGGGGCATTACTACTCGAGCATGTTGGAAAAAGACACCTTGGCGCCAGTAATCAACCACTTTAAAAATATGGGTGTGATTGCGCGACGGGTACGCGGAGGCGGAAATTCGGACATTCCTATAGATTATGATCCATGGGTTGATATGTTTTCTTAGTTTGTAATAGGCGTTGTGCTTGATTTTGCCCTGGTGCCGATCACTCGCTTTCATATCTCAATGATTTCATTGCGGCGATATTCTAGTAAGCTATCGCCTGAAGAATGAACGCAGCGTCGATGTCACTGGCCAGCAGCGTTCACCTCTCGCCGTTGGCCAAGGGCTCGTGATGTAGCTAAAGTTCAGTACTCACCCCGCCCAAGGAAAACGCGCATGTGGTGGATCGGCCCCGAAAAATCCAGGTTCAAGATTCAGCGACGCATATCGGCCGTAGTTCTGGTATTGGCCGTGTTGTTTCTTGCCACTCAAATCGAAGCCTACATTCATGGCCAAGCTCCCCTGACAGACGTGCTGGGAGGGCTGTTCCTGACTGCGCTGGGTGGCGGCATGTTTTACATGGCGGACAAGTGGTAACCCCGGTCATGTAAGGTGGCTGACTGCCCTGTACCTGCAACAGTGGCGGCGCATGGGGGCCTGTCGCTGGTCCGCTCAAGGCGTCTGGTCGCACACCCAGTCCACGAAATTGCGAATCTTCGGTGAATCGTGACTCTGGGTTGCATAGGCCACGTAGTGAGCATCCGGGCTGGGTGCATAGTAGTGCAGGGGAATCAGCAAGGCCCCGCGCTGCAGTTCTTCTGTCACCATGAACCTGGGTACCAAGGCCACACCCAAGCCTGCGATCGCTGCGCGAATGCACAGGTCGAAGGTGTCGAACTGCGGGCCCCTGTAGCTGTTTCTAGACGTCATTGCCTGGGCGCCCAGCCAGTCATGCCACGCCTCGGGTCGCGAAACGCACTGCAAGAGCGTATGGCTGTGAATGTCATCGATAGCCTTCAGCGGCCGGTGCAGCAGCAGAGCAGGGGCGCACACGGGCACGACGTCTTCGCGAAACAGCTCGACGCATTGGGCGCCGGGCCAGGTGCCGCGTCCATAGAAGAATGCAACGTCCGCCTTGGCCTGCAACAGGTCGAATGGCTCCAGCTCATTGCGCACGCTTAGCCGTACGTGCGCAAACGCTGCGCTGAATGCCGGCAACCGAGGAATCAACCAGCGCGAGCCGAATGTCGGCTGGGTCGCGATTCTCAAGGTTTCTGCCTGGCCATCGAACGTCAGGATGAAGCGCGTCGAGATGTCCGTCTGGCTCAAGATCTTGCCAACTTCGCTCAGGTACAGCTCGCCCACGGCGGTCAGTTGCAAGCCGCCACGCAACCGATTGAACAGCCGGCGCTGCAACATCTGCTCAAGTTGAGCGACCTGCTTGCTGACGGCGCTTTGCGTCAGGTTCAGTTCACGGGCAGCGAGGGTGAAGCTGGCATGACGGGCAGTGGATTCAAAGCACTGCAGCGACATCATCGACGGAAGCAATTTCTTGTGCATGGCTTGCAGGCATCACCTAAATCTATGGCCAGGCAGGCCGGACGAGCCGCCTGGACCAGGACGGCTGGGCGGTCGGCCAATCTATGCGCTGGTCGCTGGGATTTCAAGCGCATGCAGGCAGGACGCGATGGATTGCGCCTGGGCCTGGGCGTACAGGGTCGTTTCGTCGATCACACGAGCGCCCAGCGCTGCCTCCAGCTGCTGCTGGTTACCTTGCGTAATGGCGTCGGCCTTGGCGCTTTCGCCGAGGTTGGACTGAAAGATCCCGGCGGCGCTCACAGGCAGGAAGTCCTCATACACCAATGGCTCGAAGCCGACTGCACCTTGTTCGATCAGTGCTTCCAGATTCGTCCCATGCGCTTTGCTCGCATCCCTCACGTAGTAATTGAAGTAAGCGAGCTTGTGCGTGCGCAGCGAGGCGTAGTCGTCAGGAAACGCGCTGAATACTGTGTTGAGTATGTGCGCGTACTGCTCGGCATTGTCCGCGCAGGGTGCCGCGCCCAAGGATTGCCGGGCTTGGCTCAACAGCCGGTCATACAGCGCTTTGCCCGCAGGTGTCAGCGCCGCGCCTCGTTGCTCGATTTCTCCGAAGCGAGCCGTGTGATGCCCGGGGGCTCCATCACCACCAGCGAAGGTCACCGCTTCCTGCAAGGCCTTGAAGCTTGTCTGACGCAACAGGATCGGGCATTGGCGCGGCGGCGGCCCTTCGATGACTGCCTTGGGGGTCATGCCGCGCGAACGCATCTGGGCCTGCGCGCGGTCGATGTCGAGCGTGCGGGGCGTGAGGTGGTTGATGTGCGGCCCACGAAACGCCACCACGTCAGCGATCAGGCGATGCTGATCATGCAGGGCGCGGTATTGCTGGGCGCTGACCGTCGCGCTCTGGTGCCAACGAAAGGTTTCCAGCGCCTCTTGGACGAACGCTTGAGCGTCCGTATCGGTAAGCCCGCCGTCACGTTCGTGGCGATCGATGAGCGCCAGTACACCAGGGGTGAAAATGGTCCGCTCGTTCAGCAACTGGCAGGCCTGTTCACGCAGTTGTGGGTCTTCGATCAATTCGAGCCGCAACAGCGAGGTGAACACCCTGAACGGATTGGCGCGCAGCGATGCGGCCTCGATCGGTCGGAACGCAGTGGCATGCACCGGCACGGCGGCGATGCTCAGGTCGTAGTAGCCGACTGGCGACATGCCCATGACCGCGAACAGTCGGCGCAAGCCTTGCAGCTCCTCGGCCGTTCCAACACGGATAGCGCCATGGCGTTCCACGCTCAGGCGTTGCTCGTCACCGCTGCTACGCAGTCGTTCTGCCAGCGCGGGCTGGGCGGCCAGGGTCTGGGTATTGACCTCGGCGACCAGGTCCAGCAAATCGCCATACAGCGGTACCTCCTGCTTGTACATCGCTGACAGGGCGGTACTGAAAAGCGCGCGGATTGCGTCGGGGTGCATGAAACGGACCGGGTCCATGGTGAGCCTCCTGGGAAATTCGAGGCCTGCATTGATCACGGTGACGCGCCGTCCTGGCAAACGAATTAACCGAATCGCTGCCTGACTTTTTCGCATGCCTGGCCTCAGGTACATGCACCTGCTGTATCACGGCATGCCAAGTCGTCAGCGACAGCGGCCTGCGCCTTGCAAACCAGGCCATTCCTAGCGGGAATGCAGGCCCGATATTTTTTCGTTTGCGTGAATACAGGTTTTACCGCAGGTTGTGACGGCCTTGGCGGTGGGCTGTGCCCGCCGCTCGCGCTGTTGCCGCAGCGCCGTGTAGTGCCGGAACAGGCACGCCGTAACCCGCCATAATAAGGATAAAACATGCACAACCCTAACCCCGCCGGGGTCACCGCCGCGTCCACCGAGCGGACCTGGATCACAGCCTTCGTGTTTTGCTTCCTGACGATGGTCATCGATGGCGCCGATGTCATGATCCTGGCCTATAGCCTGGCCACGCTCAAAACGGAATTCGGCCTGACTGGCCTGCAGGCAGGCATGCTCGGCAGTTGCACCCTGGCCGGCATGGCTGTTGGGGGCATTTACGGTGGTTGGGCGACCGACCGTCTCGGGCGGGTACGTACCGTGGTGCTCAGTGTGCTGCTGTTCAGTCTTGGTACGGGGCTGTTGGGCTTTACCGAGAACTATGTGCAGTTTGCGATCATCCGCTTTGTCTCGGCCCTGGGCCTGGGTTCGGTGTACGTTGCATGTAATACACTCATGGCCGAGTACGTACCTACCCGGTTTCGAAATACCGTTCTGGGCAGCCTGCAAGCGGGCTGGTCGGTCGGCTATATTGTTGCAACGCTGCTCGCTGCCTGGATACTGCCAAGCTACGGCTGGCGCACGTTGTTCTTCGTGGGTGTCACGCCGGTGATTCTGGCCCTGCTGATGCACAAGATGGTGCCGGAACCTTCTACCTGGACCCGTTTGCAGAGTGCTGATCGCGCAGAGCGCAAGGCGCGTGAGCGCGTAGAGGGCGGCAAGTACAAACAGATCTTCGCCAACCCCAATGCCGCAAAGATGTTCGTCCTTTGGTCACTGACCGCCGGCTTCCTGCAGTTCGGTAACTATGGCGTCAACAACTGGATGCCCAGCTACCTGGAAACCGAACTGGGCATGGCGTTCAAGCAGATGACCACGTTCCTGGTCGGCACCTACACCGCTTCGATCCTCGGCAAGGTCATCGCCGGCATGGCGGCGGACAAGTTTGGGCGGCGCAAGGTATTTGCCGCTGGTTGCCTGGGCACGGCGCTGTTCCTGCCGATCATCGTCCTGTTCAACCAGCCGGAAAACATTCTCTGGCTATTGATCGTCTTCGGCTTCCTCTATGGCGTGCCTTACAGCGTCAACGCCACGTACATGACGGAAAGCTTCGAGGCCAAGTTCCGTGGCTCTGCGGTTGGCGGGGCCTACAATATCGGGCGTATTGGTGCAGCGGTCTCGCCGGCTGCCATCGGCTTCTTCGCCAGCCAAGGCTCGATCGGCGTCGGTTTCCTGATCGTCGGCGCTGCGTATTTCCTTTGCGGCATGATTCCGCTGCTGTGCATCCGCGAGAAGCAATTCGACCCGGCTCGGGAATGATCGGTGAAAGTCGATAGGGTGGGGCGCTTGCTCGATAAACCTTGACTCACGTTTCGAGCAATGATCACGTGCAGTCACCGCATTTTGCTAAATGCGTGCTCGTACGAAGACCTGACAGCTGATTCTGCTAGAAAACGCCGCCTGTAAAAGCGGCGTTGCTGTTTGTAAGCGTGGCGACCCTGCGCTAGATCACCGGATCCGCAATCACCTGGGCCAGCCGATCAGTACTTGCCCTTTGGACTTTTCTCGAACTTCCATTCCGTCATTTTCTTCGCTGCCAGGAAGCTCTCGCAGTTGGCAATGAATTCCTTGCGGTTGGCTTCCTTTGACAAACTGGCAAGGTTTTTTTCGTACAGCTGCGGGCCACAGTTGTCTGCCGTTGGCTCGGGCACTTTTTCTTCGGTGCAGCCTGCCAGCAGGGTAATCAACCCAACAAGCGGGAGGAGGTGGGAGCGTTTGCGGTCCATGACGTAATCCTTCGTCGGTCTCTTTCAAAGTGCGTGCAAGCTGTTTGCTACCCAGCCTGCGGGTGCGCAGACTATCACGCTAGCTGTGTTATTGGCTCGCACACCCCCGCATGACGTTCTATTCAAAACTCGAGATCACCCTGCCTGCTCTCTTTGGCAATCGGCCTTATCAGTTGCGCACCCTGATTACGAACATTGCCAACGGCCTTGTCGACCGGATGCCAGCGAAAGTCAGTGGCCGGACGGCAGCCTGCCGCCACGATCGCCTCGGCGCGCTGCGCGGAAGTGGCAGGGTCCAACCACTCCCTGGCAAGGTGCGGTGCCAACACCAGGGGCTTTCGGTCATGAATATCGATCAAGCCTTGGTCAGCGGCTGCCGTGATGATCACGAAACCATCGCGCTCGTCCGGTTCAAGGGTCTGGTGAACTTCGGCAAGCGCGGCAAAGTAGAGCGGTGCACCGTCGGCACTGGTGATGTAGTAGGGTTGCTTGCGCTTGGGGTTTTGCGCATCTGGCAGCCATTCAAACCAGCCATTGGCGGGGGCGAGCGCTCGTGCATGTGGCCACAGACTCTTGAAGAACTTGCCAGTGGTTACGGTTTCGGCCCGGGCATTGATGGGGTCGAGTCGCTTGCCTTTGGCCCAGTGAGGCGACCATCCCCACTTCACGTTGTCTACATGCAGGCCATCCTCAGCCTGGCGTATAACTTCGACACGAGTAGAGGGCGCCACGTTATAGCGATCGATCGGTTCATGGTCATAGCCGTTGATCACGACCAGATCCAGCGCCAGTTGTCGCAAGTAGTGATCCATCGACTCGTAGATCGAGTAGCGTCCGCACATGTATCCACCTCTCGTCCGTCAGAAATTCACACGTTCAGGATTGACCCATTCGCCGATGCCAGTTTAACTGTATATGCATACAGTTTGCATTGGACTTTCTCTCATGACCATCACCTTCCTGGGCGCGCCATGTGGCAGCTCTGAACCACTCCCGATTTATTCGTACTACGTTCCGGCCGGTTTTCCATCGCCTGCCGCGGATCATCTTGAAGGCCACATATCCCTTGATGAGTTATTCGACATCCGCGCACCGCATGTGTATCTGGTGAAAGTGGAGGGTGACAGCATGCAAGGCGCTGGCATCTATTCGGGCGACATCGTGGTGGTGGACCGAGGGCGCGAGGCCGAGCACGGGGATATCGTGATTGCGGCCATCAACAGTGAGCCGGTGTGCAAACGCCTGCACCGACGTGACGGTGTGGTGATCTTGAAGTCCGAGAACCGAGCCTACCCGCCGCGCTATGTCATGGAGGGCGATGATCTGCTCATTTGGGGCGTGGTGCGCTATAGCGTCCGCGACCATGCACAGTGAGCCGATATTTGCGCTGATCGACTGCAACGCGTTCTACGCCAGCTGTGAGCGCGTATTCCGGCCCGATCTGGCGAAGACGCCGATCGTAGTGCTGAGCAACAACGACGGTTGCGTCATTGCCCGGTCCTATGACGCCAAGCCATTCGTGAAAATGGGCGAGCCTTATTTTCAGGCGCGGGAAAAACTCCGCCGGCACGGTGTCGTGGCATTCAGTAGCAATTACGCGTTGTATGGCGACATGAGCGAGCGGGTGATGACGCTGATCGAATCGATGGTGCCTGCTACCGAGGTCTACAGCATCGACGAATGTTTTGCTGAGCTCACTGGCATGGGTCAGGACCTGACGCGGTTCGGGCACCGGCTGCGCTTGCGCATCGCCCAGTGCACTGGCATTCCTGTGGGTGTGGGTATCGCACGCACCAAAACCCTGGCCAAGCTGGCCAACCACACTGCCAAGCGGCTGCAGAATCACACTGGCGGCGTGGTAGACATCACCGACCCGGTCAAACGGGACTGGGTGCTGCGCAATACCGCGGTCAAGGAGGTGTGGGGCATCGGGCGCAAGATGACCGCGCACCTGGAGGCCATGGGCATTCGTACGGCAATGGATCTGGCCCGCGCCGATGCCTGGACGTTACGGCAGCGCTTCAACGTGGTGGTGGAAAAAACGGCCAGGGAACTGGCAGGCACTCCTTGCCTGGAACTGGACGATGTCGAGCCGCCCAAGCAGGAAATCTGCAGCAGCCGAATGTTCGGCATGCGCCTTAGCGAGCTGGCGCCGATCAAGCAGGCGGTGGCCACCTATGTCGGCCGTGCTGCCGAGAAGCTCAGGGCCCAGGGGTCGGTGTGCAAGCGCATGCGGGTGAGCATCCGCACGGGCATGTTCAACCCGAACGAAGTGCACCATGCCCAAGGCGCATGGGTGGAGCTCCCCTATCCGACCTGCGACACGCTGCTGCTGACCCGATTGGCTACCGATGCCGTGGAGCGGATCTTCCGGCCGGGGCTTCGTTACAGCAAGGCGGAGGTGTTGCTGATGGACCTGCGTCAGCCGGGTGAATTTTCGGGTGACTTGTTCGCCCCCAGGCAATCGGCAGCCTGTGATCGGCTCATGGAAGTAATGGACAGTATCAATGAGCGTTGGGGCAGGGGGACGGTCCGTGCGGCCAGCGTGCCAGCCGCACCGGACTGGGGCATGAAACGGGAGATGATGAGCCAGTCCTACACCACCCGAATCGATCAGCTATGGACTATCAGGGGTTGAGCGGGAGGCGGCTCGACATCGGCAAACTGGCGCGGCTGAAGCTTATGGTTGCCGGATTGTCTGACAATGGCGATTGCGCCCGCAGTTTTGTCCGTTCATGCCTGTAAAAAACGATCAACGCCGTGTCGCAATAATCGCTTTCTTTCAGATTTGACTGATATATTTCGCCCCTTGCCGCAGTGTGGCTCAATATTCAGTAGGTTTTAATGAAACACGTTAGCGCGTCTGGCCTTGAGGCTTCTCATCCACCGGTGCAGGCCATTCTGAGTGCTCCTGGGGTGTGGGTGGAGCCGCCAAATGTCCGCAGGGGCGGCGAGAGCGGTGTATTGAAGGTCGAGCTCGACGGCTTCACGTTCTACAAGAAGCAGCAGGTCGGCCATATCTACCGCAGCCTGGTCCACCCGTTCGGCTATCCGACGGTGGCCCGCGAGGCCAAGGCGCTGCGCGCCGCTGCAGCGCTGGGCGTCGCTACGCCGTTACTGCTGCACAGTGACGTCCACAAGCAGGACGGTGAGTGGCGAGCGGTGATGGTCACGGCAGGGCTGGATGGTTATGTATCGCTTGAAGACTTCTACCTCCAGGGCTTGGACAAGACCATCGAGCCCAAGCTACACCACGACATTCTCGAGGCGTATGGGCGTGCGCTGGCCACGCTGAATCTCGGGCGTTGGCAGCATGGTTGCCTGTATTTGAAGCATGTGTTCGTCGCCTTCGACGAGTCTGGCATCAAGATCGCGCTGCTGGATTTCGAAAAGGCCAGGCAGCGGCTGACCGCGATGAAAGCTAGCCGTCACGACTTACGACAGGTCAAGCGCAGGTCTGACTGGGCAACGACCGAATGGGAGGCGTTTTGCAGGGGGTATCGGCAAGTGTTCGGCATGGATGTGGAGCGATTTCTCTGACGCCATGTTAGAAGTGTCAGGGGCTCCGAAGCGTTGATTCCACTGGCAGAAGGTGACTTCGCTTACAGACGTTCCTCAGCGCGGGGCGGGGTCGCTTACAGCGCTCGAGAAGGGCCTGAAAAAAGCTGTAAAACCTGGTCCCAGGTCAATTTTTCGGCCTGACGCCTCCCGTAGTCTGTCTGTCTTTCAATCACGGAAGGCAGACGACATTCCATGGAACGAACCCTCGATATACAGCCACTCCCAGCTGAACAAATCCCCCTCTCCATCAACGGCAAGGCCGTGACTGCCGCCCCTGGCGAAACAGTTCTGAGTGTGCTCAATGCCGTGGGCGTGCGTCAGCTCGCCCTCAACGACCATGGCCAGGTCAGTGGCGCCTTCTGCGGCATGGGGGTGTGCCATTGCTGTCTGGTCGCTATCGATGGACGCCCCAAGCGGCGCGCCTGTCAGACGCTGGTGCGGGCTGGCATGCGCATTGAGACCCGGGTCAATGCGATTGTCGGGGAGGCGCGGGTATGAGTGGGCATCCAGTGATTGTCGGAGGGGGTTCGGCGGGAATGGCTGCCGCCATCGAGCTGGCAGACGCCGGCATACGCTGCACGCTGATCGACGAGGCATCGCGCCCCGGCGGGGTGGTCTATCGTGGCCCGCTGCGCGCAGGTGTCGACCTGGGCTACCTGGGCGCTCGCTACAGCAAAGCCCTGAGTAAACTTCACACCGACTTCGCCGCCCGTGCGCAGTCTATCGACCTGCGGCTCAATAGCCGTGTCGTGGGCGGTGATGACCGTAGCTTGGTAGTGCTCGACGAGCAGGAGCAGTTGCAGCCGCTGGCCTTCGAGCAGCTGATCCTGGCAGCCGGTTGCCATGAACGCAATGTGCCGTTTCCAGGCTGGACCCTGCCGGGCGTCATTCTGCTCGGCGGGTTGCAACTACAGATTAAAAGTAACGTGGTCAAGCCACTGGGCACGACTCTGATCGCTGGCACAGGCCCGCTACTGCCGTTGGTTGCCTGCCAGTTGCACGCCGCCGGTGCCAAGGTGGCGGGGGTGTACGAGGCCTGTGCGTTCAACCGTATCGCGCGCCAGAGCCTGGCGCTGATGAACAAGCCCCAGCTGTTCCTCGACGGCCTGAGCATGCTGGCCTACCTGAAGTTGCACGGCATTCCCATGCACTACGGCTGGGGCGTGGTCCAGGCGCGGGGCGAAGGTGAGTTGGCCGAAGTCAGCGTGGCGCCCTACGACGATGCCTGGAGGGCGGACATGACCCAGATGCGCCGCGAGTCGGTGCAGACGCTGGCGGTAGGCTACGGCTTCATTCCGCGTACGCAGCTCAGCCAGCAATTGGGCCTTGCCCATGGCTACAGCGCCGATGGCTATCTGCGCGCCGAGTGCAACGCATGGCAGCAAAGCAGCCTGGAACATATTCATCTGGCAGGCGACATGGCCGGCATCCGCGGAGGGGAGGCGGCCATGCTGACCGGGCGTATCGCAGCTGTGTCAATTCTGCAGCAGCGTGGCGTGCTGAACGCTGCGCAGGCCATTGAACGGCGCGAGCGTTACCTGGGCCAATTGGCAGGCATCAAGCGTTTCCGCTCCGGCGTCGAGCGCTATACCGCGCGGGGGCCAGCGCAGGTCGAGTTGCCACAGGCTGACACAGTGATTTGCCGCTGTGAGCAGGTGACGCGCGACGCCATCGATCTGGCATTGGAGCAGGGGGTTCAAGACATGGCCGGGCTGAAGATGCGCACGCGGGTGAGCATGGGGGATTGTCAGGGGCGCATGTGCGTGGGCTATTGCAGCGATCGACTGCGCGCCGCCACTGGCCGCGCTGACGTAGGTTGGTTGCGTCCTCGATTCCCAGTAGACCCGGTACCGTTTTCGGCATTCAAGCACGTGGGCACGGAGGCCTGACATGAACAAGACCTATGACATTGTGATTGCCGGTGCCGGTGTAATTGGCGCGTCTTGCGCGTACCAGCTGTCCAAGCGCGGCAACCTGCGCATCGCCCTGATCGACGACAAGCGCCCCGGCAATGCCACGCGTGCCTCGGCAGGTGGGCTGTGGGCCATCGGCGAATCGGTGGGCCTGGGCTGTGGGGTGATTTTCTTTCGCATGCTGTCTTCCCAGGCCAAGCGCCAGGCCCACGGCGCGGCGGTGGCCGTGGACTCGAGCACACCGCATATCCTGCCGCAATGCTTCTTCGATCTGGCGCTGCAGTCCAACGCGCTTTACCCGCAACTGCACCAGGAGTTGATCGAGCGCCACGGGATGGACTTCAAGTTCGAGCGCACTGGGCTCAAGTACGTGATCCAGGACGATGAAGATCAGCTTTACGCCGAGCACATCGTCAAGCACATCCCTCACCTGCAGTCGCAGATCCGTTGGCTTGACCGCCAGGCACTGCGCAAGGCGGAGCCATCGATCACCGAAAGCGCGCACGGTGCGCTGGAGTTTCTCTGCGACCACCAGCTCAGCCCGTTTCGCCTGGGCGACGCGTACATGGAAGGCGCGCGGCAAAATGGCGTCGATCTGTATCTCAATACGCGTGTCACCGACGTGTTGCACCAAGGCGGACGTATCAAAGGAGTTCGTACCAAACAGGCCGGTGACTTCCACTGCGACACACTGATCAATGCTGCCGGCGCCTGGGCCGCCGAATTGAGCGAGTGGGCCACGGGCACCTCCATCCCCGTCAAACCCGTCAAGGGGCAGATCGTATTGACCGAGCGCCTACCCAAGCTGCTTGATGGCTGCATCACCACCAGTGACTGCTACATGGCGCAGAAGGACAATGGGGAGATTCTCATCGGGAGCACCACCGAGGAGAAAGGCTTCGATGTCACCACGACCTTCCCGGAGATAAGCAGCTTGGTCCAGGGCGCCATACGCTGCGTGCCGGCACTCGAACAGGTCAACCTCAAGCGTACCTGGGCCGGCCTGCGGCCAGGCTCGCCCGATGAGCTACCCATCCTCGGGCCCGTGGATGACATGCAGGGTTACTTCAACGCCTGCGGGCATTTCCGCACCGGGGTGCTGACCTCGGCGATCACGGGGGTAATGCTGGACAAGGTGATCCACGAGGAGGCGTTGCCATTGGACATCACCCCGTTTCTGGCGGAGCGGTTCAGCAAGGTGGCGATGCCGGCATGAGAGGGCCTGGCGGGCCGTGTGAAAGCCGCTCGCCAGGCTGTGCCTCAGGCAATGCATCAAGATGTGCTGATCGATTTAGCCATGGCAAAGGGTGCGGCAGGCAGTAGGGCACAAGCCATTGATTCAAGGCGTCGCCGCCAGCCACTGAAGGGTCAGCTCAGTGGCACCGGTGTGTTCATCCTTGCCGCTGGCCACGATTGAAAAGCCCGAGCGTTGGTAGAACGCGACCGCGCTTTCATTAGCGCTGTACACCTTCAGTTCCAGGCGCGCCGAGCGCTGCTTGGCGTATTCGAGCAGGCGGCTACCAATGCCCATGCCTTGTGACGCAGGTGCGACGAACAGCGCAGCTACCGTTTCCCCGAGCAGGGAAATGAAGCCCTCGACGGTTGCGTGCCGCTCGAAAACGAACGTCTCTGAGGCGGGCAGGTAGACGGTCCGCATCGCTTCGAGCTGGCCCTCCCAGAAGGCGCGAGGCACGAAGTGGTGAGCTTGGACTGACGCATCGAGCCAGATCTGCAGCACCGCACCGGTATCCGGCAAAACATAGGGGCGTAGCATGTCATGACCTCCTGTTTGACGCCGCAGGACCCTAAGCGACCCAAACGTCAAATGCAAGCTGACGTGCGCTTATCGTTGCTGTGCACCGGACAATTCCTGCCGCACGATTGCAGCACCCGCACTCAGAGCCCGCAACTTGCCCTGTGCAACCGAGCGGGGCAGGGGCGCCATGCCGCAATTGGTGCAGGGGTAGAGCTTGTCGGCGTCTACGAATGCCAGCGCCTTGCGCAACGTATCGGCAACGGCCTCGGGTGTTTCGACAGTGTGCGTGGCCACATCGATTGCGCCGACCATGACTTTCTTGCCGCGGATCAACTCGATAAGGTCCATGGGCACGCGCGAGTTCTGGCATTCCAACGACACGATGTCGATGCTGGATTTCTGGAGTTTGGGAAATGCCTTTTCATACTGGCGCCACTCGGCACCCAACGTTTTCTTCCAGTCAGTGTTGGCCTTGATCCCGTAGCCGTAGCAGATATGCACGGCTGTCTCGCACTTGAGGCCTTCCAGTGCCCGCTCGAGCGTGGCAATGCCCCAGTCGTTCACTTCATCGAAGAACACGTTGAAGGCGGGCTCGTCGAACTGGATGATGTCGACACCCGCAGCTTCCAACTCTCTGGCTTCCTGGTTGAGCAGTACGGCAAACTCCCACGCGAGCTTCTCGCGACTCTTGTAGTGGCTGTCGTACAGCGTGTCGATCATGGTCATGGGCCCTGGGAGCGCCCACTTGATGGGCTGTCGAGTCTGCTTACGCAGGAACCTGGCATCGTCGACGAACACTGACTTGCGCCTGGCGACCGTACCCACCACTGTCGGGACGCTGGCGTCGTAGCGATCACGGATGCGTACAGTCTGCCGATTCTCGAAGTCCACGCCGCTCAAGTGTTCGATAAAGGTGGTCACGAAATGTTGGCGCGTCTGTTCGCCGTCACTGACGATGTCTATCCCAGCGCTCGACTGCTCCTGCAGCGCCAGGCACAGTGCGTCCTGCTTGCCTTCTAGCAGGGCATCGCCGTGCAGTTTCCAAGGCGACCAGAGGGTTTCGGGCTGAGCGAGCCAGGTCGGCTTGGGCAGGCTGCCAGCGGTAGAGGTGGGAAGCAATTTGTTCATGAAATTCGACCTTGTGCGAGGAGGCGATCAGTCTGCGAAGTGTGCAGACCATTGTTCGAGCAGCGTGTGATAAGGCTTGATGAAGTGGGCTTCAGCAAACTTTCCTTGTTCAATGGCCAAACGGCTGCGCTCTTCACGGTCGTAAACAATGCGCGTCAAGGAGTAGTCTTCGTGTTGCAAGCTGGGCTGATAGGTGGCGCCAGCCGTTGCATTGGCGTTATAAATCTCGGGGCGATAGATTTTCTGAAAAGTCTCCATCGTGCTCAGGCTGCTGATCAGCTCCAAGGGGGTGTAGTCATTGAGCAAGTCGCCGGAAAAGTACAAGGCCAGCGGCGCCCTGTTGCCGGCAGGCATGAAATAACGAACACGCAAGCCCATTTTCTGGAAATACGCATCGGTCAAAGAATATTCGTCTTGCCGGTATTCGTACCCTAATACGGGGTGATAATGCCCCGTGCGCTCATAGGTTCTGCTACTTGACACGCTCAGGCAAATGACCGGCGGCTTGATGAAGTTTTGCTGGTAAACGGTTGAGCCCACAAACCCTTTGAAAAGTTTGCCGTGGAGCGCTCCAAAATCGGCAGGGGCACTGAAGTTCGGGCGATGAGTGTTATAGGCGGGCAGCACGATACTGAAATCGTAATCGCGCACGTAGGACGAAAAGTTGTTGCCGACTACACCCGGTAAATGCTTGCCTGCATGATGATCGATCACCGTAGTGGACAGTATTTCGATCAAGGGCAGCGGCGTATTCGTGTCCCCGGCTGTGAAACGCATGTGCACCGATACGATGTCCAGTTCCACGGTGTAGCGGTCACCGGCAGGGTTATCCCAGTGCGCCAGCGCGTTGAAGCGATTATTGATCATGTCCAGTGTTTGGCGAAGGTTCTGTTCGCGGCGTGAACCCCTGGCCAGGTTGGCAAAGTTAGTGGTCAGCCGCGTGTTTTGGCACGGGCAATAATGTTCGTCAAAGCGCGTGCGTTTGAGCGAGTAGGTAATGTCCTGAGGCGTCATGAGTATTGAGGTCCACTCGTCGAGTCTGTCCCTGTAAAGGTGGGACCATCTTAGAGTGAGCGCACACGTGTCCCTACTGAATTGATTTCAGCACAGGATCAAGACTGCTCATGAAGCCAGGCGCACGTGTCAGCCTTCAGGAAGGCTGACACCACAGACAAATTCGTTCGAGCCCAGGCGATGAGCGCCATATTCCACCACATACCCCGTCCCTCGGCGCTGGGCTTCGATATAGGCCGTACGCTGATCAGCGTAAACGTCGACAAAGTGCCACGGATGACGGTCTCTCAATACGCCCCACCCCAGTACCCACCCTGGATTGTAAGGATCGGCAGGCAGGTTCCTCGTAAGACTACGGATACTCATCCGAGACTCCTGTATTGAACGGTTGAATGAGTGGGCTCAACAGGTGTAGAGGATGGTGTAGGACGCATCACACTTGGGTACAATTACGACCGGTTTTTCGAACAACAGGTTGCCGTGAGTGCTTGTTGTGAAGTGCGCCTTCTCCAGACGCGCCCACAGGCCCAAATCATGTATTTCAATGCGCGTAGCAACCCGCGCCTGGTGGCTGAGTTCATGTTGGATTCGTTCTACAACATCGCGCGCTTCTTCTTCTGTCATGACAATGACTCCTGTTGAATCAGAGACGTCCACGTTCCGTGGATGCTGGACCGGAAACGGGGATGCCTGTCTAAGTAGAGCGCAATATGTGGCCCTTGGTGACCTTCTCCGACGAACGTAACAGACCTGATAGCTGTTCGAGGCCGGGGTAGACCAGGGCTGATGTGATGTCGAGACAGATAAACACAGCAAGGGCTGCTAGTCTCAAGGTACCTGTTGATCGCTTTGGCTGAACCTCGCGCGGCAGTAGGGGTCATCAAGTAAGAGACCCACGATTTATTGCGTTTTGCGTTGCCAGTTTCTGAAAGGTTGGCTCGCTATGATCAGGCTCATCAGGTGAACACCTTCCGCAAAGGAGTCAGGCAATGGACTATTCCAGCATGGTCGAATCTTTGAACAAGATGCTCAAGGCGGCATCGGACGAGCGTGAGCGTGTGCAGGCGTGTGTAAAGGCCAAGGACACAGGTAAGAAGCCGCATACCGAAGCGGAGGATGCCGAGGTCATGGCACAGCTGCCAGTATCTCAAGTGTGGGTATACGAGGGGCGCAGCCGTAAAGCCACCACGTCAGCCTATGCGGTTCGAAGTCATGGCCGTTGAGCGCGGCGCTCATCAGTCTACAACCGCCACCGCAGTGGCCTGCGACCCTGACGGACAGGGCCGCTGCCTATTGCGCAGAGCTTGAGTGAAGTGCCCCTGGTTCAACCCTCGAACTGAATCACCATTCGGCCCTTGATGCGCCCATCGAGCATCTCTTCGAAAATCTGGTTGATGTCCTCGATGGGACGCAGGCTGACTTTTGGCACCACCTTGCCTTCGGCAGCAAATTGAAAGGCCTCTTGCAGGTCCTGGCGCGTACCCACCAGCGAACCGATGACCTCAATGCCATCAAGTACGAGGCGGGGGATGTTCAGGTTCATCGCTTCCGATGGTAGCCCTACCGCAACCAGTCGCCCACCGGCACGCAGCGCGTCAACGGCCGAATCGAAAGCGCCCTTGGCCACGGCGGTAACCACAGCGGCATGGGCGCCACCGGTCTGTGCCTGGATGACCTTCGCGGCATCCTGGCTGGAAGGGTTGATGGCAAGATCGGCACCCATTTCAGTCGCAAAGCGCAGTTGTTCGTCGTTGACATCGACCGCAATGACCTTGGCATTGAAGACATTCTTGGCGTATTGCAGTGCCAGGTTGCCCAGCCCGCCAAGCCCGTAGATCGCGATCCATTGGCCGGGACGAATATTGGATGTCTTTACTGCCTTGTAAGTCGTCACGCCTGCGCAGGTAATGCTGCTGGCCTCGGCGGACCCTAGCCCCTCCGGTACCTTTACCGAGTAGTCGGCCTTGACGATGCAGGCTTCGGCCATGCCACCGTCTACGGTGTAACCGGCGTTCTTGACCTGTCGGCACAGCGTCTCATTGCCGCTGGTGCAATACTCGCAGTGACCGCAGCCCTCATAAAACCAGGCCACGCTGGCGCGGTCGCCTGGTTTGAGGGACGTTACGCCAGGACCGACTTGCTGCACCACGCCAATGCCTTCATGGCCCAGCACAACACCCGTCTTATCGCCGAAGTCGCCGTTCTTGACGTGCAAGTCAGTGTGGCAAACGCCGCAACACTGCATTTTCAACAGCGCCTCGCCGTATTCGAGTGGGCGAATACATTTTTCGACCACCTCAACGCGACCGCCTGGGGCTACGACAGCAGCTTTCATGCGAACCTCCGTGTCTATCCGGTTGACTTGAAAATAGCCCACGCACAATAGCGCCAGCGTGCAAGTGGAAAACTGCCGCAGGTCATAGAAAGGCAGGGGCGTGGAGGGCGGGGACAAAAAGAAAAGCCCGCGGCAAGAATGCGGCGGGCTGCAAGAACATACGGAGCAGGTTCAGATTGCCAAGGTGAATGTCATCATTTCGTGAAGGGAAGGTGATGGATGCGTCGGGCGCCAAGAAAATGTACGAGACGGCAGTGGCAGGCCCTGCTGACCGACCGACAAAAAAACGCCCGCCAGGAACCAGCGGGCCAAGAACGTTTTGAAGGGAGAGCCGCTACGTTGGACGCATGGAATTAACCTGGGATTAAGTCACTGCGGCGTTGACCTCAGAGGCAGTTGAGCCTATACAAGCGTGCCACTTGAATTGAGGCCCATATGCACGACGACGAACTGCACGAACCTGAACATGATCACTTGCTGGATCATGAGTTTTTTCATGACGAACGAGACGCGTTCGAGCCGGATGCTCACGGGGCGCAAGACGAGATCGAGGAGTCGTCGTTTGAGGAGCTCGAAGAGGACGAGCGCAATCATCCTGCGTGGTTCGACGACTGCGATGATGAGTAATGGCAGGCCAGCAAAAGGCAGGCAGCAAAAAAGGCGCCCTGGGCGCCTTCTTCAGGATGTGGTGCGAGTGGCGGGACTCGAACCCGCAAGGCTCACGCCGACAGATTTTAAGTCTGCTGTGTATACCAATTCCACCACACTCGCACGTTTGAAAGGGCCACGGGTGGCCGGCTCGCTTCAGACAGAAGGGCTGTGCAATCAAGGCGGCTTTATAACCCACCGTTATAGCAGAGTCAACCTTGGCTGCCGTATTCCGCACATCACATCCCATCACGAGCAGCCGATTGACAGTGTCATGAGCTTGGCCCAATGTTAGCCAAGTCACTGGATGTGATGGTCGGGCTGACGACTGCGCAACGACGGTGAACAGCGTGTGTCAATGCCTGAGATGTAGTCGTTTGGATTATGTTTACCTGCCGTACCGGTGGAGCTCGCATGGTTTCAACTGATTGCCAGGTCAATTCAGAAATGCCTGCTCATCGTTACGAGCAATTGGTCCAGTCCGTGGTGGACTATGCCATCTACATGCTGGACACCACCGGTCATATCGCCTCGTGGAATGCTGGCGCCCAGAGAATCAAGGGCTATAGCGCCGATGAAGTGGTGGGCCGTCATTTTTCTCTGTTCTTCACGCCTGAAGACTGCGCCGAAGGCAAGCCGGAGCAATTGCTGCGTCAAGCGCTTGAACACGGCGTGTCGCGGCATGAAGGGTGGCGCCAGCGCAAAGACGGCACGCGCTTCTGGGCACTGGTGGCCCTCGATGTGGTGCGCGATGATCAAGGCCAGATCGTCGGGCTTGCCAAGGTCACGCGGGACATCACCGATCGACGCGAGTCGGCGATGCAGCTGGACGCCGTCAGAGCGCAGTTGTTCGAGGCCCAGAAGCTCGAGGCGCTGGGTCAGCTGACCGGGGGGCTGGCACATGATTTCAACAACCTGTTGACCATCATTCTCAGCTCTGCGCGCTTGGCCCTTGCCGCACCCGACCCAGAGCGCGCTCAGCGCATGCTGCACAATATTCTCGAGGCTGGCCAACGCGGCACCGACCTGACCCGTCAACTGCTCAGCTTTGCCCGTCATCGCAAGCTTGAGGTGACCTGTATCGAGCCGGCCAAATTGATCGACGCTACCCATGGATTGCTTGTTCATGCACTGCCCAGTTCGGTCACACTGGATGCGCGGGTACAGCCTGATCTACCCAGCATCGAAGTGGATGCTGGTCAGTTACAAATGGTGCTGCTCAACTTGCTGTTCAATGCCCGGGATGCCATTGCCGAGGAGGGCCGCATTGTCCTGACCGTCGAAGCGGTGTTGCTGACAGGCGAGGTCGACGGCCTGCATGGCCGCTTCGTGTGCTTCGAGGTGCAAGACAGCGGCGAGGGCATGGCGGCGGATGTGCTACCACGTATTTTCGAACCCTTCTTCACCACCAAGCCCTTCGGCAAGGGTACCGGCCTGGGCCTGAGCCAGGTGTATGGATTCGCCCGGCAAAGCGGCGGTGCCATCAGCGTGCACAGCGAGTTGGGCGTCGGCACCCGCATGCGGCTTTATTTGCCAGTTCATTCAAACCAGCCAGGTATCGAGCCGTAAGGGGCGTAGCATGACTCAGACACTCAAGCGATTGCTGACAGGTATCGACGGGCTCGATGCCCTGCTCAAAGGTGGGTTGGTGGCAGGGGCGTCGTACATCGTGCAGGGCCCACCTGGCGCAGGCAAGACCATTCTTGCCAACCAACTGGCCTGCGAGCACGTACGAAAGGGGGGCCGGGCGCTGGTGGCAACCTTGCTCAGCGAGTCCCATGAGCGGTTATTTCAGTACCTGGGCACGCTGGACTTCTTCGACCCGTCGATGGTCGGCGACCAGATTCAAGTCGTCAGCGCCTTCGACATCCTGGAGCAGGATGGCCTTGATGCCGTTGTCCGGTTGCTCAGGCAGGAGATCAGTCGACACAAGGCCAGTTTGCTGATCGTCGATGGCGTACTCAATGCTCGCGTACATGCCGAAACATCGCTCGATACCAAAAAATTCGTCTCGGCACTACAAGGTCATGCGGCTTTCGCCGGCTGCACCGTACTGTTGTTGACCAGCGCGCGGCTTGAGGAAGGCAGCCCTGAGCACACGATGGTCGACGGCGTGATCGAGCTGGGTGAGCAAATGGTGGGTAGCCGCGCCGTTCGCACGATTCAGTTGCGCAAGACCCGTGGCAGTGGCGCCTTGTCCGGTCGCCACGAGTGCCTGATCGACGATAGCGGTGTGACGGTGTTTCCGCGTCTGGAGTCGTTGTTCGCCAAGCCCATTGCGCCCTGCAATGCAGCCGCATCACGAATCAGCAGCGGTGTGTCGACGCTCGACGACATGCTCGATGGCGGTCTGTCCGCTGGATCGGTAACGCTGCTGATCGGTCCCTCTGGCATTGGCAAGACGTCGCTCGGCATGGCATTTTTGGCGGCCAGCACGCCCCAGGCGCCTGGCCTGCATTTCGGCTTCTACGAGTCACCCGATCGCCTGCGCAGCAAGGCGGCTTCACTGGGGTACGACTTTGCAGCCATGGAGCAGGCCCAGAGCCTGACGCTGTACTGGGAGCCCGGTACGCAGGTGCTGCTGGACCAGTTGGGTGCGCGCTTGATCGAACAGGTCCAGGCAACCGGCGCCAAGCGAGTACTGATCGACAGCCTGGGCGCGTTAAGCCGCCTGGCCACCGAACCCGGGCGCCTGAATGCCTTCTTTCGCGCGCTGACCGGGGAGCTGCGCGCTCGCCAGGTGAGCGTGATGCTGACCTGGGAAATGCGCGATATCTTCGGTGCGGAAATCAGCGCGCCGGCGCCCGACTTGTCCAGCATCGTCGACAATCTGGTGCTGATGCGATTCGTGGAGCATGACGGCACCTTGCGCCGGATGCTCTCAATCCTCAAGGTGCGCGACAGTGCTCACGACGCGTCTTTGCATGAGCTTGTGATCGCCTCCTCTGGAATCACGCTGCGCAGAGCGTTCGAAGGCACTAGTGGGGCTCTCTCTGGCACAGCCGTGGCGCAAGGGAGCCTGTAGGTTTCTGTTACATGAAGACCGTGCTGATCGTCGACGACGAATACCTGATAGCCGACATCTTGGGCTTTGCTTTGGAGGACGAAGGGTATGCGATCGAAAAGGCGAGTAACGGCCAGAAAGCGCTGGAGGTACTCAACCGGGTGCAGGTGCAGCTGGTCATTACCGACTACATGATGCCCGTGCTCAATGGCCAGGAACTGGTGCGTGCCATGCGGGCTGACCCTGCGTTGCAAACGCTGCCGGTCATCCTCATGAGCGGCGCCCAGGCTAGCGAGGGATGCCCGACCTTGTTCGCGGCAGTGTTCGACAAGCCATTCGACATGGGCGAGATGATTGCGACCGTGCGTGGCCTACTGAGCGGCTGAGGCTGTGGGCGCATCCCTGCAGCCCGCTTGAATGATCAGTATCAATCGTCCTGCTTCTCAGGCGCTGGGCTACCGGCCTGGATGCGTTTGAAAATCTCCTCGCGGTGAACTTGAACATCCTTGGGTGCGTCGATGCCTATCCTCACCTGCATCCCTTTGACGCCCAGAATGGTGACTTTGATGTCGTCGTTGATGACGATGCTCTCGCCAACCTTACGGGTGAGTATCAGCATGTACTTCTCCTTGGTGGTAAAAAAGTCCGCAGGCCATGTGAGCCGGCGGTGGGAGCCTATCCCTTTTCCTTCTCAGTAAAGACGCTTCCAAAGCCTAGTAATTCCCAGAATGTCAAAATCTGTGGCACGCAGCGGGTATATGGACAGCCACGCACCCGATGTAGGCTTCGTCGGACAAGGTGCTTTGTTCGCAAGGATAGTGGGGGCGCCGTTCAATGGGAAATATCTTTGCATCATCGCTTGGATAGACGCGCTCAATGTGCGGCCTGCTGTTCCAATGCCTTTAGAAAGACCAGCAACGCAACCTCTTCAGGGTCCAGCCCCTTACGTACTCGGCTCTTGGGCAAGGCGGCCAGGCGCCCGAGCGTATAGTGCTCCAGTACCGCTGGGTGGATATAGCAACGTCGGCACACCGCAGGGGTGTTGCCAAGGCGCGAGGCGACTTGCTTGACGATGGCAGCGACCTGGCGTTTGGCCTCGGTTTCCGGCTCCCAGGCCAAGGGCCTGAGCAAGTCCAGCGCAAGGCTGCTGCCGGCCCAGGTACGGTAGTCCTTGGCCGTGAAGTCGGCGCCAGTAAGCTGTTGCAAAAACTGATTGATGTCGCTCGAACCAATGCTGTGACGCTGGCCATCGGCATCGAGATACTGGAACAGTGCCTGGCCGGGCAGTTCCATGCAACGCTTGAGCAAGGCCGCCAGGCGTCGGTCGCGCAGCGTTACATCGTGTTCGACACCACGCTTGCCGCGGAACTGAAAGCGGATGGTACTGCCCTTGACCTCTACATGTCGATTACGCAGGGTTGTCAGCCCGTAGGACTTGTTGTCGCGCATATAGCGCTGGTTGCCAATGCGGATGAGGGTATGGTCCAGCAGGCTGACCACCAGGGCCATGACCTTTTCACGGTCAAGGCCCGGTCGAGACAAGTGGGTTTCCAGTTGTGAGCGCAGCTTTGGCAACGCCTGCGCGAAGGCGAGCATGCGGCCGTACTTGTGCTGGTCACGGGTTTCACGCCACTGGGCATGATAGCGGTACTGTTTGCGGCCACGGGCATCGCGGCCAGTGGCCTGCAGGTGCCCTTGCGGGTCGGCGCATATCCAGACATCGGTGTAGGCCGGTGGGATCACCAGTGCAGCGATACGCGCCAGTGTTTCAGGGTCGCGCACCCGTTCACCGTTAGCGTCCAGGTAGATGAAGCGGTCGCGCCAGCGGCGGCGAGTCAAGCCGGGCTGGCTGTCGTCGACGTAATGCAGCGTTTCGGGAAGCGGGCAGTCGAGCATGGGCGGCAAGCCTCGATCAAGTCACTGATCAATGGACAACAGCCGCTTGGCCGTTGCTCCATTTCTGCGCGTTAGCTCAACAATGCTACCGATTTGATCTGTGCATACAGGCGCTGGCCTGGGTGCACCCCAAGCTGGTCCGCCGAGAAACGGGTAATACGCGCGAGCAGGATGCTACCGTCGGCATCCAGGCTGACCAATAGGTGAGCTGGGTTGTCGGCAGCGTGGGTATCGCGCACCTGAACGTGCACTCGGTTGAGGATACTTGAGGTGCCGTCAGCAGTGAGCGCCAGGCTGACGTCGCGCGCATGGACCTTGACCCTCAAGGCGCTGCCCAGGGCGCGCATGGGGTGTGCGAAACGTAAGACGAGCCCTTTGTTACCAGGCAGGCGCAGCTCAAGCAGATCGTAGTGCGGGTCGTGCCCTGTCACCTGGCCTTCGAGCACCACACCGGCGTCTTCGCCCTGGGCCAGCGACAAGTCCAGACGGGCCAAGGTAGGCGCAACCGGACCGCTTGCCACCACACGCCCATGCTCCAGGAGAACGACATGGTCAGCCAGGCGCGCCACTTCGTCCTGCGCGTGGCTGACATACACCACGGGTATGTCCAGCTCCTCGTGCAGGCGCTCGAGGTAAGGCAGGATTTCGCGCTTGCGGGGCCCGTCAAGAGCGGCCAGGGGCTCATCCATCAGCAGTAGTCGGGGGCTGCTGAGCAGCGCACGGGCAATCCCGACGCGTTGCGCCTCGCCCCCCGATAGCGTCGAAGGTCGGCGCGCCAGCAGGTGGCTGATGCCCAGCAGCTCGCTGGCATGTTCCAGGCTTACCTTGCGCTGGCTCGACGGGACACGGCGCCAGCCGAACTCCAGGTTGCTACGTACGCTCAGGTGTGCAAACAGGCTGGGTTCCTGGAACACGTAGCCCACCGGGCGCCGGTGGGGCGGTAGAAAGAAGCCGCGAGCGGTGTCCTCCCAGACCTCGCCATTGACTTGCACATACGCCTGACCAGGGCGCTCCAAGCCGGCCAGGCAGCGCAGGCAACTGGTTTTGCCCGACCCGGAGTGCCCAAACAAGGCGCTGATACCGCGCCCTGGCAGTTGCAGGTCGACGTCCAGCGTGAAAGCGTCGCGTGCCAGTTTCAGGCGTGCCACGATCGAATGCGTCATGTCAGTTCCAGCCCGCATTGCCGCGTTTGCCTGCGTACAGCAACAGCAGCACCATGAAAGAGAACACCAGCATGGCGCCTGCAAGCCAGTGAGCCTGGGTGTAGGCCATCGCCTCGACATGGTCGAAAATCTGCACGGACACCACGCGGGTCTTGTCGGGAATGTTGCCACCGATCATCAGCACGACACCAAACTCGCCTACGGTGTGGGCAAAACCCAGGATGCTGGCAGTGATGAAGCCAGGACGGGCCAGTGGTAGCGCCACATGCACGAAACTGTCCCAGGGCCCGGCGCGCAGCGTGGCCGCCACTTCCATGGGGCGTTTACCGATGGCGGCAAAAGCGTTTTGCAGCGGCTGGACCACAAAGGGCATCGAGTAGATGACCGAGCCGATCACAAGGCCCGAGAAGCTGAACACCACACTGTCCAGGCCCAGTGCTCCAATTGCCTGGCCAAGCCAGCCATGCGGCCCTAGTGCAATCAGCAGGTAGAACCCGATCACCGTAGGCGGCAGTACCAAAGGCAGGGCAACGATGGCACCTATCGGGCCGCGTAGCCATGACCGGGTGCGTGCCAGCCACCAGGCGATGGGTGTGCCCACGATCAACAGGATCAGGGTGGTCAGGCTGGCCAGCTTCAGGGTAAGCCAGATGGCGCCAAGGTCACTGGCATCGAGCGGCATCAGATTTCATAACCGTAGGCTTTGATCACCGCAGCTGCCTTGGGGCCCTTCAGGTAGTCCACCAGGGCCTTGGCAGCCGGGTTGTCCTTGCCTTTTTCCAGGATCACTGCGTCCTGGCGGATGGGGTCGTGCAAGGAAGCCGGGACGATCCAGGCCGAACCGCTCTGTACCTTGCCATCCTTGAAGATCTGCGACAGCGCCACAAAGCCCAGCTCTGCATTACCGGTAGATACGAACTGGAAGGCTTGGGTGATATTTTGACCCTCGACCCATTTGGCGCGCGTCGCCTCTGTCAACTTGAGCTTTTCCAGCACTTGCGTGGCCGCCAGGCCATACGGCGCGGTCTTCGGGTTGGCGAGCGAGAGGTGCTTGTAGGCATTGCCTTGCAAGACCGCGCCTTTGTCATCCACATACCCAGGCTGGGCCGACCACAGGGCCAGTGTGCCAATGGCGTAGGTAAAGCGTGAGCCCGGCACGATGGCGTTCTCTTGCTCGAGCTTGGCCGGGGTGCTGTCGTCTGCTGCCAGGAACACTTCGAAGGGGGCACCGTTCTTGATCTGGGCATAGAACTGCCCGGTAGCGCCGTAGGCTGCGATCAACGTATGGCCGGTGTCCTTCTCGAAATCCTTGGCGATGGCCTGGATTGGCGCGGTGAAGTTGGCGGCGACAGCCACCTGGACCTCGTCGGCCCAGGCAGTGTTCAGCGTGATCAGGCTGGCGAGGGCGGCTAGATAGGGCAGGCGAGAACGCATTGGGACAGCTCCTGGTTTTCGTTATGTGCCTGACTATATAGCGCTTCGCCAGTTGCCTGCAGCTGTTTTTGTTGAATAGAGGTTGGAGCAAGTTTCGTGCGGTCCAGCTAGCGGCTTAGTCGAGCCAGTGCTTTGTCTGCAATGTCACGGGTCAGGTCTGCAGCGGACATGTGCCGACCAAGGCGCAGTGCCTGGCCCGCCCAAAGGTTGCTGAAGTCACTGTCGCCTTGGGCCTCAGTGATCGCCCGCAACGGCATCAACGCGCCACCTGCCAGTGGAAACCGCGGTGCCTGCGCGCTCATGGGGCCCAGATCGCGCATCAGGCGATTATTGATGCCGCGGGCCGGGCGGCCAGTGAACAGGTTGGTCAGGGCTGTGTCGCTGGCCGGCGCACTGTCCAGCGCCTGCCGGTGAAACGACGACACGTTGGTCTCGGGGCAGAACAGGTACGCAGTTCCGATCTGCACCGCAGACGCGCCCAGTGCCAATGCGGCCAGCAGACCACGATGGTCGGCAATACCACCGGCCGCGATCACCGGTACATCGACGGCATCGGCCACTTGCGGCACCAGCGCAAGCGTACCGATTTGGGTGGTGATGTCTTCACTGAGGAACATGCCGCGATGTCCGCCAGCCTCATAGCCCATGGCGATGATCGCATCGCAGCCACGGTCCTGTAGCCAGCGCGCCTCTTCGACAGTGGTGGCACTGGACAGTACCCGGGCCCCGCTGGCTTTGACCCTGCGTAGCAGGTCAGCTTGAGGCAGGCCGAAGTGGAAACTCACCACTTCAGGGCGCAGTTCCTCAACCAGCTGACAGCTCTGTTCGTCGAAAGGGGCGCGGTTGGATACCGGTGCAGGTGCTTCGAAATCAGCCCCCAATGCTCGATAGAAGGGTTCGAGCACCTGCTTCCACGCGGTCAGGGCGTCGGCATCGCAAGCCGGTACCTGATGGCAGAAGAAGTTCAGGTTCAGGGGGCGGCCAGGGCTGGCGGCTCGAAAGGCCGCGATGTGCTCGCGTACCTGCTGGTGGGTGAGCATGGCGCAAGGCAGGGCGCCAAGACCACCGGCCTGGCTGACCGCAATGGCCATCGCCGTGCCAGATGCCCCAGCCATCGGCGCTTGAAGGATGGGCCTTTCGATACCCAGCAAATCGAGAATACGGCGATCGGGCCACTGACTCATGCAACGCTCCTTCAGCGCAGTGAATGGGGGCAGGGCGATTAGAGTGCCTTGCTGACCTGGATGTCGCTGACCTTGTCGACGTCTTCACCATGGATCTTGCGCAGGGCTTGCAGGGCCTGTTCCGGAGAGTCGTCTGACATGAGGGCGAAATCCCAGCGGCGCTGGCCTTCGAGCTTGTATTTGATGACGTACTTGATGGTCTGGGTCATGGCTGGCCTTACCTGAGTTGCGACGAGGAACGGCGGATGATCTTGATCTTGTGCGTAAGGCTGGGCTTGCGCGTGACCGAGATCGGACGGGTCGTCACGGTATCGATGGTGATGTTCCAGAAACCGGTGCTAGGCACGGTGATCTTGGCGGGGAACTTGTCGAAGTGGCCGCCGTGATAGGTGTGACGACCGCCATTCTTGAAGCTGCGAAAGTTGGCGTCGTTCATCAGACGGATGTTGCAGCGCTGGGAGCACTCGATGACGACGATATCGTCCTCATTGAGGTGCTCGCGCTGGTGTACGAATTTCATGTGTGGCTCCGCAAAGTCTGGTTTTGCAAACGCGCACGATACCACGATGCGCAGTGAGCGCGCCGGGCGCAGATAAATCTGCCAGTCCAGGGAGCAAAAGAGCCAGATCACGGTCGAACGGGGTTCGTGATGACAGAGGTGCAGCAGATGAAGTGGATGTTGGCGGCGTGGATGCTGACCCTGGCCGGGTGCGCCAGTGTGTCTGACCTTGAACAGTCCCATGAAACGATGGATGTGATGTCAGGCAAGACGCCACGTGAATATGCCGACTGCGTGAAGGCCCGCCTGGCCGACTCGCGTGGCCCGTTGACGGAAGAGAAACGCGGCGATGGATTGCGTCTGATCGTGCCGCAGAAGTTCTCGCCAGGCGAGGGCCCAGGCGCGCTCCTGGATATCAGCCAGCGAGGCAACAATGGCAGCAGCATCAAGTTGCATGAGCGTCTGAGCAACTTCCCATTGCGCCCGGGTGATGTGCGCAAAGCCGCGACGGCTTGTATTTCCGGGGATTGACCCAGCGCAAGTGACCATCCTCCTTTTGCTTATATGTTTTGGGCCTAAGCATATAACAATAGAAAAGGAGGTTCGTGATGAGACCGTTCAGCGTCATGGTGATCGGTGGCCTGATGTCCCTGGCCTGGGCATCGGCCCACGCTGCAGATGGCCAGAAAGTCTTTACCCAAGGGGGCGCCGACCCCGCTGCCCTGGCCTGCATCGGGTGCCACGGTGCCGATGGCAACGGCATCGGCGCAGCAGGCTTTCCCAGGCTCGCTGGCCTGCCGGCCTCCTACTTGAGCAAGCAATTGCATGACTGGCGCAAAGGCACTCGACAGCAGGCAGTAATGGCGCCCTTGGCAAAGGCGTTGTCCGAGGACGAGATCACGGCTGTGAGCGCCTACCTGGCCAGCTTGCCGGCACCGGCAACCGGTGACCTGCGCCGTCAGCAAATTGCCGATGATCCAACGCTGCGGCTTGCGCTTTATGGCGACTGGGATCGGCACATCCCCGGATGTATCCAGTGCCACGGCCCTGGCGGTGGCGGGGTGGGCGAGCACTTTCCTCCGTTGTCAGGCCAGCCTGCAGCTTACCTGGTGGCACAACTCAACGCCTGGCGGGATGGAACGCGCAGTAACGATCCCAACCAGCTGATGGTCGGCGTGGCCAAGGCCATGACCCCCGACGAGATCACGGCCGTTGCCGAGTTTTTCGCCCGTCCCGCCAACCTGGAGGCCAAGCCATGAAGCCTTTGCTTACAGCCCTGCTGCTGGCCGCAGGCAGCGCTCACGCCAACCCCGTGACCATGGAGGACCAGTCCCAGCTCAAGGTGCCGGATGCACAGGCGCAGCCGCGCTTCGTGCCGCCGGCCGAGGGCGAGTTGCCGGACAATGCGTTTGGCAAGATGGTGCGCGAGGGGCACGCCCTGTTCGTCGATACCCGGCGACTGATGCCTGAAGCGGTTGGCAACGGCATGAACTGTAGTAACTGCCACCTAGATCAAGGGCGCATGGCGCACTCGGCTCCCCTGTGGGGCGCCTATCCGATGTACCCGGCCTACCGCAAGAAAAACGACAAGGTCAACACCTATGCCGAGCGAATTCAGGGTTGCTTTCAGTTCAGCATGAACGGCAAGCCGCCGGCGGCTGATAGTCCACAGATGACTGCGCTGTCGGTTTATTCCTACTGGCTCTCTACCAAGGCGCCGACCGGGGTCGCGTTGGCCGGGCGAGGTTATCCGGAAGTGGCGCCGCCAGCGGGTGGCTATGACTTCACGCGTGGGCAGAAGGTGTATCTCGAACAATGTGCGATCTGCCACGGCAAGCAGGGCGAAGGGCAGAAGGTGGCGGGCGAGTATGTGATGCCGCCGCTCTGGGGCAGGGATGCCTACAACTGGGGGGCGGGAATGCACCGGATCAACACGGCGGCGTCATTCATCAAGTACAACATGCCACTGGGTCGACCGGGTTCGCTCAGCGACCAGCAGGCCTGGGATGTGGCGGCCTGGATAAACCGGCACGAGCGGCCCCAGGACCCACGGTTGGTAGAGGGCTCCATCGAGAAAACGCGCCTGAAGTTCCATGCCAATGACGGGGTCAACCTCTATGGCCAGAAGGTCGAGGGGGTGTTGATCGGGCAGGGCACTGGTCGCTGATGGCCGGGCAAGGGCCTGGAGGGGTGACGTACCGGTCAGGAATATTGGGCGACCCTTTGAACTATCCGTGAGCGGTTGCCTCTATGTTCCCAACGATCGGCCACAGGCGGGGCATTGTAAGGTGACCGCCGCCTGATTAGACTGCGCCGTAACCCCCAGGCCTAGCCTTTGTTAAGGACGTTTATGATCAAGAAATGCTTGTTCCCGGCAGCCGGCTATGGCACTCGCTTCCTGCCAGCCACCAAAGCCATGCCGAAGGAAATGCTGCCAGTGGTCAACAAGCCGTTGATCCAGTACGGCGTTGAGGAAGCATTGGATGCAGGGTTGAGCGAGATCTCCATCGTTACCGGTCGCGGTAAGCGCGCGCTGGAAGATCACTTCGACATCAGCTACGAGCTGGAAAACCAGATCAAGGGCACCGACAAGGAGAAATATCTGGTAGGCATTCGTCGCCTCCTGGACGAGTGCTCGTTCTCCTACACCCGTCAGACCGAGATGAAAGGCCTGGGCCACGCTATCCTCACCGGCCGTCCGCTGATCGGCGACGAGCCCTTCGCCGTAGTGCTGGCGGACGACCTGTGCGTCAACCCTGAAGGCGACGGCGTGCTGACCCAGATGGTGAAGCTGTACAACCAGTTCCGTTGCTCGATCGTCGCCATTCAGGAAGTCGATCCGCAGGAAACCAACAAGTACGGTGTCATTGCCGGCGACATGATTCGTGACGACATCTTCCGTGTGACCAACATGGTAGAGAAACCAAAACCTGAAGATGCCCCGTCCAACTTGGCGATCATCGGTCGTTATATCCTGACCCCGGATATCTTCGACATTATCGCCAATACCGAACCCGGCAAGGGCGGCGAAATCCAGATCACCGACGCCTTGCTGCAACAGGCCCAGAATGGCTGCGTAATCGCGTACAAGTTCAAAGGCCAGCGTTTCGACTGCGGTGGCGCCGAAGGCTACATCGACGCGACCAACTTCTGCTTCGAGAACTACTACAAGACCGGCAAGGCCTACTGAGCCCCTGCTGCAAGCCAGGCGCGTTTTTTCTTGCCGCCTGATGCTTGAAGCTTGAAACTGCCGGTACCAAGCTGCAAGTGACAAGCCACGCTGCCCGTTGTGCAGTCTGCCGCTTGAAGCTTGCAGCTTTTTTTTTGGAGAACGAAAAGTGGCCTACGATTTTGATCTGTTCGTGATTGGCGCCGGCTCCGGTGGCGTGCGCGCCGCACGGTTCGCTGCCGGTTTTGGCGCCAAGGTAGCGGTTGCCGAGAGCCGCTACCTGGGCGGCACCTGTGTCAACGTGGGCTGTGTGCCCAAAAAGCTGCTGGTGTATGGCGCACATGTGGCTGACGAGCTGGAGCAGGCTGCGGGATACGGCTGGACCCTGGAAGAAGGGCACTTCGACTGGGGTACGCTGATTGCCAACAAGAACCGTGAAATCGAACGGCTCAACGGTATCTACCGCAACCTGCTGATCAACAGCGGCGTGACCCTGGTTCAAGGTCATGCGCGCATGACCGGTCCCAACGAGGTCGAGGTCGAAGGCCAGCGCTACAGCGCCGAGCACATCCTGATCGCCACCGGCGGCTGGCCCCAGGTACCCGACATCCCTGGCAAGGACTTGGCGATCACCTCCAACGAAGCGTTCTACCTCAAGGACCTGCCGCGGCGGGTGCTGGTGGTGGGCGGCGGCTACATCGCGGTGGAATTCGCCGGGATCTTCCAGGGGCTGGGCGCCGCGACCACGTTGCTGTATCGCGGCGATCTGTTCCTGCGCGGCTTCGATGGTTCGGTGCGTACCCACCTCAAGGAAGAGCTCGAAAAACGCGGGCTCGACTTGCAGTTCAATGCTGACATCCAGCGCATCGACAAACTCGCGGATGGCAGCCTCAAGGCGACGCTCAAGGACGGGCGGGAACTGGTTGCCGACTGCATCTTCTACGCCACCGGCCGGCGTCCGATGCTGGACAACCTTGGCCTGGAAAACACCGGCGTCGAACTGGATGAGAAGGGCTACGTGCGAGTAGACGATCAATACCAGACCACGGCGCCCTCGATCCTGGCCATTGGTGATGTGATCGGCCGCGTGCAACTGACGCCGGTGGCACTGGCTGAAGGTATGGCCGTGGCCAGGCGTTTGTTCAAGCCGGAGCAATACCGCCCCGTGGACTACCAGAACATCCCCACGGCAGTGTTCAGCCAGCCGCCTATCGGCACGGTAGGGCTCACCGAAGAACAGGCCGTCGAGCAGGGCCACGAGGTCAAGGTCTTCGAAAGCCGCTTCCGCGCCATGAAACTGACCCTCACCGACATCCAGGAAAAGACCCTGATGAAGCTGGTGGTGGATGCCAAGACCGACAAGGTGCTCGGTTGCCACATGGTCGGGCCGGATGCAGGCGAGATCATCCAGGGCCTGGGCATCGCGCTCAAAGCGGGCGCGACCAAGCAACAGTTCGATGAAACCATCGGTGTGCACCCCACTGCAGCGGAAGAATTCGTGACCATGCGCACGGTGACTCGCTGACTCAACCCAGGCCGCACGCAACGTGCGGCCTAGATGCGGGGTGGCGGTTAAGTAGCCGCAGCCCCACGCCGCCGCATCCATGGGTTGCCGCGCGCTTGGGCAACACCGGGTTAGGCCGCCTTTGACCGGTCGGGCTCATAGCCAAAACCAATCATAAGCATCAGGTTTGCCAATGAGCCTTTATCGGTCCATGCGGTTAGGATTCTCTCCGTCAACTGATTTCAACCCATGAAGGAGCGTCTCTCATGCCTATCATCAACAGCCAGGTCAAACCGTTCAACGCCACTGCCTACCACAAGGGCGAGTTCGTCCCGGTCAGCGAAGCCGACCTGAAAGGCAAATGGTCTGTCGTGTTCTTCTATCCAGCCGACTTCACTTTCGTGTGCCCGACCGAGCTGGGTGACCTTGCTGACAACTACGCCGAGTTCCAGAAACTGGGCGTTGAGATCTACGGTGTTTCCACCGACACCCACTTCACCCACAAAGCGTGGCACGACACCTCGGACACCATCGGCAAGATTCAGTACCCACTGATCGGCGACCCGACCCATGTGATCGCCCGCAACTTCGACGTACTGATCGAAGAAGCCGGCCTGGCTGACCGCGGTACCTTCGTGATCAACCCCGAAGGCCAGATCAAGATCGTCGAGCTGAACGACGGTGGTGTAGGTCGTGACGCTACCGAGTTGCTGCGCAAGGTCAAGGCTGCCCAGTACGTCGCCGCGCACCCAGGCGAAGTCTGCCCAGCCAAGTGGAAAGAAGGCGAGGCTACTCTGGCGCCGTCGCTGGATCTGGTCGGCAAGATCTGATTCTCGCCCGATAAGCGCCTGTGCAGCGGCAGCGCCGCGCGGGCCTTGCGGGATGAGCAGCCAGTCATGTGCCATACGCGGGCGGTAAGCAGCCGCCACAGCTGAACCACTTACCGCCCCGTCAAACGCCCGGGCGACTTCGCCTGGGCGTTTTTGTATCCGAGTTTTGAAAAAGGAAATCGCCCGTATGTTGGACGCCACGCTTAAATCGCAACTGAAAACCTACCTGGAGCGGGTCACCCAGCCGATCAAGATCGTTGCTTCCCTCGACGACGGTGCGAAGTCCCGCGAATTACACGACCTGCTGGTGGAAATCGCCGGCTTGTCCAGCCTCATCACCCTGCGAGCCGATGGCGACGACGCCCGCCGCCCTTCGTTCTCGCTCAATCGCCCCAACGGCGACATCAGCCTGCGTTTCGCCGGCATTCCCATGGGCCACGAGTTCACGTCCCTGGTACTGGCGCTGCTGCAAGTGGGCGGCCACCCCTCCAAGGCCAGCCTGGAAGTGATCGAGCAGATCCAGGCGCTGGAAGGGGAGTTCAGCTTCGAGACCTACTTCTCGCTGTCCTGCCAGAACTGCCCGGATGTGGTTCAGGCATTGAACCTGATGGCGGTGCTCAACCCCAACGTACGCCACGTGGCCATCGACGGTGCACTGTTCCAGGCTGAAGTCGATGCCCGCCAGATCATGGCCGTGCCCAGCGTGTACCTCAACGGTGAGGTGTTCGGCCAGGGGCGCATGGGCCTTGAGGAAATTCTTGGCAAGATCGACACCAACGCCGGCGCGCGTCAGGCCGAGAAACTCAATGCCAAGCAGGCGTTCGATGTACTGGTCGTGGGCGGTGGCCCGGCAGGTGCCTCTGCCGCCATCTATGCAGCGCGCAAGGGTATCCGCACCGGCGTGGCCGCCGAACGGTTCGGTGGGCAGGTGCTCGACACCATGGCCATCGAGAACTTTGTGTCCGTGCATGAAACCGAAGGCCCGAAACTGGCCACCGCGCTTGAGGAACACGTCAAGCAGTACGAGGTGGACATCATGAACCTGCAGCGCGGTGAAGCACTGATTCCGGCTACCGACGGCGGCCTGCATGAAGTGCGCATGGCGAGCGGGGCTTCGCTCAAGGCCAAGACCGTCATCCTGGCCACCGGCGCTCGCTGGCGCGAGATGAATGTACCGGGTGAACAGCAATACCGTGGCCGCGGCGTGGCCTACTGCCCGCACTGCGATGGCCCATTGTTCAAGGGCAAGCGCGTGGCGGTGATTGGTGGCGGTAACTCCGGTGTGGAAGCGGCGATCGATTTGGCAGGTATCGTGGCGCAGGTGACGTTGATTGAATTCGATAGCCAGCTGCGTGCCGATGCGGTGCTGCAACGCAAGTTGCACAGCTTGCCTAACGTGACGGTCATCACCCAGGCACTGACCACCGAAGTGATCGGCAATGGCGAAAAAGTAACTGGCCTGCGTTATAAGGACCGGACCAGCGACATCGAACATGAGCTGGCGTTGGAGGGAATTTTCGTTCAGATCGGTCTGTTGCCGAACACCGATTGGCTCAAAGGCACCGTTGAACTGTCGGCACGCGGCGAAATTATCGTCGATGCCAAGGGGCAGACCAGTATTGCGGGCGTGTTCGCTGCAGGTGACGTGACGACGGTGCCCTACAAACAGATCGTGATCGCCGTTGGCGAAGGGGCGAAGGCGTCTCTGGCCGCCTTCGACCACCTGATCCGCACCTCGGCCCCTGCATAAGCGACATTTGGGCAGAGCCGCAACCCTCGCATGCACTGGCCGTGCTCTACGGCGCAGCGCATGCGGGGGTTTTGTCATGGGCCTGGCTAAACCCCCGTGGCATGAGGGTGTCTATGCTTACATGCAGACCCTTCAGGAGCCACGCAATGACCCTGATCAGCCGCGAACCCTGGTGGCTAGTGCCGCCAAAGCCTGGGCAGACTGAACAAGACCTGCACTGGGGCTACCTTGAGATCTACAGCAACGGCCACACTGTATTCGTCGATCAGCGCCCAAGCGATCGTGAAATGGCCGAGCGCAAGAGCTGCCGCAACTTCCCCAAATCAGACCGTTGAAGCCTAGCCGCCAAGTGCGTCCAGGCGAGCTTCCAATGCAGCGATACGCGCTTCCAGTGCTTCGATTCGATCCTGCGCGGCCGCGCCGGTACCGCTGCGCGTTGGACCTTCCTGCTGCCTTGCGGCCAGAATGGTTTCGATCTCCGCCGGGTCACCCAACCCATGCGTGTAACGGTCTTCCCGCTGACCGGCCTGACGCGGCAGGTGCACAGCCAAGTTACGTGATACCAGGCGCTCGAGCTGGTGGCGGACCTGGTCAGTGTCGTCGAAGTCGTGCAGGCGGTTGCTGCGGGCTAGCAACTCGCTGAGGGTCTGCGGGCCACGCAGGAACATCAGCCCCATCAGCACCAGCTGTGCAGGCACCAATTCCAGCGCCTTGTCCACCCGGTGTTCCCAGCGATCGGCGCGGCTGCCCATCTGCAGGCGTGCCATCTGTTGTGCTTCGAGGCTGCGCAGCGCCTGGCCCACTTGGCCCTGGGTGAGGTTCATCACCGGTTCGCGGCTGGTCTTTTGGTTACAGGCCAGGAGCAGGGCGTTGAGGGTGAGTGGGTAGCTTTCCGGGCTGGTAACCTGTTTTTCGATCAGCGAGCCGAGCACGCGAATCTCGACGCTGTTCAAGCGACCTTCAGTGGTGGTGTCTTGCTCGGACATGGCCCTGTCTCATTGCTGGGAAAAGGCCATTAGCGTAGGTAAATGAGCGGAGGGCCGCAAGACGGCCCGGCTGAATCAGGCGCTGCGGCGCCCCTCGGCCTGGCAAGCGGCTGCAGTGAACAGCACGTCGGTTGAGGAGTTGAGCGCGGTTTCGGCAGAATCCTGCAGCACGCCGATGATGAACCCCACCGCCACGACCTGCATGGCGATTTCACTGGGAATCCCGAACAGGCTGCAGGCCAGCGGGATGAGCAGCAAGGAACCGCCGGCCACGCCTGACGCACCGCAAGCACAGACCGCCGCTACCATACTGAGCAACACGGCCGTGGGGAGATCCAAGGGAATGCCCAAGGTGTGCACCGCCGCCAGCGTCAGTACGGTAATAGTGATTGCAGCGCCGGCCATGTTGATCGTGGCCCCCAGCGGAATGGATACCGAATAGGTATCCTCATGCAGCCCAAGCCGTTCGGACAACGCCATGTTCACAGGAATATTGGCTGCCGAACTGCGAGTGAAAAATGCAGTGATGCCGCTTTCGCGTAGACACAGCAGGGTGAGCGGGTAGGGGTTGCGACGGGTTTTCCAGAACACGATAAGCGGGTTCATGACCAGGGCGACGAACAGCATGCACCCGATCAGTACCGCCAGCAGGTGCAGGTACCCCAGCATCGCTTTCAGCCCGGACTGAGCCAAGGTGGAGGTGACCAGGCCGAAGATGCCCAATGGCGCAAAGCGAATGACAATGCGCACGATCAGCGTAACGCCATTGGACAGGTCGTCGACCACCTTTCGGGTGGTGTCACCGGCGCGGCGCAGCGCGATGCCCAGGCCGATCGCCCAAGTCAGCACGCCGATGAAATTTGCGTTGAGCAGCGCGTTGATCGGGTTGTCGACCGCACTGAGCAGCAGGTTCTTCAATACTTCGCCGATGCCGCCCGGTGCACTTAGGGTGGCATCGGCTGTGTTCAGTACCAGGTGCGAAGGGAACACCATGCTGGCAACCACCGCCACGACAGCCGAGGCGAACGTGCCGAGCAAGTACAGCCACAAGATGGGCCGAATATGGGTTTCCTGTCCGTGCCGATGATTGGCAACCGATGCCATGACCAGGATGAATACCAGCACGGGTGCCACCGCCTTCAAGGCACTAACGAACACCGTACCGAAAAAGCCCAGGTCGCGGGCGACGGCTGGCGCGATCAGGGCAAGGGCGATACCTGCCACCAGGCCGATCACGATTTGCGTCACCAGGCCGGTGCGGTTGAGAAGGCGAAGGAGCGGTGTCATGCGCAGCGAGGTCCCGAAATCTGAAAAGGGCTGGACTTTACCATAGACCTTGGTCGGGCACTTGCTGCCCGTTGTCAGGAAACGCTACCAGTTGAACAGTTCGCGTCGTGCCCCTTCGGTGATGGCAACGATGCCAGGATGCTTGACCTTGCGCTCGACTGAAATGGCGTAGAAGGACTCGTTCACGGCCTCGGTTTGCCCGATCAGTTGTACGCCATATTGGCGACACACTTCTTCGGCAATCACGCTGGGCGCCACGAAGATGCCACTGCCAGACTGCCCGAACGCCTGCATCAGGGCACTGTCGTCGAACTCCCCGACGATTCGCGGTTGAATGTGTTGCTCACCGAGCCAGCGCAGAAGGCGGCTGCGCAGTACGGTTTCCTGCCCGGGTATGAGCAGCGGCGCATCGTGCAGGCATTCAGGAAACGGACCGGCATGCCGAACGGCCAATGCTGGGGTGGCGAAAAAGCTCAGGCCACATTCGCCCAGTTTCTGGCTATAACCTTTGATGTCCAGGTGCGGCGGCATCGGGCTGTCTGAAATGACCAGGTCCAGCCGCTGTATGGCAAGGTCGGCCAGGAGCCGCTCCAGCTTGTCCTCACGGCAGTTGATGCGCAGCACATTCTCAAGCTCCATGGTCGGTGCCAATAATCGATAGACAATGGATTTGGGCACCACGTCAGCCACCCCGACCCGGAACAGGATCTGCTCCTGGGGGCCGGCACGCAGCATGGCTTCAAGCTCTCCCCCTAGCTGGAACATCTGCTCGGCGTACGTGAGCGCCTGGCGTCCGGTTTCAGTCAATTCCAATTGCCGACCAACCCGCTGGAACAACTCGACGCCATAAGCCTGTTCCAACAGAGTGATCTGCCCGCTGATGGTCTGTGGCGTCAAATTCAATTGCTCGCTGGCGCGAACGATGCTGCCGGTTCGGGCTACCACCCAGAAGTAGTGAAGCTGGCGATAGTTAAGCATGAGCGCAAGGGCCAATTCGAAAAAACCGAAGTATATCGCTTGAAAATACGAATTTTACAGAAGTATTGCGCCGACTAGAATCCTCTTCATTCAGGCTGATACGAGCCTGCGCACATCATTCCGGAGGCACCTATGCTGTATTTCAAATCAATGGGTACTGCGCTGGTCATGGGCATGGCGCTGATAGTACTGGCCGGCTGTGATCAGGCTGAGAAGTCTGCACAGCAGGTGCTTGACCAGGCAGCGAAGTCGGCCCAGCAGGTTATCGAGCAAACCAATCAGGCTGCCCAGCAGGCCTTGAGCGACGCGCTGGGGCCCGAGAAGCAGGAGCCCGAGCAAGATGATACTGCCTCCAAAACCCAGGACATTTGATCCCCAACCCGCGTGACAGGATGTGAACAATGGAATATTTGCTGGAACTTGCCGCTAGCCCCACAGCCTGGGTGGCGCTTGCCACGCTGGTGGCCATGGAAGTAGTACTGGGTATCGATAACCTGATCTTCATCTCCATCCTGACCAACAAGCTGCCCGTTGCGTATCGCTCCAAGGCCCGTCGCATCGGTATCAGCATGGCACTGGTGATGCGTCTGGCACTGCTGAGCACCGTTGCCTGGATCGTGCAGCTGACCGACCCTGTGTTCGAGGTGTTTGGCAACGCCTTCTCCTGGAAGGATGTGATCCTGATTGCCGGCGGCCTGTTCCTGCTGTGGAAGGCCACCAAGGAAATTCACGAGAACGTCGACCCACATGGTGCCAAGGAAGAGTCCAAGGCTTCTTCTACCGTCACCTTGGGCTTTGCCGCAGCGATTTTCCAGATTCTGTTGCTCGATATCGTGTTCTCGGTAGACAGCATTATCACTGCCGTAGGCATGACCGAACATTTACCGATCATGATCATCGCCGTGATTACTGCCGTGATCGTGATGATGGTGGCGGCCGATCCGTTGGCCAACTTCATCAACGACAACCCTACCGTTGTCATGCTGGCACTAGGCTTCCTGATCATGATCGGCATGACATTGATCGCCGAGGGGTTCGGCGCCCACGTGCCCAAAGGCTATGTGTATGCGGCCATGGCGTTCTCGACCGCTATCGAGATTCTGAATATTCTGGCGCGTCGGGCACGCCTCAGGCGTGAGGCCAGGCAAGGATGACAGCAGGCGGGGCGCATGGCGCCCCATTCGCTGCATGTTTGAGGTGGGTTCAGTGCGCCGCTGCTGCGCGTGGAGCACGCCGTGCAGGGGCGGGTTGAGGGCGTGGCTGTGGTTGCGCAACGGGTTGAGCGTGCCGCCGTGCGATGCGCAGTACGCCCCAGAGCATGGCCGCCGCAACGCTGAGCCACATGCACACCAACATGATGATTGCCAAGGTCATATTCATTTGTGCCTCCATCTCTACGGCGAGCGCTTGATACGCCAGCGATTGCCTTCCAGACACTTGATTAGTGTAGCCCCTGCGTGGGTACGTTCCATCGAATAACGCCTGCGGCGCCGAGCTGATTCGCCAACATGCCCTGTCGGACTGTACCGCCGCCGTTGTGGGACCTATCATCGCGAACACAGCAGGGCGCTGCCTGCCCTGCGCTTGAGCAAGCGAGTACCCATGCCCACTTTCACCTCGTCGTCGCCGACCAAGGCCGTTCGTCAGCTCATGCTGGCGTGTTGGTTGGGTGTCACCTTGGCAGGTTGTGCCGGGACACCCTCTACCGCACTCCAGGGCCTGCCCCAGCGGGTGGAGCTCAGCAGCGTTCCGTTCTACCGCGGTAACGCCAACCACAGCGCAGCCATGGCATTGGCCGCGGTCCTGTCGCAGCAAGGTGCGCCCATCACGCCAGGGTTGCTCGATCAGCCGCTGAACCTGCCCATGGGCCTCGACAGCCTCGATACCAGCATTGCGCGCGTTGCGCGGGACTACGGGAGGGTGGTGTACCCCTTGGACAAGCGGCTCGATGCCTTGTTGACGCAGGTTGCCGCTGGAAACCCGGTGCTGGTTCGCTATCAGGACGGTTCGGCATGGTGGAGCGAACCCAGGTATGCGGTCTTGATAGGGTATGACCGATACAAACAGCGCGTGCTGATGCGGGCAGGCATGCAACGCCGCCTGATGATGGCATTCGACGATTTCGCCTCTGCCTGGGCGAAGGAGGGGCGCTGGGCAATCCTGGTGCAGCCGCCGGTGCGGTTGCCGGCGAACGTCGATCGTCAGCGCTGGCTGCAGGCCGCTGACGAACTGGCGCGTGCGGGTCAGGAATTAGCGGCCAGGCAGGCCCTGGACAGCATCAAGTGAGACCGCTCGCATCAAGTGTCACACGGTCACTGAAAGAGCGGCCTTGCCGGGGCGCCGGAGCGGCCCCGGCCCAGCGATCTCGAATGAACAGCATCACGCCAAGTGGCAGCCCTTTACGGGCTGCCATGCCTTGGCTCAGAAGCCGAGGCGGTCACGCAGGCTGTAGTACCAAGCGCCCAAGGCACTGAAAGGCACGCGCAGCATCTGACCGCCCGGGAACGGGTAGTGCGGCAGCCCGGCGAAGGCATCGAACCGCTCCGCCTGGCCACGCATCGCCTCGGCCAGGACTTTGCCTGCCAGGTGGGTATAGGTGACCCCATGGCCCGAACACCCCTGGGAATAATAGATGTTGTCACCGATCCGGCCTACTTGTGGCAGGCGCGACAACGTCAGCAGGAAGTTGCCGGTCCAGGCGTAGTCGATCTTGACGTTTTTCAACTGCGGGAAGGCCTTGAGCATCTTCGGACGGATGATCGCCTCGATGTTGGCCGGGTCCCGTGCCCCATATACCACGCCGCCACCAAAGATCAGGCGCTTGTCACTGGTCAGGCGATAGTAGTCGAGCAGGTAGTTGCAGTCTTCGACGCAGTAGTCCTGCGGCAGCAGTGTGCGCGCCAGTTCATCGCCCAAGGGTTCGGTCGTGATGACCTGCGTACCGCAGGGCATGGACTTGGCGGCAAGCTCTGGGACCAGATTGCCCAGGTAGGCGTTGCCCGCCACGATGATGAACTTGGCGCGCACTTTGCCCTGTGGGGTATGCACGACCGGGTTGGCGCCACGCTCGATGCGCACGGCCGGGGTTTGCTCATAGATGGTGCCACCCAGCGATTCGACGGCAGCAGCTTCGCCAAGGGCCAGGTTGAGCGGATGGATATGACCGCCGCTCATGTCGAGCATGCCGCCGATATAGTTGTCGCAGGCCACCACTTCGCGGATGCGCTGTTGATCCATCAGCTCCAGCTGGTTGTGGCCGAAACGTTCCCATAGGCGCTTCTGCGATTCCAGGTGACCCATCTGTTTGCTGGTCAGTGCAGCGAAAACGCCACCATCCTTGAGGTCGCACTGGATGTTGTATTTGGCCACCCGCTCGCGGATGATGCGCCCGCCCTCGAAGGCCATTTCGCCCAGCAGCTGCGCCTGGCGGGCACCCACGGTGCGCTCGATGACATCGATGTCGCGGCTATAGCTGTTGACGATCTGGCCACCGTTGCGGCCCGAGGCGCCGAAGCCAACCTTGGCCGCTTCGACGACGCTGACCTTAAAGCCGTTTTCTAGAAGGAACAGGGCGCTGGACAAGCCGGTGTAGCCCGCGCCAATGATGCAGACATCGGTTTGCACCTCATCCTGCAGCGCCGGACGTGGCGGCACCGGGTTGGCCGAGGCGGCGTAGTAGGACTGGGGGTAGGGGGTGTTAGCCATGCTGCAGAACCTCGTGTTTTATATTTTTAACGAATGGAGCGATGCTATCAATAATAATAAACACCCGCTAGTCATCCGCTGAAAATCATGGACACCGCCTGCGCCAGACGCTTCTTTATAAAAAGTTTGCAATTCAGTGAGTTAGCGCAAAAAAAACTGTTGACACGCTTTTGTAATTACGTAGAATGCGCACCACGACAGGCACATAGCTCAGTTGGTTAGAGCACCACCTTGACATGGTGGGGGTCGTTGGTTCGAGTCCAATTGTGCCTACCAAATCAAAGAAGGGTGATCCGAAAGGGTCACCCTTCTTGCGTTTGGCGTGGGAAAGTTTGGCATGGCTCCCGTCCGAGCCGTGTTCGAAAGTTTCTGATTTATATCGAAAAAAAGCTTTACAGGTGCTCAGCAGATCTCTAATATGCGCACCACACGACAGGCACATAGCTCAGTTGGTTAGAGCACCACCTTGACATGGTGGGGGTCGTTGGTTCGAGTCCAATTGTGCCTACCAAATCCCAAAAAGGGCGATCAGTAATGGTCGCCCTTTTTGCATGCCTGCTTGAATCAGCGTGTAACCTTTGGCCGCAGTCCGGTTTACGCTCTCGCGTGGTAGAATCCGCCTCTTCCAACCTGGAGGTAGATGCGTGCGCAAACTGGCGGTGGTAATGGCAGTACTGGCCCTGGCGGGGTGTGACAACGAGGTAGAGGGCGTGCACAAGCGTGTGGCCGAACACCTGCAAAATCCCAAGACCGCCAAGTTCGGTAACGTGCGCATCGATACCCAGGGTACGATCTGCGGTCAGGTGCGTGGCAAGGACGATGCCGGCCAATACCAGGCCTACCGCAGTTATGTGGCCATCAAACGCGACGGTCAGTACGAAATCATTGTCGACGACAATGGCAATAACCTGCGTATCCGAGAGCTGTGCGGGGGTGCCGAATTGCAGCGCCGTGCGCAGGCGCTCGAAGGTGAGCCCGCGCCAGAGGGATGGGACGTCGAAGTCATCCAGGGCGCCAACATGGGGGCACTCAGCGACATGACCGCGCGTCTGATCGAGAAGGGCATACCGTCTTCGGTGGAGTACCGAGACGGCAAGCCTGTGGTCCTGCTGGGGCCATTTCCGACCCGAGAGCAGGCACAGGCCCGTCGCGATGAAGTAATGGCCAAGCTTGGCACCGATTCAGTGGTCATCCAGCACGGCGCAGCCCGCTAAGCGCTCTTAGCCGGTCGATCAGCTACACGCCTTGAGGTCGACCGGCCCTACGAACTCATTGCCGCGCCCCATCAGGCACCCAACCCGCTGGTTGCGTTGATATTCCCAGGGCTGCGGCGGATACGTCTTGTTCCATGCCTCGAATAGCTGACGGTCCTGCCTGGAGAGGCGCAAGTTGTATTGCTTGCTCATATAGAAGTAGGTGCGAGCAATCATGCCGCGGATCGAAGGCCGCGGCATGACCTTCCTGGCCTTGAAGTCCACTTGGGTAAGGCACTTGCCGTATTGCCCGCGTTGCTCTGGCAGCCAGCCGAAGCTGTAGTTGCTGCGGTCGCCGTTGACCTCTCCCACGCTTGGCACCAGGTTGTGCAGATCAGCTTCGGCGCGTTTGTATACCTCATCGTGCTGCGAGCAGGCCTTGCGACCACCGCTCTGCCAGCACTGGCGCAGATGGCCGATTTGCCAGGCCGGCACGATGTGTTCCCACTCGATGCGTGAAGCGCGTTGGACATTCTTGCGTGGTGCATACCCACATGAAGCCATATCGACTTTGTTGCCGTTGTATTTGCAACCGCAATAGAACTCGGTGGATTGTGGTGCGTAGAGTTGCCTGGCGACCTTCTTGGCCTCCTGGAACGTGCGGGGCGCATCGGCATGGGCAAGCGGAGCCATCAGCAGGCAGGCAGCTGCAATAAGCGAAACTCTCATGCGCGGTCAGTCTTCCTTGGGCACAGTCCAGAAAATCTGCACGCCGCCATCGTCACGATGGGCGAGGGTAACATTGTCATTTTCGGCAATCTCGGCCAGCAACGTGTCCCAGTCCTCCGGTGTTTCCTGTTCCAGGCGAAAGATCAAAGCCGCCCGGCTGCGCTGGGCAATGGGGTTGTTGATGATTTTCTGGATGCGCATGCCCAATTGTTGGTAGCTGGCAGGTGAGGGCGAGGAGGTAGACACAGGCATTTCCTTGTTTTGCTGTATGCACGTACAGTATTTCACTGTAAGGAATTTCGCAACAGCTTGAAGGGAAAGTTCTGCGGCTCGTCCTCGTCATGTTCGCGATCCAGGCCAAGGTCTGCTGTAATAGCGGCACTTTCCGGAAATTGCTCATGTATCGATTGGTCTTACGCGTTACCTCTTCCACACACCTCGCTTTGCTGTTTGTCGGTGGTGTTACTGCTCACACTGAGGCCTGGGCCGACCCGTCGACCGCGATCGTTATCGATCCGATGGTTGTCACCGGCGCCTACGCCCCCACCAGCAGCTTCGACCTGCCGTTTTCGGTGGACACGGTCGAGCTGTCCAATGGCACGGATGGCCAACTTGGCGTCAACCTGTCAGAGGTCCTGACCAAAGTCCCTGGCCTCGTAGTACAGAATCGCCAGAACTATGCCCAGGACCTCCAGATATCGTCACGCGGCTTTGGTGCTCGCTCTGCATTTGGCGTGCGCGGTATCAAGCTGCTCAGCGATGGTATCCCCGCCAGCACCCCGGACGGACAGGGTCAGGCAGCCACGCTGAACCTGGATGTGGCCGACCGTATCGAGGTACTGCGTGGCCCGGCCGCTACGCTGTATGGCAGCAACGCTGGCGGTGTCATCCAGATGTTCAGCCGTGATGGGGAAGGGCCGGCTCGCCTTGGTGCCGAAACAACATTTGGCAGCGATGGCTTTAGCAAGCATCACTTGTCGGCGCAGGGGGGCAACGAGATCGGCGGATTCGTGCTGGATGCTTCGCGTATGGACACCGATGGTTACCGTGACCATAGCGCGGCCAAGCGCGACCAGACGTTCGCCAAGGTGCACATCAAGCCGGACGCCGATTCACGGCTGGCGCTGATCTACAGCAGCCTGGAACAGAACAACACGCAAGACCCGCTGGGTCAGCTTTGGTCCAGCTACAAGCACGACCCACGTTCGGTCGCCGATGGCGCAAGGGCCTACAACACGCGCAAGAGTATCGACCACCAACAGGTGGGCATGAACTACGAACGCTACGTTGGCGACGCTACCCTTCAGTTCAATCTCTACGCAGGGCGCCGGAGCGTGGTGCAGTACCTGTCGATTCCTCGGCAGGTCGCTTCCAATAGTCAGCGCGGTGGCGGTGTGGTTGATTTTGACCGCGAGTTCCACGGCGGTACGCTGCGCTGGATTCAGCCGGTGCTGGCCGTGCCTGGGCATTTCACGTTCACCGTGGGTGCCGACTACGACCAGAGTACGGATGACCGCAGGGGCTACCAGAACTTCCGTGGCGACCAACTGGGGGTCAAGGGCGAGCTCAAGCGCGACGAGAAAGACATCGCTACCAGCCTGGACCCGTATGTGCAGGCGCACTGGGAAATTGGCAACTGGACCAGCGAGCTGGGCGTGCGCTACAGCACCATGAAGATGAAGGTCGATGACCACTACCTGGAAAACGGTGACGCCAGCGGTGCCAAGCGCTATCAGCAGGCCAATCCGACGCTGTCTGTGATGTATGCCTTCACGCCTGATCTGCGTGGCTACGCCAGCCTAGGAAAGGGCTTCGAAACGCCTACACAGGCCGAAATGGCCTATGCGCCAGGCTTGCAGGAAAGCTTCAACTTCGGGCTGGAACCTGCCACCAGCAAGCAATATGAGCTAGGGGTGAAATATCGCCTGGGCGCCGCCACGCGGCTGAACGCAGCCCTGTTCGAGATCCGTACGGATAACGAAATCGTGGTCGATAATGCCACCAACGGTCGCACCAGTTACCACAATGCCGGGCAGACCGTGCGCCGTGGTTTCGAAGCCAGCTTGCAGAGCGACCTTGCCGAGCGCTGGCAGACCACTTGGGTGTACACCCATACCGACGCTCGCTATGCCGACGACTTCAAGCAAGGCGGACAAGTCATCGACAGTGGCAACCGCTTGCCGGGTGTGCCGCGAGACAATCTGTATGCAGAAGTGGTGTGGAAACCCACCACGTCGGTCAGCATGGGGTTCGAGGGGCAGTACCGCAGCAAGGTGTTCGTTGAGGACAGCAACCAGCAGAAAGCTGCGCCTGCCTATGCTGTGTTCAACTGGCGCACGCGCTTCGAGCAACAGGTCGGCCCTTGGACGTTCCATCAGCTGGTGCGCCTGGACAACCTGTTCGACCGTCAATACGTGGGTTCGGTGATTGTCGGTGACAGCAACAAACGCTATTACGAGGCAGCCCCGGGGCGTTCGTGGTACGCCGGTGCTGGCTTGGAATATCAGTTCAGATAGGGTGCCTGGTAACGCTGAAGCCGATGATCGGCTTCAGCGTTGATGGGGTCAGTATTCCCAGAAAATCCGCTGCAGCTCCTTGCTGTCCTGGGTCTTGGTCATGGCGACCATGGCCAGGATGCGCGCTTTCTGCGGGTTCAGGTCATGGGCCACTACCCAATCGTTCTTGTCGTCAGGCTGCTCGGCGTTGCGCAGCACGAAACCGCCCTGGTTGACGTGGGAAGAGCGAATGATCTGCACGCCGTTCTTGCGCAGCTCCTGCAGTGCAGGCACCACGCGCGAGGATACCGAACCGTTGCCGGTGCCTGCGTGGATCAGCGCCTTGGCGCCGTTTTGTGCCAACGCCTTGTAGGCGGTATCGGTCACGTTCCCGTAGCCATAGGCAATGTCCACCTGAGGCAGGCTGCTGATCTGCTTGATGTCGAATTCCGAATCCAGGGTGTGGCGCTTGGCTGGCAGGCGGAACCAGTAGGACTTGCCTTCCACGACCATGCCCATCGGGCCCCAGGCGCTTTTGAAGGCCTCGGTCTTGATGTTCACGGACTTGCTGACGTCACGGCCCGACTGGATTTCATCATTGAGCGTCACCAGCACGCCCTTGCCACGCGACTGCTTGTCGCTGGCGACGGCGACGGCGTTGTACAGGTTGAGCATGCCGTCTGCCGACATGGCGGTGCCGGGGCGCATGGAGCCGACGACCACGATAGGCTTGTCGGTTTTCTCGACCAGATTCAGGAAGTAGGCGGTTTCTTCCAAGGTATCGGTACCGTGGGTGATGACGATGCCATCCACGTCCTTGCTGTCGGCCAGCTCAGCCACCCGCTTGCCCAGCTTGAGCAGATCGTCATTGGAGATACTCTCGGAGGCGATTTGCATGACCTGCTCGCCACGCACGTTGGCCAGGTCTGCCAGTTCAGGCACGCCGGCGATCAATTTGTCGACGCCCAACTTGGCGGCCTGGTAAGTAGCACTATTGGCGGCGCTTGCACCAGCACCGGCAATCGTGCCGCCGGTTGCCAGGATGACCACGTTGGCGAGCTTTTGCTGGGTCTTGGCTTGATCGGCCGAAACCGTAGCTGGCAGGATCAGCAGCAGGGCGAGTGCGCTGGGGGCAAAGGATTTCAGTGCGGCATTCATCGTTTTTGTGCTCTCTTCCTAATGAGATGATTTTTAGTGCGTCGCGCACTCGCTAAGGCATGTTCCGTACCAGATCGCCAATAGCCTCTGTAACAACTCGTGACAGAGCGTTCGGGCAGGCTCAACCCTACCTCGTGCGTGATGAGGGTGAAGTCTTGTTAGGCCGTCGAATGACGTGAGCAAGCAGGGCCGGAAGTATTTCATTCGAAAACCCGAATTTTTGTAGGAAAACGTGTTCGGTTATCCGGAAATTTACGGATAATCTTGCCCGGGAGTCAGCTGAACGTATTTGACAAACGCTTGGCGCGTTCGCATAGTTACTCAGCGCAAACGTTTGCTTTCCGACAAAAAAACAAGATTCGGAGTCATCGCCCATGAAACTGCCGTTCCCAGGCCGCTTGCTGGCCGTCGCTGTTCTTTCGTCCTTGTCCATCGCCATGCCGTTCTCGGCGGCTCATGCTGAAGACAAACCCAAGGTCGCGCTGGTCATGAAATCATTGGCCAATGAGTTCTTCCGCACCATGGAAGACGGCGCCAAGGCCTACCAGCAGACTCACGCAGGCGAATTCGACCTGGTTGCAAACGGCATCAAGAATGAGACCGACACGGGCGAGCAGATCCGCATCGTCGAGCAGATGGTCAACGCCGGTGCCAAGGCGCTGGTGATTGCGCCGGCAGACTCCAAAGCACTGGTCTCAGCTGTGAAAAAAGCGATGGACCAGGGTGTGGTGGTGATCAACATCGACAACCGACTTGACCCCGAGCTGCTCAAGAGCAAAGGCATCAACGTACCCTTCGTAGGCCCTGACAACCGCAAGGGCGCGCGCTTGGTGGGCGAGTACCTGGCCACGGAAAAACTCAAGGCGGGCGATCAGGTGGGCATCATCGAAGGCGTGCCGACTACGACCAATGCCCAGCAGCGTACCGCAGGCTTCAAAGATGCGATGGACGCTGCGCAGATCAAGATCGTCTCTACGCAGAGCGGCAATTGGGAAATCGACAAAGGCAATGCCGTCGCCGCGTCCATGCTCAACGAATACCCTGATCTCAAGGCATTGCTGGCAGGCAACGACAGCATGGCCCTGGGTGCGGTCTCGGCCGTGCGCGCGGCTGGCAAGGCTGGCCAGGTGCAGGTGGTCGGTTACGATAACATCAATGCCATCAAGCCCATGATTGCCGACGGCCGCGTACTGGCCACGCTTGATCAGGCAGCCAGTCAGCAAGCCGTTTTCGGTATCCAGGCCGCGCTGAAAATGGTCAAGGGCGAGAAGCCGGATGTGGATGCCGATAACGTCATCCAGACCCCGGTCGAACTGATTACGAAGCAACCTTGATGCTGCCAGGAGACACGGCGATGTCCGCATCGGCCCATGACGTGGTCCTGGCTACTAGCGGCCTCGGCAAGACGTACGCCCAGCCGGTGCTGGGCGAGGTGAGCCTGGAGCTGCGTGCCGGCGAGGTGCTGGCCTTGACCGGCGAAAACGGCGCTGGCAAGAGCACCTTGTCCAAGTTGATCAGCGGCCTGGAAACCCCCACTGCCGGGCACATGCTCTACCGTGGGCAGGCCTATGCGCCGGTCAGTCGCCGCGAGGCCGAGCGCCTCGGCGTACGCATGGTGATGCAGGAACTGAACCTGTTGCCCACCCTGACCGTGGCAGAAAACCTGTTTCTGGACAACCTGCCCAGCCGCCTCGGCTGGATCAGCCAGAAGCGCCTGCGCCAGATGGCCGTCGATGCCATGGCCCAAGTGGGGCTGGAGGCCATTGATCCCGATACCCCGGTCGGAGAGTTGGGCATCGGTCACCAGCAAATGGTCGAGATTGCCCGCAACCTGATCGGAGATTGCCACGTGCTGATCTTCGATGAGCCCACTGCCATGCTGACCGCGCGCGAGGTGGAATTGCTGTTCACCCAGATCGAGCGCTTGCGCGCCCGGGGGGTGGCTATCGTCTATATCTCCCATCGGCTCGAAGAACTGCAGCGCGTCGCTCAGCGTATCGTCGTGCTGCGCGATGGCAGGCTGGTATGCGACGAACCGATCCAGCGCTACAGCAGCGCCGAGTTGGTCAACCTGATGGTTGGGCGTGAACTGGGCGAACACATCGACCTGGGCCGCCGCTCGTTAGGTGGTCCACTGCTCAGGGTGGACAAGCTCAGCCGGGGCGAGAAGGTGCGGGAGGTGTCCTTTGAAGTCCGTGCTGGGGAGATCTTCGGTATCTCCGGGCTGATCGGCGCGGGCCGTACCGAGCTTCTGCGGTTGATCTACGGCGCCGACCGCGCCGACAGCGGTAGCATTGCCCTGGGCCAGCCGCCGCTGCCGGTCACCATCGATTCGCCAAAGTCCGCCGTCAACGCGGGTATTGCCCTGATCACCGAAGATCGCAAAGGCGAAGGCCTGCTGTTGAGCCAGTCGATCAGCGCCAACATCGCCTTGGGCAACCTGGGTGCGGTGTCGCGGGCTGGCGTCCTGGACCGCCAAGCCGAACGCGACTTGGCCGAGCGGCAAATAAAGGCCATGCGCATTCGCAGTGCCGGCGCTGATCAAGTGGTCGGCGAGTTGTCGGGTGGTAATCAGCAGAAGGTGGTGATCGGCCGCTGGCTCGAGCGTGATTGCCAGGTCTTGCTGTTCGACGAGCCTACGCGCGGCATCGATGTGGGTGCCAAGTTCGACATCTACGGTTTGCTCGCCGAACTCGCTCGGCAGGGCAAGGCCCTGGTCGTGGTCTCCAGCGATCTGCGCGAGTTGATGCTGATCTGCGACCGCATTGCGGTCTTGTCTGCCGGTCGGTTGATCGACACCTTCGAACGTGACCACTGGACCCAGGACCAGTTGCTGGCGGCAGCCTTCGCCGGCTATCAGAAACGTGACGCACTGCTGCACCCTGCAGCCCCCAGGATGGACGCATGAAAACCACACCGCTCGAAAACCAAAGCGCTGCCCCGGTACGCCGCAGCGGCACCTACTTGGGCCTTGGTACTTACCTGGGGCTGGCCGGCGCCTTGCTGGCGATGATCGTGCTGTTCTCGCTGCTGAGCAGCCATTTCTGGTCATACGGTACGTTCAGTACCCTGGCCAACCAGATACCTGACTTGATGGTATTGGCCGTGGGCATGACGTTCGTGCTGATCATCGGCGGCATCGACCTGTCGGTCGGTTCGGTGCTGGCCCTGGCCGCATCGACAGTCAGCGTGGCGATTCTTGGCTGGGGCTGGAGCATCGTGCCGGCTGCACTGCTGGGCATGGCGGTGGCCGCATTGGCTGGCAGCGTTACCGGCGTCGTCACCGTGGCCTGGCGCATCCCTTCGTTCATCGTCTCGTTGGGCGTGCTGGAAATGGCCCGCGGCCTGGCCTATCAGTTCACCGATTCGCGCACGGCCTACATCGGCGATGCCTATGCCTGGTTCTCCAACCCGATAGCCTTTGGTATATCACCCGCGTTCATCATCGCCTTGCTGGTGATCGTGATCGCTCACCTGGTGCTCACCCGTACCGTATTCGGGCGCTACCTGATCGGGATCGGCACCAATGAAGAAGCCGTGCGCCTGGCCGGTATCGACCCGCGCCCCTACAAGGTACTGGTCTTCGCCCTGATGGGGCTGCTGGCTGGCCTGGCTGCGTTGTTTCAGGTGTCGCGCCTGGAGGCAGCCGACCCCAATGCGGGCTCCGGCCTGGAGTTGCAGGTGATTGCCGCCGTCGTGATCGGCGGTACCAGCCTGATGGGTGGGCGTGGCTCGGTCATCAGCACCTTTTTTGGCGTGCTCATCATTTCGGTGCTGGCAGCGGGCCTTGCGCAGATCGGTGCCAGCGAGCCAACCAAACGCATCATTACCGGCGCTGTGATCGTCATTGCCGTGGTGCTCGACACTTATCGCAGCCGGCGCGCAGCCCGGCGGAACTGAACCATGGCAACCATCAAAGACGTCGCGGCCCTGGCAGGGATTTCTTACACCACCGTGTCCCACGTGTTGAACAAAACGCGTCCGGTGAGCGAGCCTGTTCGGCTCAAAGTCGAGGCCGCCATACGGGAACTGGAGTACGTGCCCAGCGCCGTCGCACGGTCGCTCAAGGCACGCAGCACGGCCACCATCGGCTTGCTCGTGCCCAATAGCGTCAACCCCTATTTCGCCGAGCTGGCCCGCGGCATTGAAGACGCCTGCGAGCGCAATGGCTATTGCGTGATCCTGTGCAATTCCGACGACGACCCTCAAAAGCAGCGTAATTACCTGCGGGTGCTGTTGGAAAAGCGCATCGATGGACTGGTGGTCGGGTCGGTAGGGCAGGATGACGACTTGTTGCAAAGCCTGGCAGAGGTGCGCACACCCATGGTCATCGTGGACCGAGAGCTCGAAGGCATCGATGCCGACCTGGTGCGGATCGATCATGAGCTGGGCGCCTACCTGGCTACGCGCCATCTGTTGGAGCTTGGCCATCGGGATATCGCCTACATCGGTGGGCCAGCAGAAACCGGGGTGACGCAGATGCGCCTGGGCGGTTTTCGTCGGGCCTTGGACGAGGCGGGCGTCACCGTGGCCCCTGAGCGTGTGCGCCACTGCGACTTCACCAGCCCTGGCGGCCACGCTGCAGCTGCCGAGCTGCTGGCAGGGACGCGGCCGACGGCCATCTTTGCGGGCAACGACATGATCGGGTTCGGCGTATTGCGCGCAGCGGCCGAGCGCCACATCGACGTGCCGGGTGCGCTGTCGGTCATCGGCTTCGACGACATCGAGCTGAGCCGCTACGTCTACCCACCCTTGACCACTGTGGGGCAGTCCATCCGCGAGCTTGGCGAGAGCGCTGCGGCGCTGCTGCTGGCGCGTATCGCTCAGCCTTGCAATAGCTCGGCGCAGCAGCGCATCGTCACCCCGCGCATCGTGTTGCGCGAGTCCACCGGGCCGCGCCCGGACCTGTTCAACGATTACCGCTAAGGAAACCGCATGAGTGCCAAGGTCGTGGTAGTCGGCAGCCTCAACATGGACCTGGTAGCGCGCGCTCAGCGCCTGCCACGGCCTGGCGAGACATTGGCCGGCGATACCTTCTTCACCGCTGCCGGAGGCAAGGGTGCCAACCAGGCCGTGGCGGTCGCGCGGCTGGGCGCCAGCGCGGCAATGATCGGCTGCGTCGGCGACGACGCCTACGGCTTGCAATTGCGCAATGCCCTGGAAGTGGAAGGCATTGACTGCCAGGGCGTGGTCACCTGCGCCGGCGTGTCCACGGGGGTAGCGATGATCACCGTCGACGCGGCCAGCCAGAACTGCATCGTCATTGTGCCTGGGGGCAATGGGTTGCTGGTACCCGACGCCGTAGCGCGCTTCGACGGCTTGCTGCAGGCGGCGCAGGTGATCATCTGCCAACTTGAAGTGCCATTGCCTACCGTGGCCTGGACCTTGGCCAGAGGCCGTCAGCTCGGCAAACGGGTAATACTCAACCCGGCGCCGGCAACAGGGCCGTTGCCCGCCGAATGGTTCAACCATGTCGACTACCTCACGCCCAACGAAAGCGAGGCCGAGGCGTTGACCGGTGTTGCCGTGCATGATCAGGCCAGCGCCTTACTGGCGGGCACGCGCCTGCTCGCGCTGGGAGCTGGCAAAGTGATCATTACCCTCGGCGCACAAGGTGCCTTGCTGATCACGCCCGATGGCCACCAACATTATCCGGCACCCGTGGTAAAAGCCTTGGACACCACCGCCGCAGGGGACACCTTCATCGGAGGCTTTGCGGCTGGGTTGGTGCAGGGCCTGGGAGAGGGCGAGGCAATCCGCATCGGGCAACGGGCTGCTGCCCTGTCGGTGACCCGGGCCGGCGCGCAACCTTCCATCCCCAGGCTCGCGGAGCTGCAGCCATGAAGAAGACGCCCCTGCTGAACATTGCACTGTCACGGGCCATTGCCAGCATGGGCCATGGCGACATCCTGGTCATCGGCGATGCCGGGTTGCCCGTGCCGCACGGCGTGGAGCTGATCGACTTGGCTGTCACCCCAGGGCTGCCTGATTTTGCCAGTGTGCTGCGGTGTGTCCTGAGCGAGCTGCAGGTCGAGCGGCACGTGCTGGCTGAAGAAATACAAACCGTGGAGCCGCCGGCGTTTGCAGAAATCGAGCGCCTGAGCGACACGCTGGGCGAGCGTGAATACATGCCCCATGAAGCGTTCAAGATGCTGTCGCGCAAGGCCCGGGCCATGGTGCGCACGGGCGAGTGCCAGCCTTACAGCAACATCGCCCTGGTGTCCGGTGTAACCTTCTGACACCGACGGTCCTTACTTGATATCCACCGGCAACAGGAGTGCCCTCGTCATGCTAAAACCCCTGCTTCAAGGACTCGCCCTCATGGCTGCAGCGTCTGCCGTACAAGCGGCACCTATCGACCTGATCATCGACACCGATCCGGGGGCTGACGATCTGGTGGCACTGTTCCTGGCCATGGCCTCGCCTGATGAACTGAAGATTCGTGCTATCACGACAGTCGCAGGCAATGTGCGCCTGGAGAAGACCGCCCGTAACGCTCGTCTAGCCCGTGAGTGGGCAGGCCGTGAGGATGTTCCGGTATACGCCGGTGCGGGTCGCCCCTTGGTGCGCGCCCCGATCTACGCGGCCGAAGTGCACGGTGAAGAAGGCGTCACCGGAGTCGAAGTGCATGAACCCAAGCAGCCTTTGGCGAGCGGCAACGCTGTTCAGTACCTGGTCGACACCCTAGGTGCGGCGCCGCCGCACAGCGTGACCCTGGCCATGCTCGGCCCGCAGACCAACCTGGCCCTGGCCTTGATACAGCGCCCTGAAATCGCTCAGGGCATCAAGGAAGTGGTGGTGATGGGCGGGGCTCACTTCAACGGTGGCAACATCACGCCTGTGGCCGAGTTCAACCTGTATGCCGACCCACACGCGGCCGCTGTGGTACTGGCAAGTGGCGTGCCGTTGACCTATTTGCCCCTGGATGTGACCCACAAGCTGTTGACCAGCGAAGCACGGCTCAAGCAACTGGCTGGTGTCAATACGCAGGCCAGCAAGCGCGTTGTGGACATCCTCAATGCCTACATCACCCATGATATGGCGTTGTACGGGATGCCCGGTGGGCCTGTGCATGACGCCAGCGTCATCGCCTATCTGCTCAAACCCCAGCAGTTCAGCGGCCGGCGCATTCACATGACGATCGACACCCGAGAGGGTCCCACCTTCGGCCAGACCGTGGCTGATTGGTACGGGGTGCTCAAGCAACCGGCCAATGTCATGTGGGTGAAGGAGGGGGATGCCCAGGGGCTGTTTGACCTGCTCAGCGAGCGGTTGGCGCGTTTGAAGTAGCAGGGCGTGGTGCATACCGCTCGACCACCTGGTCGATGAAGCCGCGCGCTGCCTCTGCGCCGCGGTCACGTACCAGGAGGTCGATGGCGATCAGCAGCAGCTCCTCCGGGGTGCTGGGGCTATAGGCGCTCTGGCCCTCGGCCCATTTGACCTTGATGTCGGCATCGATGCTGTGGGTGCTCATGTAAAGCTCTCGCTTGCGGCGCGGGATAAAAGAACGAACGACCAAACCGGGTATTCGTAGCAGGCACTATGCCTTCACTTCTTAAAGTAAATCATGACTTTGCAGGCCAAACCAAGCGGCGTGTGGGCCGAGTGGTAAAATTCGGTCACGATTGTCTTCCCCCATCAGCCGCCGGGATGGTGCAGACTTGGCCAGTTTTGCAACGAATTTAGGGTGGGGCTGTCGGATCAGGCAGTTCCCAAATGATCTAGGAGGCTTCATGTTACGTACCCGTGCTTATCTGGCGACCCTGGCGGTGGCTGCTGTCCTGGCGGGCTGCAGCACTGGTGGAGACTCCAGTGGCGGCCAAGTGCCTGAGGCACCTGCGGGCAATGATGGTCGCTGCCAGGCCAGCGGCGCTGATTTTGCAGTGGGCAAGATGGGTAGTGCAGAGCTGCTGGAGCAGGCCCGCAAGGCGAGCGGCTCGCAAATGGCGCGCATACTCAAGCCCCACGATGTGGTCACCCTGGAATACCGCTCGGAGCGGCTGAACTTGAATGTCGATGAGCAAGGGCGTGTGACACGCGTTAACTGCGGCTAAAGATTTGCCCCGCGTATGGAGGGCATCGGTGCCCTGTGCGCGTTGAGCTGTCAAAGCCAAGTCAAAAAAAACCCGCCACGGGGGCGGGTTTTTTTACGGCTGTCCGAATTACTCCGGACGAACCTGCGCAGCCTGCATGCCCTTCTGGCCGCGCTCGGCGACGAAGGAAACAGTTTGGCCTTCTTTCAGGCTCTTGAAGCCGTCAGATTCGATGGCTTTGAAGTGAACGAACAGGTCGTCGCCGCCGCCTTGTGGGGTGATGAAGCCGAAGCCTTTTTCATCATTGAACCATTTGACGGTGCCGGTTTGGCGATTGGACATGGGTGAATCTCCAGAACATTTAGTATTTTCGGTGGTGCAATGCGGCCAAAGCTACGGAGCACCGGTACATCATAGTCTAATTCTGCGGCTGTCGCGTCTTTTTACCTTCGTGGCAGGTTGATCCAGCGCAATTTACCGCCGGACACGCGCAGCTACACAACATCAGCTTTTAGGTGCGCAGGCCTGTTTAACGACGTTTTGCGCCTTTTGCATGAGTTTGGCGTCCACGCCATCCTTGCTGTCGAGGTCAGCAATTTCAGCGTCGGAGAAATTCTTCTTGATCGCCTGTGCACCACATTCGCAGTGCTTTTTCGCTGCGGCGGCATCAACGCCCTGGCCAGCGGCAACTTGCGTGCATTGAGCCATATAGGCACCTTCCTTGCCGGCAGGGAAATTGCCGGCGTTCGCGGCCATTGGCATCAGCAGGGCGCCAGCGGCCGCCAGGGCCAGAAGAGACGGAACTCGCATAACCGATTACTCCTTGGGTCAGTTCTCATCAAGAGTAGTTGTTTCCACAAGTCTGATAGGGAAGCTGTCGCGGAAGTTCACCACCAGCGGCAATTTCCAAATATTCCTGCGCGCGGCTCTGACTGCGTGCTAGCATGCCCGGCTTGCAGCTGACAACGTCCCCGCTGCAGTTCTATTTTCTTTCCAGTCACTCTGGTTCGTTCCCGCAAGCCCAAAGGCTTCTGCCACTGTGAGGCAGGCTTCCCGTCAACGGAAGGCAGGTTCGGATCTTGTACTGGCTCATCCCAACCCACGTGACCTTTGGTAGGGGTCACCACTAGGAGAGGAGGCGCCAATGCCCACCATTACTCTTCCCGATGGCAGCCAACGTTCGTTCGATCACCCCGTGTCTGTTGCCGAGGTCGCCGCATCCATCGGCGCCGGTCTGGCCAAGGCCACCGTTGCCGGCAAGGTAGACGGCAAGCTGGTCGACGCCTGCGACCTGATCCAGAACGACGCGACGCTGCAGATCATCACCCCCAAAGATGAAGAGGGACTGGAGATCATTCGTCACTCGTGCGCCCACCTGGTTGGCCATGCAGTGAAGCAGCTGTATCCGACCGCCAAGATGGTGATCGGCCCGGTAATCGACGAAGGCTTCTATTACGACATCGCTTACGAGCGGCCCTTCACGCCGGATGACCTGGCGGCCATCGAAAAGCGCATGCAGCAGCTGATCGACACGGACTACGACGTCATCAAGAAAATGACCCCGCGCGCCGAAGTCATCGACGTCTTCACTGCCCGTGGCGAAGACTACAAGCTGCGCCTGGTCGAGGACATGCCGAACGAACAGGCCATGGGCCTGTACTATCACGAAGAATACGTGGACATGTGTCGCGGCCCGCACGTGCCCAACACCCGCTTTCTCAAGGCATTCAAGCTGACCAAGCTGTCCGGCGCCTACTGGCGCGGCGATGCCAAGAACGAACAGCTGCAGCGCGTATACGGCACTGCCTGGGCTGACAAAAAGCAGCTGGCGGCCTACATCCAGCGCATCGAAGAAGCCGAGAAGCGCGACCATCGCAAGATCGGCAAGCAGCTCGACCTGTTCCATCTGCAGGAAGAAGCACCGGGCATGGTGTTCTGGCATGCCAATGGCTGGACTGTTTACCAAGTGCTCGAGCAGTACATGCGTAATGTCCAGCGCGAGAACGGTTATCAGGAAATCAAGACCCCGCAAGTGGTCGACCGCATTCTTTGGGAGCGTTCCGGCCACTGGTCCAACTACGCCGAGAACATGTTCACGACCTCGTCCGAGAGCCGTGACTACGCGGTCAAGCCGATGAACTGTCCGTGCCACGTGCAGGTATTCAATCAGGGGCTCAAGAGCTACCGCGACCTGCCGCTGCGTCTGGCCGAGTTTGGCGCGTGCCATCGCAACGAGCCGTCTGGCGCCTTGCACGGCATCATGCGTGTGCGTGGCTTTGTACAGGACGATGCCCACATTTTCTGCACCGAAGAACAGGTGAAGAAAGAAGCCGCCGACTTCATCAAGCTGACCCTGGACGTCTACAAGGACTTTGGCTTCAGCGACATCGCCATGAAGCTGTCTACTCGCCCGGCCAAACGCGTTGGCTCCGAAGAGCTGTGGGACCGTGCCGAGGGGGCGTTGGCCGATGCCCTGAACGAGTCCGGCCTGGAGTGGGAATACCAGCCGGGGGAGGGCGCTTTCTACGGGCCGAAGATCGAGTTCACCCTGCGTGATTGCCTTGGCCGTAATTGGCAGTGCGGCACCCTGCAGTACGACCCGAACCTGCCGGAGCGCCTGGACGCCAGCTACATCGCCGAAGACAACAGCCGCGTGCGCCCGGTCATGCTGCACCGTGCCATTCTGGGTTCGTTCGAGCGCTTCATCGGCATGCTGATCGAGCACTACGCCGGCGTATTCCCTGCCTGGCTGGCGCCGACGCAGGCGGTGATCATGAATATCACCGACAAACAGGCCGATTTCGCCCTTGAGGTTGAGAAAACTCTGAACGGTAGCGGTTTCCGTGCCAAGTCGGACTTGAGAAATGAGAAGATCGGCTTTAAAATCCGTGAGCATACTTTGCTCAAGGTCCCGTACCTTTTGGTTATAGGGGACCGCGAAGTCGAAACGCAGACCGTAGCAGTGCGTACTCGCGAAGGCGCTGACCTGGGCTCCATGCCCGTCGCCCAGTTCGCTGAGCTCCTGACGCAAGCGGTTTCCCGGCGTGGTCGCCAAACAACGGAGTAATGACTATTAAGCGTGAAATGAGAAATGATAAACGTGCTGTACCGAAGGCCCCGATCAACGAGAATATCTCGGCCCGCGAGGTTCGGTTAATTGGCGCAGACGGCGAGCAGGTTGGCATCGTCTCGATTGATGAAGCGCTTCGTATCGCTGAAGAAGCGAAGCTGGATCTGGTGGAAATCTCTGCAGACGCGGTTCCGCCCGTCTGCAAGGTGATGGACTACGGCAAGCACCTCTTCGAGAAGAAGAAGCAGGCTAACGAAGCCAAGAAAAACCAGAAACAGATCCAGATTAAAGAAATCAAGTTTCGTCCAGGGACGGAAGAAGGGGATTACCAGGTAAAACTACGCAACCTGGTACGTTTCCTTACCGAAGGGGACAAGGCCAAGATCTCTCTGAGATTCCGTGGTCGTGAGATGGCCCACCAGGAGCTGGGCATGGAGCTGTTGAAGCGGGTTGAAGCTGACCTGATCGAATACGGTTCCGTCGAGCAGCATCCTAAGATGGAAGGACGCCAGCTTATGATGGTCATCGCCCCCAAAAAGAAGAAGTAATCTCCCGGGCACGGCAGGCCTGATGATTATTGTGTAATTTTTATCGAATGCGGAGTTCCAACATGCCAAAAATGAAAACCAAGAGCGGTGCTGCGAAGCGCTTCCTGAAGACCGCTTCGGGCTTCAAGCACAAGCACGCTTTCAAGAGCCACATCCTGACCAAAATGTCGACCAAGCGTAAGCGTCAACTGCGCGGTGCCAGCTTGCTGCACCCGTCCGACGTGGCAAAAGTCGAGCGCATGCTGCGCGTACGTTAATTCTGGTTAAGATAGAGGAAGTTACTCATGGCTCGTGTTAAGCGTGGCGTCATCGCCCGTAAGCGTCACAAGAAAATTCTGAAACTGGCTAAAGGTTACTACGGTGCACGCTCGCGCGTATTCCGTGTTGCCAAGCAAGCGGTCATCAAGGCAGGCCAATACGCCTACCGCGACCGTCGCCAGAAGAAGCGTCAGTTCCGCGCACTGTGGATCGCTCGTATCAACGCCGGTGCCCGCACCAACGGTCTGTCCTACAGCCGTCTGATTGCTGGCCTGAAAAAGGCTTCGATCGAAATCGACCGTAAGGTTCTGGCCGATCTGGCAGTGAACGAAAAAGCGGCGTTTGCTGCGATTGTCGAGAAAGCTAAAGCCGTTCTGGCTTAAGTACCCGCGACAATCACCCGGCGGCGCCTGCGTCGCCGGGCATTGAACGTCATCGATAGGGGAAGAGCCTTCAAAGCTCTTCCCCTATTTTCGTATCTGGAGTCTGTACATGGAAAACCTGGATGCGCTGGTCTCCCAAGCCCTGGAGGCCGTGGAGCGCGCTGAAGACATCAATGCCCTGGAACAGATCCGGGTCAACTATCTCGGCAAGAAGGGCGAGCTGACCCAGGTGATGAAGACCCTGGGCAACCTGCCAGCCGAGGAGCGGCCCAAAGTGGGCGCGCTGATCAATGACGCCAAAGAGCGCGTCACCGTTGTGCTGAACGCACGCAAGGCAGCTTTCGAAGAAGCCGAGCTCAGCGCTCGTCTGGCTGCCGAATGCATTGATGTGACCCTGCCAGGCCGTGGCCAGGCCACCGGTGGCTTGCACCCCATCACCCGTACACTCGAACGCATCGAACAGTTCTTCACGCACATTGGCTACGGCATTGCCGAAGGCCCTGAAGTCGAAGACGACTATCACAACTTTGAAGCGCTCAACATCCCCGGCCACCATCCGGCCCGGGCGATGCACGATACCTTCTATTTCAATGCCAACATGTTGCTGCGTACCCACACCTCGCCGGTACAGGTGCGGACCATGGAGTCTACCCAGCCACCTATTCGCATTGTCTGTCCTGGCCGCGTCTACCGCTGCGATTCGGATATCACCCACTCGCCGATGTTCCACCAGGTCGAAGGCCTGCTGATCGACCGTGGCATCAATTTCGCCGACCTCAAGGGCACCATCGAAGAATTCCTGCGCGTGTTCTTCGAAAAAGAACTGGCGGTGCGTTTCCGTCCATCGTTCTTCCCCTTCACCGAGCCGTCCGCCGAAGTGGATATCCAGTGCGTCATGTGCTCGGGCAATGGCTGCCGCGTGTGCAAGCAGACCGGCTGGCTGGAAGTAATGGGCTGCGGCATGGTGCACCCGAACGTGTTGCGCATGTCGGGCATCGATCCTGAGCAATTCCAGGGCTTTGCCTTCGGCATGGGTGCCGAGCGCCTGGCCATGCTGCGCTATGGCGTCAACGATCTGCGTTTGTTCTTCGACAACGACCTGCGGTTCTTAGCCCAATTCCGCTAAGCCAATCGACGCAACCTTCAGGAGAAGAACAGCATGAAATTCAGTGAACAGTGGCTGCGCGGTTGGGTAAACCCGCAAGTCTCCCGTGACGAACTGGTGGCCCGCCTGTCCATGGCCGGCCTGGAAGTCGACAGCGTGACCCCCGCTGCCGGCCAGTTCAGCGGTATTGTGGTGGGTGAAATCCTTGCCACCGAACAACACCCGGACGCCGACAAGCTGCGTGTGTGCCAGGTCAGCAATGGCCAGGAAACGTTCCAGGTGGTTTGCGGCGCCCCTAACGCGCGGCCAGGGATCAAGATCCCCTTCGCCATGATCGGCGCCGAACTGCCTGGTGACTTCAAGATCAAGAAAGCCAAGCTGCGCGGTGTGGAGTCCTTCGGCATGCTCTGCTCGGCGGCCGAACTGCAGATCAGTGAAGAAAACGATGGCCTGCTCGAACTGGCCAGCGATGCGCCGGTAGGCGAAGACATTCGCCAGTACCTGAGCCTGGATGATGCCAGCATCGAAATCGGGCTTACGCCCAACCGGGGTGATTGCCTGTCGATCGCCGGCCTGGCCCGCGACGTCAGCGCGTTGTACGACGTGCCGGTCACCCGCCCGCTGGTGCCAGCCGTAGCTGCCGCACACGACGAAGTGCGCCCGGTCGAGGTCCATGCGCCGGCAGCTTGCCCACGTTACCTGGGCCGGGTCATCCGCAATGTCGACCTGAGCAGGCCGACGCCGCTGTGGATGGTCGAGCGTCTGCGCCGCAGTGACGTGCGCAGCATCGACGCTGCCGTCGACATCACCAACTATGTGATGCTCGAACTCGGCCAGCCCATGCACGCCTTTGACTTGGCAGAGATCAACGGCGGCATTCGCGTACGCATGGCCGAGGAAGGCGAAAAGCTGGTGCTGCTCGACGGCCAGGAAGTTGCACTGCGTGCCGACACCCTGGTCATTGCCGACCACACCCGCGCCCTGGCCATCGCTGGCGTCATGGGCGGTGAGCACAGCGGGGTCGACACCGCTAAAACCCGTGATCTGTTCCTGGAAAGCGCTTTCTTCGAGCCGATTTCCGTTGCAGGCAAGGCCCGCTCCTATGGCCTGCACACCGACGCCTCGCACCGTTATGAGCGCGGCGTCGATTCCCAGCTGGCTCGCGAGGCTATGGAGCGCGCGACTGCATTGCTGCTGGAAGTGGTAGGCGGCGAAGCCGGCCCCATCGTTGAAGCCGTCAGCGAGCAACACTTGCCCAGCATTGCCCCGGTTACCTTGCGTGCCGATCGCATCGCCCAGATGCTTGGCATGGAAATGGACCCGTCCCAGGTCGAGCAGTTGCTCAACAACCTTGGTCTGGCTACCCAGGCAGACGGAGCAGGGCAGTGGACGGTCAACGTTCCGAGCCACCGCTTCGATATCAGCCTCGAAGTCGACCTGATCGAAGAGCTCGCGCGTCTGTACGGTTACAACAACCTGCCCGTGCGCTACCCGCAAGCGCGCCTGGCGCCGCAAGCACGCCCGGAAACCCGTGGCGAGCTGCCAAACCTGCGTCGTCTGCTGGTTGCTCGTGGTTACCAGGAAGCCATTACCTACAGCTTCATCGATCCGAAACTGTTCGAGTTGTTCAGCCCAGGCGTAGAGCCACTGTTGCTGGCCAACCCCATCTCCAGCGACATGGCGGCCATGCGTGCGTCCCTGTGGCCGGGCCTGGTCAAGGCATTGCAGCACAACCTCAATCGCCAGCAGGACCGCGTGCGCTTGTTCGAAAGTGGCCTACGTTTCGTTGGCCAACTGGGCAACTTGGCACAGGAACCGATGATTGCCGGCGTCGTTACAGGCAGCCGCTTGCCAGAAGGCTGGGCTAACGGCCGCGACACCATCGATTTCTTCGACGTGAAGGCCGATGTGGAAGCCCTGCTGGGTTATTCCGGTGCGCTGGGCGACTTCACCTTCGTCGCTGGCAAGCATCCAGCCTTGCACCCCGGTCAGACCGCCGAAATTCAGCGAGAAGGTAAGGCCATTGGCTATCTGGGCGCGCTTCATCCAGAGCTTGCAAAAGCCCTGGACCTGGACCGCCCGGTCTTCGTTTTCGAGCTGGTGCTGGCCGATGTGGTCGAAGGCCGGTTGCCGAAATTCAGCGAGTTGTCCAAGTTCCCGGAAACCCGTCGTGACCTTGCGTTGATCGCAGGTCGTGATGTTGCGTCTCAAGACGTGCTTGATGTAATTCGTGACAATGCAGGCGAATGGCTCACAGACCTCAGGCTGTTTGATGTCTACCAGGGTAAAGGCATTGATCCTGATAGAAAAAGCCTGGCAGTCGGCTTGACCTGGCAGCATCCATCGCGCACTCTTAACGACGATGAGGTGAACACTACCTTGCACACTATCCTCACCTCGCTCGAACAAAGGTTGAACACCACGTTAAGGAAATAACGGCATGGGTGCTCTGACGAAAGCTGAGATGGCCGAGAGGCTGTACGAGGAGCTGGGGCTTAACAAGCGTGAGGCCAAGGAGCTGGTCGAGCTGTTTTTCGAAGAAATTCGGCACGCACTTGAAGAGAACGAGCAGGTCAAGTTGTCCGGTTTCGGCAATTTCGACCTTCGCGATAAACGCCAGCGGCCGGGCCGCAACCCCAAGACTGGGGAAGAAATCCCGATCACCGCACGGCGCGTCGTCACCTTTCGTCCAGGGCAGAAGTTGAAGGCCCGGGTTGAGGCCTATGCTGGAACCAAGCCATAACGACGAACTGCCCCCCATACCGGGCAAACGGTACTTCACCATTGGTGAGGTCAGCGAACTTTGCGCTGTAAAACCGCACGTGTTGCGGTATTGGGAGCAGGAGTTCGATCAGCTCAATCCCGTGAAGCGGCGGGGCAACCGGCGGTATTACCAGCGCCAAGACGTGCTGATGATCCGCCAGATTCGCGCCCTGCTTTACGACCAGGGCTTCACCATTGGCGGGGCGCGGTTGCGGCTTTCCAGTGATGAGGCCAAGGATGAGTCGAGCCAGTACAAACAGCTGATTCGTCAGATGATTGTCGAGCTGGAAGATGTGTTGGTGGTGTTGAAGAAGTGACCATGGTTAAGGATGAGTGGAAATTTTTGAAAAAAAGCTTCCATTAATCAAAAGGTTAGGGTATCTTCTTCATCGTTCTCAGCGGTAACGAGAACATGCTTCAAAGCCCAGTCGGGGCGTAGCGCAGCCCGGTAGCGCACTTGCATGGGGTGCAAGGGGTCGAGTGTTCGAATCACTCCGTCCCGACCATTATATTCAATGACTTAGGCCATTTCCGAGAGGGGTGGCCTTTTTCATGTGCGTGACTTTTGCGTGACTTCTCAGGTTGTTACGCCTGCCTCTTCTCAAAATGGTTAGCACAGGTCCACGCGAACCTGTGGCCGATAATATTTGAGTACGACCCCAGTTTGGTGAGGCTGGTCTGCGGCGCCGCGGCAGCGTTTGTTAGGGCTGGGCTGATGTGAATATCCATCACCGAGTACACGAAGAAGTGTTGGCGACGATACTTACTTGTGTGCAGGTACTTCTCTCGCGCACAGGCTGCATCCAACTGTTCATAGGCATTTATGCCCCAGGAAGCTTACCCATCCTGGAAGAGGCGTTCGATGCTCGACCCGGACAATCTATGACCAGAGCCCTGGCTTGGGGGGTTAGGGAGCGCACGCAGTATAGCTACCGATCAGAGTGGCGAATTTGCTCAGCTAGGTTCTGTCTGAAAGGACTCCGGACCAACCGGATGGTACTTAATGATTAAGCCGCCTTCGGGTGGTTTCTCTCTATGCAACCCCGCCCACTTCAAAGCGTAATCCGATACTCCCGCCAGTAGTTTTCATTACCCAGCCAGCCGGGCGTTCGTATCAAGCACCGGCTCGCCGTGAAATATCGCAGGGTATATGTGGTAAAAAGGTGGAACACACAGGAGCTTCGATATGGACAAAAAAGCCAAACCGTTTTTTCTCGTCGCAATGCCGTTGATCGCCGTGGGTACGGCATTCGCAGCTGTTGGCGCTTCCGGACAGGCCGCTTTCGGCTATACCGCAGTCGGCTTGCTGACGCCTGGGCTGGCTCTACTCATAGCTGGGTATCGTGAGCGGGCTTGAGGGGGCGCAGGTGCATTCCGGTATCGAGTGAGTGTTCAGCCAGCTCAACATGTGCTGGATGACGTTGCGCTGTTGATATTTGGGCCAATCAAACAGCTAGGTAAGCCAGGCATGGGTTTGCGCTTCATCGAGCGCCCGAGCAGAGAACCCAGAGCACGCGATGAAGCAATAGTCGGTCGCTCAAGCGAGGGAGCCCTGGGCTATGGGTTTTCGATGAAGAGATCGGAGACTACATCCCAAGCCTGATCCGAGAGTTCGTAACGCTTTGCCATCACAAAATTGGTTTCCGTCAATGGCGGATGAATCTCCGAAACCTTGGTCTTCAAGGAGTGGCGGTTGGGTTTCTCGGGATTCCGTACGGAGCCCAGGTAAGCAACTGAGAGGCCCAAACCCTATTTCCAAATGATATCAAAATGTTATCACTCTAAGTACAATCGCTGCCGGCCGATATCCGGCCATGCCAACAACGGCAACATGGAGCAGTACGGATGACGTTTCGGAAAGTGGCTGGGGCAGTTGCAGTTGTAGCGCTCGTTTCTATCCAAGGGTGTGCAAGTATCGTTGGTGAGTCTCGATACCCAGTAGCTGTATCTAGCGCTCCCCCAGGAGCCAGCTTCGAGATCACCGACAAAAACGGTACTGTGATCCACTCAGGGAATACGCCTAGCACCGTCACCTTGAAATCTGGCAAAGGCTATTTTTCAGGCCAAACCTATAAACTGCACTTCAAAAAGCAAGGATACTCAGACAAGACTGTTGAACTTGATTCCAGCCTGAGCGGTTGGTATTGGGGCAACATTGTGTTTGGAGGGTTAATCGGCATGCTGATCGTCGACCCCCTGACTGGGGCGATGTACAAACTTCCAGAATTCGCGTCTGCCGATATGGGACAACCATTGGCTGATGCTGCGACTGGGGCCCTCAAGGTCGGCGTTACTGGCGACCTCACTCTAGCTCAGCGAGATCGCCTTATTCCTGTTAACTGAGAGCTACAGCGGCCCACAGCCGCCACCTAAGGAAAAAAGCTCGCACTACAAGGCGGGCTGACTTGGGAGAGCGGGCAAGCTGTCACTGTGCGGGGTAGGACGTGAGAAGCTTACTAGCATGAAAAGCCCGTCCAGGCGTGCTGAATATCGATGCATCGTATCGAGAATCCCTTTTTGCCTGCTGCACGACAGCAATGATTACTCGTCTGTTCAAGCGCACTGGATCCCTAGCCATGGCTGCTGCGTACGCTTTCCAGCATCCCCATAATCCTACAACCGAGATCAGGAGCACTGGAATTACAAATGCTGGAGCTTTTGGAAGGGCCACGGCGAGAAGGAGAGAGGCCCCAAGAAAGGACCAGGTTAGCGGTGCGATTCCGATAATGGCGCCCAGTGTGAGCAGTATTCGTAGCTTGGTAAGCCGTGTCATATCGTTCCTTGTGTTCAAGCGGTAACTGCCTCCAAGCAGCCCCTTAGCGAACCAGGATAGGGTTTGGCACCCCGAAATCAAGATGTGTCACTGCGTGGCGCGACGCTCAGGGAATCACCCCTCGGACAATCAACACAAGAAAATCACTGGCTACCGCGACCTCATCGGGGTGAAATCAACGGCATGGACCTATTCAAGGCTCTGGAGGCGAACGCCGGCGAGCTGTTCAAGCAGGTTGGCCAGATCGCGGACTTGGATCAGCTCACTCTGGCGCTGGCCGGGACCAACATGCAGCAGGGCTTACAGTCGCATCAACTGCCGAACAACGATCACTACCTGTGGTAGAGGGTGACGCGCCCCAGATCATCGGTCGCGCCTCATCAGCACGAAGACTCTCCGTGCCTTTTCCTTCAGAGCTTCAAGGCTGAACCGGTGGGGCTCGCTAAAGCGCCTGAGACAACAACTGTGCATTCGCCGCCTCACCACCCATCCCGGCCAGCCTTGCTGCCAGCTCATACTTTCGAAAAGGTTTGTTGAGCCGAGGCAGGTCCGGATCAATGCCTTCACGTTCTGCGTAGCCGGAGATGATCAGAATCGCAGTGTTGGGCCTGCTATGGCGCACGGCTCTAGCCAGCACCGTCCCACTGATGCCGGGCATGAGATGATCGGTGACGAGCAGGTCGAACTGTTGTTCAGTGTGCATCAATTCCAAGGCCTGTTCACCGGACGCGGCTTCGACCACGCAATATCCCAGCTCAGCCAGCATATACGCCGTACTTGCCCGCACCAGTTCTTCGTCATCCACCAGCAGCACAGTGCCTCGCAGCAGCGGCGACTCCGGGAGTTGCTCGATGCGAAGTGCCTCACTAGGTTCGGTTGTACTGCGAGGGAGCCAAAGCTCTACATTCGTACCCAGGCCTGGAGCGCTATGGAGGGTGAGCGCACCGTTAAGTTGCGAGGCAAGGCCGTGCACCATGGATAAGCCCAGCCCGGTACCTTTGCCGATACCCTTGGTTGAAAAGAATGGCTCGACAGCGTGGGCCAGGGTGGTCGCATCCATGCCAATGCCCGTATCTGCAACCGACAGGCACAGGTACTCGCCTACCGGTAGTTTCGAGCGGTGGCCAATGCCGATCGTTTCCGTACTGGCGGAAATGCGCATCGTGCCGCCTTCAAGCATCGCGTCTCGCGCATTCACCGAAAGGTTAAGCATGGCCATCTCGAGCTGGTTGAGATCCGCAATGGCAGCTGGCAGGTTTGCCGGAACATCGACCACTACCTTGATTTGCGGCCCAATGGTGCTGGCCACAAGGTCGGCCATGCCATTCAATAGCTTCGCCACGTCCACCGAGCTTGTCTGAAGGGGTTGCCGACGTGCGAAGGCAAGCAACCGCTGAACAAGTGTCGTGGCACGTTCTGCCGACTGCATCGCACCAGCGATGAGCCGTTGCTCGCGCTCGCCGCCTACGCCACGGCGCTGGAGCATGTCCAGGGTGCCGACAATAGGGGTGAGCAGGTTGTTGAAGTCGTGAGCGACGCCGCCGGTGAGCTGCCCCATGGCTTCCATCTTCTGGCTTTGACGTAATGCTTTCTGTACTTCTTCACGCTCCGCAATAGCTCTGGCAATCCGCTCTTCCAGGGAAGCGTTGAGCTCTTTGAGCGCGTTTTCGGCGACCTTGCGTGCAGTAATGTCCATCGCCGTTCCGGTCACGCGCAAGCACCGGCCGGCTTGGTCGAAGACGCCACGGCCTTTGGCCGCCACCCAGCGTACGATGCCGTCATTTCGGCCGACGGTTCGATAGTCGACGTCGTAGAGTGCGCGGCGCAGTGGATCGATCGACGCCTCGAAGGCTTCGATCGTTGCCTGGTAGTCGTCAGGATGTAAACCTGCATAAAAATCTTGGAGGGTGACCGGCGCTTCAGCCGAAATCCCGAACATCGCCTTGGTCTGCGAAGGCCATACCAGTGTGTTGTTGATGAAATCCACGTCCCAGAAGCCTACGTCAGCATGGTCAACTGCCAGGCGCAGTCTCTGCTCACTGGACCGAACGGCGCCGTCCGTACGGGAACGGTACACGACCAACCCCACGGTTTGAATCACGAAATCGATGATTTCCATATCTGCGGGCAGTGGTTCCCGGCGCTCGGCGTGGTACAGGACGAAAAGGCCAAGCACTTCGCCCTGGGCTGAACGGATCGATGTAGACCAGCAGGGGTGCAGCCCATGTTCGCAGGTCAAATCGCCGAGGTTGGCCCACCCAGAGCGAGTGCTGATGTCCAATCCCGCCAGAGCGCTCGAGGCAGCCAGTTCCAAGTCGATGGGGGCGCCTGCGAGGGCCTCACGATAAACGCCAGGCAGGCTAGGGCTTGCGCAATACTGGACAAGGCTTATCCGCTCATCAAAGAGCAGGATGCTCCCCACAAAACCTGAAACCGATAGCGCCTCTACCTCGCGAACGATCGCCTCTAGCGTAGTGCTCAGAGGTGTTGATGCGACCGCCAGCGCCAGGATTCGGTTCTGCGCCGCTGTTAGTGCCGCCCCACGGTTACGCGCCTGGGTCAGACGCGCATTTTCGATGGCAATCGTGGCCAGCCGCGCCAGGTTTTCCAACCTTTTGATTGTATCGCGATTGTGGTCTTTGACCTCGGACCAGTAGGCGCCCAAGGCGCCTACCGGAACAGGCCGACCAATGGGCACCATTACAAGACTGCGAACGAATGTCGAGCTGTAGGCTTCGTGAGGTATACGTGAGTCGTGCCGGATGTCACTGATGACCACCGTTTCTTGATGCTGCATGGCCCAGCCTGAAATACAGGAGTCGGCCAGGAAATCCTGCCCCTGCCACAGGGTAGATACTGCGTCTTCAGCAACGTAATAGCATCGGCCCTGATTTTCGATAACGACGGCAATACCTTCAGCCCCTACCGCAGCGCGTGCGTTGTCTCGCAACACCGCCACGACTTCATCCACGGATGAGGCACTGGCCAAACGCTCGCTGGCATTGAGCACGTGGTGGAGGCGGTCATCGCTGGCCGGGTGCTCGGAATCATTGCGCAAACGAATCTCCCAACGGCCACAGCGTCTTGGTCTGTAGTCTGGTCAGTGCGAAAGGGAAGGGGAACGGGGTACCGGCGTTTACTGGCGGGACGCGTAGAAATGGAGTCTCTCAAAAAAAGCCACATCTAGCACTAGCAATGTGGAGAATTCGTCCTGTTAATCACGTTTGCGACGTTACGCCAGCGGCATGCACAAAGCTAAGTTTGTTCCCTTCAATATCCCTGCAATACGCACCGTAATAATCCCGCGCATACTGCGGCCTCAACCCAGGTGCGCCCTCATCCTGAGCACCCATTGCCAACGCTATGCGCCATGCCGCTTGCACCTGATCCTGTGAGTCGGCGGCAAAGCTTATTTGCACGCCGTTTCCCCATGTTGCAGGCAGTCCGTTGAATGGCAGTTGCACATAGAACTGCGGCCACTCCCTGTTCGGACGTTGCCATCCAGCGCCGCAGGGGCCGCCATCATGGTTGTCGGGCATGCGGACAAGCCCTAGGGTGGCAAGTACGGCATCGTAGAACCTGATCATGGCCGGCAGGTCCCGAGCACCTAGCTGAATGTGGCTGAACATAAACACTCCAGAAAATGTGTTGGTCGACAGCAGTTACACACAGCTCATCTGAGAAACGCAATGCCGTCACTCATCCAGCCAGACTCAGCGCCCACGGTGTCCGGCTCCAGATAGCTTCAGTCTCGCTGGTGATGCGGTGTAGAGGCAAGCAGCGCTCATGTGGCCCTCATTTGGCAAATGCCGCAACGATTGCGTCCACTACAACCCTCACCCTTGCCGTGTGCGCCAGGTCCCGATGAAGCACAAGCCAGGCTTCATATGGCGTGGCCCGCTTACGATCAGGCCAAATTCGCACCAAACTGGCATCTCGCTGAGCCATGTATTCCGGCAACTCACCGAGGGCCAAGCCGGCGCGTACGAAGGTTGCCAGCATCAGGCTCGAGTCCAGCTCGGCGACAACACGGCCTGCAGATCTGGGTTCTCCTGCCAGCGTGTCATCCTGACGCTTGGTTACACCTTTCTGGTAGAGGGCGATGTCATGCCCCAGCAGGGCGCTGCCTGGTTCTGGCTCCCCACGCAATTGAAGGTAGCGCTGTGTCGCGTACAGTCCGACAGTCCAGTGAGCCAGCCGTCGTACGATCAGGTCGGGTTGTTCCGGGCGTACCGTGCGCACGGCCACATCGGCCTCCCTGCGCCCCAGGTCCAGTAGTCGGGTAGTCGTGGTCAGAATGACCCGCACCTCAGGATGAGTGGCCCGCAGTTGCTTGATCGCGGGTATGACGAAATCAACGGCCAGCGCATCGGTAGTGGTGACGCGTACCTCACCCGACGGATGAGGGTCGCTACCTTCACCCTGGCGCTCGAAGGAGACGGCCATCCGCTCCATCTCTTCAGCCTTTTGTACGAGCTGTTGCCCAGTGGTGGTCAACGCCAGCCCTCCGGTGCTGCGAAGAAACAGCCGACTGCCCAGGGTTTGCTCAAGCCCCGCCAGCCGCCGACTGACCGTGGTCTGGTCGATGCCCAACGCCGTGGCTGCAGCCCGCAGAGTGCCGGCACGGTGCACTGCGAGGAAGATACGTACGTCATCCCAATTCATCGTGGCACGCTTCCTGAAAATGCAAATATGCAGCCCTGGGCTGCGATTACATGCATTTTCGCATTGATGCTAGCTACCTAACATAGCGGGCTTCGTTCACCTTTCGATCATGCAGCCGGCCCAAGCCGGATGCCCGGGAGCACAATGCCTCGCTTATCCTTCATCCTGACAGTCGCCATGCTGAGCGCCTTCGGCCTCGTCGCCTCGGATATCTATCTACCCGCGATGCCCGGCATGGCCACTGAATTTGGCATTGCCAATGGGCAAATGCCGCAAACCGTCTCGTTCTATCTGCTGGCACTGGCCTTTGCGCAGTTGGCTTATGGCCCAATGTCAGACCGACAAGGACGCAAGCCGGTGCTGCTTGCCGGTGGCGTTCTCTATCTACTGGGCTCCGTGGGCTGCGCGCTGTCCAGCAGCTACATGGGCTTCATCGCGTGGCGCATGGTGGAAGCGGTGGGCGCGGCGGCGGGGCTGGTGATTGGACGTGCGTTGATCGCCGACACCTGCGACAAGCGAACCTCGGCGAAAGTCTATGCCGTGATTTACCCCCTCGTATCACTCTCGCCGGCCTTGGCCCCGGCAATCGGTGGGCACTTGGCCGTCGCATTCGGCTGGCGAGCCGACTTTCTGCTCGTCGCAGCATTCGGGGCGGTAGCGCTGCTTTTGGCGCTGTTTGTAATACCTGAAACGCTACCGGTCGCGGCGCGGACCAGGAACGCCCCCTTTGCGGGTTTTAGCCGTGTGCTGGGTGACCGCAGCTTTTGCCGCTACACGTTAGTGGTGTGTTCAATCTATTGTGCCTGGTTCGTTTATCTGACGCAGTCGCCATTCCTTTTCGTACAAGCAGGCTTGAGCGAGGCGCAAAGCGGTTGGCTGTATGTGCCGCTTACCTTGGGTATCATCGGGGCTAACCTGTTGGCCCGGCGGCTGCTTGACCGCTTACCTTACGACCGGATTGTTGCGATCGGCATCACCTGCTTCGTACTAGGGGCCATGGCGTTTCTCCTGGCGTACGCCATGGGGTGGCGCAGCGTTACGGCCGTGGTGCTGCCTATGTGCCTGGTCAGCCTGGCCAATGGGTCATCGCTTTCACTGGCAATCTCAGGTGCTATCGCCGGTGAACATGGGCATGCAGCCACCGCTTCGGGGTTGGTGGGGTTTTGCCAGATTGGCAGCGCAGCCGTTGTGGCGATGGGTGTGAGCGCGGTATTGGGCACAGGTTTCGGTGTGCTCGCCGGGGCGGTGGCGGTGTTGAGCTGTTTGGCATTGTTTGCTTGCATGCCGTCGCTCTTTCGCAAGCAACCGGCGCAGCCAGGGTAGCGTTCGGGCGGGCCTGCGCGCTTAATGCTGGCCCAGCGCTTCGCCCAATTGCGCGTCGTCCAGCAAAGCCTTGGCCATCGCGCAGAGGTAGTGCGAAGCCCAGATCAAGTGCTGTTTGTTTTCCATCAGGCCGTCAAGGGTCATGTCCCGAGCGTAACCCATCAGCTCCGAAGCCTGCTCGCGGGCCATCTCACAGGGTATACCGGGCTCGATACGAAAGAGAGGGCTTGTTTGGTCGGTGCCCTGATAGAAGGTGGTTTGGCCAACGGTGAACTTGGTTTCTTCTCCAGACATCTTCGTTTTCCCCACGAGGGTGCGGTGCTTGGGCGAGCCACATCGCCGGCGAACCCGCACCCGGTGGGGGGAGCAGACGGTTCGCCATACGAGCGGGTTTTTCAACAGCTACGGGTCAATGGCAGATCGGATGCTTCGGACGCACTTGGACATGCGCTACCGCAGACTCGAGCAGAGCTTTCAGCGTTTCGAGCTCATGCAGAGAGGTCAGCATCAGCACCGAAGAGGGCGACCTGGAACCCAGTGACAAGGCCTGTTGCACTACTGCGGCCGCGCACGTAGCGTACTCGGTGGCCTGGATCAAAATGTCTTCTAGGCAGGCATTGTGGGAAGGGGGATCGGGGACGATCTTGAGCATGGTTCAACTCCAACGTAGGAAGTGGAGCCGCCTCACTGTTGCTGTCAAACAATAGGGTGGCAGCTGTACGCGGGTTGACAGACCGAGACGTTGGCACTCGGCGCACCACAGGGGTGCCCACACGTACAGCCACCATAGAAAGTGTGCACCTGAAGGCAACGTCAGCGATCTGTCAAAACCGGTCGCTGAATTGGCAGCGACCTGGCGAGACTAGAATTCACACCGTTCATGTGCAACAAAAAATGGGGGCAACGAGTATCTTTGGGAAATGGCCTACAGGGAAGGGCTTAAATCTGATTTTTTCGCAATGCGCTCGCTGCACCGTCACCGAAACGACGCCTGCGATGATTGAACGCACGCACCTGGCACGTCCACCTTTGTCCAATACCTTGGTAGGTTCGCATAGGGGCAACATGGACCACGAGTCAGTACCTGAAACCACTATCACTCCAGACCAGGGCCGGTCATGACTTATCACAAGCGCATACCTTCACTCCTTATCATTTTTTGTGCAGCCTCGTTTACTGCCTGTGTGCCGTGGAAACGGGAGCGCGCAGCGTACGCAGATCTTTGCGAAACGAAGCACGAATTCCAGGTCGCAGGCCTGCCAAACGGCGGCCCCATCCACCTCGAAACCTACCTTTATGACTACCGCGCGCGCTGGCGCGACGAACCCTTCAAGCAGGTGCTGCATGTACAGTACCCGGGGGAAACCTACCCACGACCGGAATTCTATGTACAACTGATCGCATACAACGAGGGGCGTCAGCGGCCGGCGTCCGGAGCTACACGCGGGGCCGCGCCGATACCGATCCTCTATGACAGCCGCCAGGCGTTCGTTACCCTCAATGACGGTTCGCGATTGAATGCCAGGCCCGAGCTTTATCTGGGTGGCCCGGTGTACGACTATCCCGCATTTTCGCCACAGCAGGCGCGGCCTTCGCCGTATGACATCAACGCCGACGAAGTGCACAGCAACATTCCGAAGATCACCAACAACAAGCGCTACGGGTCCGTATATGTGATTTTCCCGACGGACAAGTTCGACGCCGAGTCCAAGTGGACCATTCACCTGGGTAATCTGCAGGTGCAGGGCCAGGACGTCGCCATTCCACCGTTGCAGCTGTGCTATCACCCGGTCAAGAAGTGGATTGGGATCGAGCCGCTGATGCGGCCCTGAGCGGACGTGGGTCGGATGTAACGTGACCCAGCGATTTGAGGCGGCATTGTGCCGTTAGGGGCTGGCGTCCCGGCAAAATGGCGGGATTGAGCTGGTGCAGGCGCGGTCGTAACCCATCCGGGGTTGCCATGCAGCCCCGGATGTAGCAGTCACTATAGCCGGCAGGGGCTGTGCCCCCGCCACCCCTCAGAAGCGAACCGTGATGCCTGCATTGACCGAATGGAACCGTGTATCAGAGCCAAACTGCCCTTGATACGACAGCCCTACATCAGTCTGACGGTTCAGCTGTACCTTTGCCCCCACTTCAGTGAGTGCCACGTTTCGCGTCTGCGCAATCCCTTGCACCTCGAAGTTCGGTCCACCGGCAAACGCCTGCTCATTGCGTGGGTCCAGGTCGCCGTAGGCCCGGCGCCAGCCCAGCGAGCCGAACAGCTGCGTATCGTGATTGGCCACACGTGTGTGGGTCGAAGCCCGCATGCCGACCGTGGAGAACCAGGTGTCCTGTTTCTCGCTCGATACGTTCAGCGCCGCTGCGCCGCCCTTTTCGCGGAAACGGTCGGCGTCGTAGTTCACGTAGGACACCCCTACGAACGGCTCCAACGCCACCGCGCCCAGGCCGATGCGGTAGGCCGCCTCGCCACTGGCTTGCAGCGTATTGGCGTCGCGCTTGCCCTTGAGGTGGTCGCTGTAACCGGCAAACGCCACGTTGCGGCTGCTGTCGAGCTTGTGCCAGGTGTAGCCCACATCTGCACTCAGGCGCAGCGCGTCGATCTGGGCGCCGGTGTACAGGCCCAGGTGATAGTTGTCACTGTGGCCCTTGGCATCGCGGTCATCGGCATCGAACTTGGAGCGGCTGTAACCGCCGTACACGCCGGCACGCCAGTCCTGGGTAATGCTGCCGTCCGCGCCGATCAGCACACCACCGGTGCGTTGGTGCAGGCCGCTGGCGCCGCTGTTGCCATCGAGCTTCGACCAATTGCCGAACACTTGCGCCCACGCGCCGCCTTGCGCCTCGGGGGTGGCCGGCATCAGGTTCGATGCCCCTGGCGGCATGCGCACGGTGTTGGTGTCCAGCAGGCCGCGTACGCGGGTGCCGAGCACGCCCGACACGACTTGACTGTTGGCAATGAGCGCGGTGCCCGTACTGCTGTGGTAATCACCGGACAGTTGGTCGATGGCATCGCGGGCATTGGCTGCATCCAGTACCAGCAAGTTGTTGTACAGGCGCAGCGGATCGCCGCTCTGTTGCAATGCACTCAGGGCGCCCGCCGTATTCCACTGGTTCTGTGTGAGCGCCACAGTCTGGAAGATGCCCGGGCTGCCTGTGGTTGGCGGTTGCACCGGCGGCTGAACGGGTGGCTGTACCGGTGGTTCTACTGGGGGCTCGACCGGCGGCTGTACCGGGGGCTCGACAGGCGGTTCTACAGGCGGCTGCACCGGGGGTTCAACAGGCGGCTCGACCGGCGGCTGCACGGGCGGCTGCACCGGGGGCTCTACAGGCGGCTGTACCGGCGGCTCCACGGGAGGCTCTACAGGCGGCTCCACGGGTGGTTCAACAGGCGGTGTAGTGCCTTTCTGCGCAATGGTCAGGTTCAGCTCATTGGCGGTGCGCTGCAGGCTGACATTGAGAAATGCCGAGTTGGTAAACGCTTGCGCATACGCGGTACCTGCCGCTGCGCCCTCCACCACGCCGCCCTGTGCAGCCAGCAGGGTGTAGGTTTGCCCAGTCTGGTAGCTTTGAGCGTCGTTGAGGGTGGTCACGTCCACACGCGTACCGCGCAAGGTGGCGCTGCCGCTCACGTTGACGCGGTCCGAGCCGCCATTGCCAGCAATATCGGCGGCGTACCTGGAGCCTTCTGCCATGTCCAGGTCGCCCTTGATGTTCAAGGTGCCCAGTGCTGCTTCACCTGGCGACAGCGTACCGCCCGAGGCCACTTGCGTGCTCCCGACCTGCCCGTTACCCGCCAGCACGCCACCGGCCAAGACTTGGGCACGGTTGCTGTAGTTGCCTGAAGCGTCGGTATGCCCAACGGTGCCGTTGACCACCAAGGTGCCGTTGCCCACGCTCAGCAATGATGTGCCTCGTGGGTTGGTCTGGTCCACGTCGCCGCCCAGTACCAACCGCCCGCCACGTACCACCATGCTCCCCGAAAGGCCGGTCAGGTCGCCGCCCAAGGTGGTGTCGCCGCTGAACGCGTACACACGGCCAGCGCCACTGATGCGGTTGTTCACTTGCAGGTTGCTGTCGGTGTGGTTGAACGCCAGCGCACCGCTGCCGGCGCCGAAGCGAATGGCGGTTTGCGGGTCGAGGCGGCCCGCCGCCTGGGCGGTACCGGCGCTGATGGCATCGATGTCGGTACGCGCATCGTCCCGCACGACGGCGCCACCGATGCTGAGCGTGCCACGGGCGGCGGAGTTGATGCTGGTCAGCTCGCTGATGTCGATCCCGTCGGTGCTGCTCAGCTCGGCGCCGTTGGACAAGGTCAGGATGGTGCTGGAAGTCGTGGTGCCCAGTGTCATGGCACGCGTGGCCAGGCGGGTGCCTTCACCGGAGACATTGACCTGGGTGTTGCGGCTGACATTGGCCGAGCCCAGCGCCATGGAGTCGCTGGTCAACACGGCGCCGTCGCTCAGGCTCAGGTCGTTGCGGTTTCTGAAGGTGCCGGTGTTGTCCCAGCGAGTGCCAGCGCCCGACAGTTCGCTGATCGAGTTGATGGCCACACGCTCACTGACCAGTTGCCCGCCATCCTTGAGGTTGATGCGCGAGTCGTACAGGAACACGCCCCCCGAGGTGACGTTGACCGTGTCCACCTTCGAGCCCTGGCCGCTGACCAGCAGGTTGGCCCGGGACAGTGCGTTGCCGGCATTGCCATTGTCGCTCAACTGCAGGTCCCGGACCGACACCTGCCCGCCGCCAAGCACGTTGAGGGTACCTTGCCCGGCGCCGCCGATCACGATGGTGTTGCCCAGCACTGCGCCGGTGCGTGGCACGTTCCAACGTGTACCAGGGCCCTGTACGACGACCGTGGCCATGGCCGTACTGGCAGCGTCGTTGGTGGACGATCCACCGATCCGGCCGCCGAAGCTGGTGACCTGGGCGCCATTGTTGAGGGTAAGGGTGGACGGCGTGCCGTTGCTGGGGCGCAGCACCACAGCGCCATCAATGCCTCGGTCGCTGCTGAACGTGTCCTGACCGCTGTCGAGCACGTAGTCGGCTGCGTACGCGCCGGGGGCCATGGCGAGCGTGATCGCGAAGGTGAGGGGGGATAACTTGAATAAGGGGTTCATAACGACTCCGGAGACTCCATGAGATGCCACCAGCGTGGCCACCGCGCCCCAAGGGCTTGGCGTTCCTGTGTACGGCGGTTAACAGGGGGAGTATCGGGAGCGACCCAAGACGGAGAAATAGTACGGATGTGCTAGTGGAGCGGCCAACGTGACGTACTGCACACTTCGAAGTCACAAGTGGCCGATTCGCCACGTTCAAAGGCTGTTACGCCAATGATGGCCTTGTGGTTATGTTTATTGGCGCTCAGCTCGCCGGGTCTTGCCCCAGTACCTTGCTCAGCGCCAGGCGGGCATCTTCGAGCTGCACCAGGGAGGCATGCCGGGCGCCGAGGGCGTCGCCGTTCTGGATAGCCGTCAAAATGGCTTTGTGCCGGGGGAGGGCGAGCTCATCGAAATTCGGACGCTGGTTGGAAAAGCGCACCGATTCGCGCAACGCCATCGACAGCATGTTGCACAGGTAGGCGAGCAGGTCATTGTGGGTGGCATCGGCGATACGGGCGTGAAAGTCCAGGTCTGGCTGCAGCCGCTCGTCTGGCGTGCGCGCCGCTTCCATTCGCTGGTAGGCCTCGCCGATCGACGCCACGTCCTCTGGCGTGGCACTGGTGGCTGCCAGGGCAGCAGCAGCAGGCTCTATGACCCAGCGTACGCTGGACAGGGTGTTGAAGAACTCCTGTTGCGGCGTTGCCTGCATCAGCCAGTGCAGCACATCGGGGTCGAGCATGTGCCAGTCATGGCGCGGCCTGACCAGGGTGCCGACCCGGGGGCGCGCTTCGACCAGGCCCTTGGCCGTCAGGGCACGCATGGCCTCACGAAACACCGGCCGACTGATCGCGTAGGTTTCGCACAGGCTTGCCTCGGACGGCAGCTTCTGCCCTGGGGCGAGTTGACCGGACACAATCTGCAGGCCCAGGTCCTGGACCAAGGTCGCGTGCATGCTCTTGCGCGTTGAGGGCTGGCGGTAATTCATGAGGGGTGTGCGAGGTCCTTCTGGCGGGGCTCGCATCATAGCACTGATGGATGCAGGGCTGTTTTGCAGCGCCTTGATGGCGGACAGAGGGGGCTGGCGGGCCTCGGCTCTCTGGCGGGCGCGGAGCTCTCGGTGCATAGACAGCTCCACGGCGTTCAAGCGGCAAGCGGCATCAGCGCCCTTGTGCCGTTCAGCCAGTCACGGTCCCGCTTAGCGTGATGTCCTCTGGGCTAGTGAGAGTGCTTAGGCACCGCCGCCCCGCGGCAGCCGACGAGAAAGTCGAAGTCGCAGCCCTCATCGGCCTGCATCACATGGTCCAGGTAGAGCTTGGCATACCCCCCGGTGATCAGCTGTGGCGGTGGCTGCAGATCCGCCAGGCGACCGGCCAGTTCCTGCTCGTCGATGTCCAGGTGCAAGCGGCCTTGCTGGCAGTCCAGTTCGATCCAGTCCCCTTCGCGTACCACGGCCAGGGGCCCACCTGCGGCTGCTTCCGGCGCAACGTGCAGCACCACGGTCCCATAGGCCGTGCCACTCATGCGCGCGTCGGAGATGCGCACCATGTCGGTTACACCCTGGGCAAGCAACTTGGCCGGCAGCCCCATGTTGCCCACCTCGGCCATGCCGGGATAACCCTTGGGTCCGCAATACTTCATCACCAGGATCGAGTTGGCGTCCACATCAAGGTCCGGGTCGTTGATGCGGGCCTTGTAGTCTTCGAAGTGCTCGAAGACCACGGCGCGCCCCCGATGCTGCATCAGCGCCGGGGTGGCCGCCGATGGCTTGAGCACTGCGCCCTTGGGCGCCAGGTTGCCCCGCAGGATACAGATACCGCCGTCGGCAACTAGCGGTTTGTCCAGCGGGCGGATGACTTCCTCATCATAAAGTGGTGCGGTGTGGCAGTTGTCCCACAGGCTCTTGCCGTTTGCGGTCAGCGCACTCGGGTTGGGCAACAAACCATGCTCCCCCAAGCGCCGGATCACGGCCGGCAGACCGCCCGCGTAATAGAACTCCTCCATCAGGAAACGCCCCGAAGGTTGCAGGTCGACCAGCGTCGGCGTACCACGTCCCACCCGCGTCCAGTCCTCCAGTTGCAGGTCGACGCCAATGCGTCCGGCAATGGCCTTGAGGTGAATCACCGCGTTGGTCGAGCCGCCAATGGCGGCGTTCACCCGGATGGCATTTTCGAAGGCTTCGCGGGTGAGGATTTTCGACAGTCGCAAGTCTTCGCGCACCATGTCGACGATGCGCATACCCGACAAGTGCGCCAACACGTAACGGCGTGCGTCCACGGCAGGGATGGCGGCATTGTGCGGCAGCGAGGTGCCCAGCGCCTCAGCCATGCAGGCCATGGTCGAAGCCGTACCCATGGTGTTGCAGGTGCCGGCTGAGCGCGACATGCCCGCCTCGGCGGAGAGGAATTCGTTCAGGTCGATGTGGCCGGCCTTATAGGCCTCATGCATCTGCCACACGATAGTGCCGGCGCCAATATCCTTGCCTTTGTGCTTGCCGTTGAGCATTGGCCCGCCGGTCACCACGATGGCCGGAACGTCGCAGCTGGCAGCGCCCATCAGCAACGCAGGCGTGGTCTTGTCGCAACCGGTCAGCAGTACCACGGCATCGACCGGGTTCCCGCGAATGGCTTCTTCCACATCCATGCTCGCCAGGTTGCGCGTGAGCATGGCCGTGGGGCGCAGGTTGGATTCGCCGCTGGAGAACACCGGGAATTCCACCGGGAAGCCGCCTGCTTCCAGCACGCCTTTCTTGACGTGCTCGGCGATCTTGCGGAAATGCGCGTTGCACGGGGTCAGCTCCGACCAGGTGTTGCAGATGCCGATAATCGGTTTGCCCTGGAACTCGTGGTCCGGAATGCCTTGGTTCTTCATCCAGCTGCGGTACATGAACCCGTTCTTGTCGGCGGTACCGAACCATTGGGCGGAGCGCAGCGACGGCTTGCTATCGGACATGATGAACACCTTATTAGTATTACTATTTATCGTTATGGTGCTCAATGTATCGTCAAAAAACCAACCTGTGAAGGGTTGTTGTTTTAAATAGTAATACTATATGATCGATTTCCTAGGTCAGCGGTCTGCCAAAAAACCTCGGCCTGGTGTTGTACCCATTACAAGAACAATTGGAGACATCGCCATGATTCAGGAGCAGCGGCTCGTCCGCCTGATCACACTCAAGCTCATCCCTTTTCTGGTTCTGTTGTACCTGGTGGCTTATGTCGATCGCTCGGCGGTCGGCTTTGCCAAGCTGCACATGGGCGCCGACATTGGCCTGGGCGACGCGGCCTATGGCCTGGGCGCCGGGTTGTTCTTCATCGGCTATTTTCTGTTCGAAGTGCCGAGCAACCTGCTGCTGGACCGCTTTGGCGCACGCCGCTGGTTCGCGCGCATCCTGCTCACGTGGGGCGCCATCACCATTGGCATGGCATTCGTGACCGGGCCGAACGGCTTCTATGTGATGCGCTTTCTGCTAGGGGCAGCCGAGGCGGGTTTCTTCCCGGGGGTGCTGTACTACATCACCCAGTGGTACCCGGTGCGGCATCGCGGCAAAATCCTGGGCTTGTTCATTCTTTCCCAACCGTTGGCGATGCTGGTCACAGGGCCGCTTTCCGGCGCATTGCTGGGCCTGGACGGCACCTATGGCCTGCACGGCTGGCAATGGCTGTTCATCTGCATCGGGACCCCTGCGGTGCTGTTGGCCTGGCCCACCCTGCGCCTGTTGCCAGATGGCCCGGCCAAGGTGCGCTGGCTCAGCGACGCGCAACGCACCTGGTTGCAGGAGCAGCTGGCCAATGACCTGCGTGAATACGGCCAGACCCGCCACGGCAACCCGTTGCATGCACTCAAAGACAGCCGGGTGCTGCTGTTGGCGTTGTTCTACCTGCCCATGACCCTGAGCATCTACGGCCTTGGGTTGTGGCTGCCCACCTTGATCCACCAGTTCGGCGGCAGCGACCTGGTCACCGGCTTCGTGTCGGCGGTGCCCTACCTGTTCGGCATCATTGGTTTGCTGGTCGTGCCACGCAGCTCGGACCGCCTCAATGACCGTTACGGTCATCTGGGTCTGCTGTACGCCCTGGCCGCAGTGGGGCTGTTTCTCAGTGCCTGGTTGAGCGTGCCGGCCTTGCAACTGGCGGCGTTATGCCTGGTGGCGTTCGCCTTGTTCTCGTGCACGGCGATCTTCTGGACCCTGCCTGGGCGGTTTTTCTCCGGGGCCAGCGCCGCGGCCGGCATCGCCCTGATCAACTCGATCGGCAACCTGGGCGGCTACCTGGGCCCATTTGGCATCGGCGCCTTGAAAGAACACACGGGGCACCTGTCGTCCGGGCTGTATTTCCTGGCCTTGGTCACCGTGTTCGGGGTGCTGCTTACCGGAATTGTCTACGCCCGCCTGGAGCGTCGACAGCGTGATGCATCCACCCAGGTGGCTGGCGCCTCCCGATAATTTTTCGCAACCGACAAGCGAGTACGACCATGCGACTGATCCAATTTGAAACCGCCACCGGCGAGCGCCATGTCGGCGTGGTGGAAGGTGACTACGTCTTGCGCGTGTGTGGCATCGACACCACCCGCGAGCTGGCCCTGCAGGCCATCGCCGCTGGCCTGACCCTGGCCGATCACGTGCAGGTAGTGGGCCTGGGCGAGCGTCACGATTATCAAACGCTGTTGGCCGAGGGCCGGGTGCTACCGCCGCTGGATCACCCCGACCCGGCCCATTGCCTGGTGACCGGCACTGGCCTGACCCATCTGGGTAGCGCCGCCACGCGCGACAAGATGCATCAACAACAGGCCCAGGACGCCGTGACCGACAGCATGCGCATGTTCCAGTGGGGCATGGAAGGCGGCCGGCCACCAGCAGGGCAGGTGGGTGCACAACCGGAATGGTTCTACAAGGGCGATGGCGCCATCGTTGTGCGCCCTGGGGCAGACCTGCCGCTGCCGGCGTTTGCCGAGGATGCAGGCGAGGAGCCGGAGTTGGTCGGCCTGTACCTGATCGGCCCTGATGGCACGCCGTACCGCTTGGGCTACGCGCTGGGCAACGAGTTCTCCGACCATGTGATGGAGCGGCGTAACTACCTTTATCTGGCCCACTCGAAGCTGCGCGCCTGCAGTTTCGGACCGGAGCTGCGGCTCGGTGCGCTGCCAGGGCACCTGGAGGGCACCAGCCGCATCCTGCGTGATGGCCAACCGGTATGGAGCCAACCCTTCCTGTCGGGTGAGCAGAACATGTGCCATAGCTTCGAGAACCTGGAGTTCCATCACTTCAAATACGACCAGTTCCTGCGACCTGGCGATATTCATGTGCACTACTTCGGCACTGCGACGCTGTCGTTCGCCGACGGCATCCAGGCGCAGCCTGGCGATACCTTCGAAATCAGCCTGCCAGCCTTCGGCGAGCCGCTGCGCAACGGCATTGCGCCAGCGGCGAAGCAGGTGCAGCCAGGGAGCGTGAAAAGCCTCTAAGCCCACCTCTGGCCGTCAGGGCACGTGCCCCGTGCCCTGGGAAGCGGTCAGGTGCGGCAACTTCAATCTCTTAGTTCAGGAGTCCATCATGACTGGAAGCAATTTCATTGGCGGCCAACGCAGCGCCGCTGGCAGTGTGCGCCTGCAAAGCCTCGATGCCTGCACGGGGGAGGCCCTGCCGGTCACCTTCAGCCAGGCAACCCCCGAGGAAGTGGACGCCGCAGCCCAGGCCGCCGAAGCCGCCTTCCCCGCATACAGTGCCCTGGCACCTGAGCGCCGCGCGCAGTTTCTAGACGCTATCGCCGATCAGCTCGATGCATTGGACGATACCTTCATCGCCACCGTCTGCCGAGAAACTGCCCTGCCAGCGGGGCGCATCCAGGGGGAGCGTGCCCGCACCAGCAACCAGATGCGCCAATTTGCCAAGGTGCTGCGGCGCGGCGACTTCCTGGGCGCCCGCATCGATCGCGCGCAACCCCAGCGCCAGCCGCTGCCACGGCCTGACCTGCGTCAATATCGCACCGGCCTGGGCCCGGTGGCGGTGTTCGGCGCCAGCAATTTCCCCTTGGCCTTCTCCACGGCCGGTGGCGACACCGCCGCTGCGCTGGCGGCAGGGTGCCCGGTGGTGATCAAGGCGCACAGCGGGCACATGGCTACGGCCGAGCAGGTGGGTGAAGCCATCGAACGGGCCGCTGTAGCGACCGGCATGCCTGCTGGCGTGTTCAACATGATCTACGGCGCGGGGGTAGGTGAAGCCTTGGTGCGGCATCCGATGATTCAAGCCGTGGGCTTTACGGGCTCGCTCAAAGGTGGACGGGCCCTGTGCGACATGGCGGCCGCTCGCGCGCAGCCGATTCCGGTGTTTGCCGAAATGAGCAGCATCAACCCGGTGCTGGTGCTGCCAGGTGCGCTGCAAGCGCGAGGCCCGCAGATCGCCCGGGAGCTGGCCAATTCGGTGGTGATGGGGTGTGGTCAGTTTTGCACCAACCCGGGGCTGGTCATCGGTATCGCTGGCGAAGCCTTCAGCGACTTCCTGGCGCAGTTAGGCGCGCACCTGGCTGACCAGCCTGGCCAGACCATGCTCAATGCCGGTACCCTGCGCAGCTATTGCGCCGGCGTGCAGCGCCTGCACCAGCACCCAGGGATACGCCACCTGGCCGGGTCCACACAGGGGGGCAACCAAGCCCAGCCCCAGCTGTTCATGGCGCAGGCGAGCCTCTTGTTGCAGGGCGATGAAGTCCTTCAGGAAGAAGTGTTCGGGCCTACCACGGTCGCCATCGAAGTGGCTGACGAAGCCGAACTGCGCCGGGCCCTCGAAGCGTTGCAGGGGCAGCTGACGGCCACGCTGATCGCTGAGCCTGAAGACTTCCGGCGCTTCGCCGCGCTGGTACCGGTGTTGCAACGCAAGGCCGGGCGCTTGCTGGTCAATGGCTACCCCACTGGCGTCGAAGTGTGCGAGGCGATGGTGCACGGCGGGCCGTACCCCGCCACATCCGATGCGCGCGGTACATCCGTCGGGACCCTGGCGATCGACCGTTTCCTGCGCCCAGTCTGCTTCCAGGACTACCCCGACGCGCTACTGCCCGACGCCCTCAAAGACGCCAACCCGCTGGGCCTGCTGCGCCTGATCGACGGCCAGCATAGCCGCGAGGCGCTTGTATGAAGGCTTGACGGTTCTGGCACCGGAGCACGTGCCGCCTGGTGAAGGTCAGGCGGCTATCAGCGGTGGAAGTCCCAAGTAGTCACTGAAGACTGCTGAGTGTCAGGCAGTGAATGAGGCTCTTGACCGATTTGGGGATCTATTGAGCGTCCAGGCCTGCCTTGAGGCTTTGACAAAGCGCAGTATCTGGATGGCTAGATCCACAGATCGTTAGGCGCCGTGCGCTCACCGCCCTCATGGCCAGTGTTGAGGACGCCACACGGCTCGATCATCAGCAGCTTGGCCTCGCCCTCGGCTGCCGTGCGATGCTGTACACCCCGGGGTACCACGAACAACTCGCCGGGCGCTACATGGACGCTGCGTTGCGGCAGATCGATGCGCAGCGTGCCTTCGAGCACCAGAAAGGCTTCATCGGTTTCCGGGTGCGCATGCCAGATGAATTCCCCCTCGATGCGCACGACCTTGAACTGATAGTCGTTCATCTGTGCAACTACCCTGGGGCTCCACTGACTGTCGATCATCGACGCCTTCTGGTTCAGGTTCACAGGGTGCGGCTGGATGTGCTGATTGGATTCGAACATGGTGGTTACTCCTGGTTGGAGCACGCAGCCTATTGCAGCTCGGTGTCTGCAGGCTTGTACGATCCTGCACGTTGCTGGCCTGGCCGCAGGCGTTCAAGCCAGCGTAGCGGCGGCACCCCATAACTGCGGGTGAAGTGTCGGGTCATGTGGCTCTGATCATGAAAGCCTGCCGCCAGGGCTGCGTCGACCAGCGTGAAGCCATCGAGCAAAAGCCGTCGCACATTGTCCAGCCGCCGGAGGGTGACGAAGCGATAGGGGCTGGTGCCGTACAAGGCCCGGAAGTCCCGGGACAAGCTCCATTGCTCACGGCCGCTGGCGCGTTCGAGCATCTCCAGGGTAATGCCCAGGTGAAGGTGCTCCAGAATGAACGCCTTGGCGCGCTCGGCGGACCGGTAGTCCAGGCGCTTGCGCCCGCGTGGTTTGCCCGCGACAGCGCGCAACGCCATGGCCAGGTCGTAGACAGCGTCTTGCTCCTCCAGCCTTTCCAGAGGGTGGTCCACTGCCTGAACGAACGTTTCGCTGGCATGAAAAAGGCGCGGGTCACTGGAGAGCCCACCGGGCACGAACGGTAGCGGCTGGCCGCCCAATGCGGCCTGAATCAGCGCAGGGTCGATGTAGGCCATGCGGTAACGGAAACCCGTCTCGGTGCCGGCCATGCCGTCGTGCAACTCATCGGGGTGCAGCACCAGCGTGTTGCCCGGCATGCCGTGGCGCAACGCGCCTTTGTAATGAAAACTCTGAACCCCGGCCAAGGTACGGCCGATGGAGTAGGTGTCGTGCCGATGGGGATCATAGCCATGGCTACCGAACCACGCCTCGATCCGCTCGATGGCGCCAGGCTGCGTGCTGCGGATGACCCAGTCGGAAACCGGGGGCATGCTGGGCGAACGTTTCATGGCACAGGCCCCGGCGGTTCACGGAAAGGAAAGACAACGCGCTATCATAGGCCCCATTCCTCCTCACCAGAACCCACCATGAACCGTCAGAAGAAAATCAAGCAACTGCTCAAGGCGCACGCCAAGAAGGCCAGCGCCAAGCTGGCGCCGCGCAGCACCAAACCCAAGTACATCAGCAAGGCCGATCGCGAGAAGCTGGCGCTGCAAACGGCCGCAGACGGCGCAGTGCAACCCGAACCTCAGGCCTGAGCCTCAGGCTTCTGACGGGGTTTGTTCCTGCTTGTAGATCTTGAAGCCGCGCGCTTGGTAATTGCCCAGCGCGGCAGGGTGATCCAGGGTGCAGGTATGCACCCATACACGCTGCGTACCGGGCCACGCCCAGGCACAACGCACCGCCTGGCTCAACAGCGGGCCGCCAAAGCCTGCGCCCAGAAACTGCGGGGCCAAGCCGAAGTAACGGATTTCGGCGTTACGCCCGTCAGGGCGATACAGCTCGTAATACCCGGCGATGGCGCCCCGGTGGTAAGCCACCCAGGTGCGGTGAGCTTCCTGCTCAACCTGCGCCTGCCACTGCGCCTCGCTCCACGCGTCCAGGTCACCCCAGGACCAGGGCGTGCCGACCAACGCGTAGAGAAAGCGGTTGAAGGCCGGTTGTGGCACCTCGCATTCGACGATGTGCAAATCCGGGCGCTGGGGTTTTTCTACCAGTTGCTCTGGCGAGGTCATTTCTAGGTAGTACGTGGTGCAGGGGGATTGCATCGTCATCTCGCGTCGTCCGTTGAACAGCTTGCCAGCATGCCTGTGGCGTAACGCCTTTGCCACCTACGCATAGAGCCACGACGGGCATGGTGCGTTGGCAAGCCTTTGACTGTAGTTGGTGCCACCGCTGGTTTTATATGGAACGCCGCCGAAAGCTTCCGATTGAACGTTTCAGCGCGCAGGTACGTCGGTATTTCTAGTCTTTTGCTATGGAGGTTTCCATGAAATATCGCGCACTCGGCAACACCGGCTTGCTGGTTTCGGAGCTGGTCATTGGCACCGTGCCTTTTGGCGGGCGAGGCTCGTTCGAGAAGACCGGCAGCGTCGATGTGGACCTGGCCAAGCGCATGTTCGCAGCTGCGTTCGACGCCGGGGTCAACCTGGTCGATACCGCCGACCTGTATTCACATGGGCTGGCTGAGGAAATTGTCGGCAAGGCCCTGGGCGAGCGTCGCCACTCGATCATCCTGGCCAGCAAGGCGCGCAGCCCGATGAGCGACAATCCCAATGACAGCGGCGCCTCGCGCTACCATCTGATTCGCGCGTGCGAGGCCAGCTTGAAGCGCCTGGGCACCGACCATATCGACCTGTACCAGATCCACAACTGGGACGGCATCACGCCAGTGGAGGAGACCCTGGCAGCACTGGATCACCTGGTGCAAAGCGGCAAGATCCGTTACTTCGGCACGTCCAACTACACCGCCTGGCAAATGATGAAAACCTTGGGCAGCGCGCAATTGAACGGCTGGCAACAGCCCGTTTCCCAGCAGATCTACTACACGCCTGAATCGCGCGAGGCCGAGTACGAGTTGCTGCCGATGGCGATTGACCAGGGCTTTGCCACGCTGGTCTGGGGGCCGTTGGGTGAAGGGCTGTTGACTGGCAAGGTCCGTCGTGGCCAGCAGACGCCCAAGGGCACTCGTCAGGGTAACGACTGGCCGGAACCCTATGTGCATGATCGTGAGCGCGCCTACGACATCATCGAGACCTTGATAGCGGTCGGCGAACGCCACGGTTGCTCGCCTTCACGCGTCTGCCTGGCCTGGCTCAAGGATCGCCCGGGCATTACCAGCGTGATTACCGCTGGCCGCACCCTCGATCAGCTGCAAGACAATTTGCAGGCGGCAGACCTGGTGTTGACGCAAGAGGACCTGAAGCAGATCGAACAGGCCACCCGCATCGCGCCGCAGTATCCCTACTGGCACCGCATTGCCGCCGGCATGGACCGCATCGATCCGGCTGAAGCGCCGTTCATCGAGCTGTACCGAGAGACCATGAAGTAAAACCTGCGCCGCCTGATACCAGGTCGTCTTGCCCGCCTGGCGAGACGATCTTGGTGGTGGTGTGAATTATTTCCTGTCTCGCCGGTCAAGTAATGAGTTCCCAACCTAGACCGAGGTGCTCATGCACGCCTTCACTGTTCGCTACTCGCTCAATGGCAATTCGACCGACCACACCTTCGAGTTGGACCAGCGTGGCCTGGCCCTGCACGAAGCGGCGTTGCACCTGATCGTGCTGCATTTCGGCGACGGCGAGAACAGCCTGGTGATGCCCGCAGCCGATGCCACGCCCGATGAAATTCTGGCGCAAGCCCAGGTGCTGGGGTTGACGGATATCGTGGTGGTCTAGGTTGCTCACTGGTGGGCGCTAGGTGGCACTGTCTTGCGCCGCCTTCGCGAGCTAGCGAGTCTCGCGTAGGAGCGGTCTTGTACCGCGATGGGCTGCGCAGCAGCCCCAGGATTTCAGCTCCGCAACTGAGATTGCCGGGGCCGCTGCGCGGCCCATCGCGGTACAAGACCGCTCCTACCCGGACATCGGCTAGCCTTCAGAGGCGGTATTAGGCAGCCGCTTACACTCCTCACCACATCCTTCTCAAGGCTTGCCGTTGCGACGACGAGGCCGTCTTCCATAGCCACCCATACAACCCGCCTGCCCAGCAATGCAACCACCGCTTGGGGTGTGAAGGAACGCGCCACGCGCGCCAGTGTGGCGGCGTCATAGTCTGCTGCGTTGCTGTGGCGCAGGGCAGCCAGGATCACCCGGCTGATGCCTTCTGCGTCCAGGACGGTCGCCGCTCTGATCACACTTGCCATCATCCTTGTCTCCCTCGATTGCGACAGACGGGCTTTAACCCGATCGAACGCCTGCGCCCCCACTGTCCTCGAACGCATGTAGGCCTCTTCCATTCTTTCGAGGTACGCGGCAATGAACAGAGACCCCATGGCACAGGACGGCGCTGACGACGATATGCCCGTCTCACCGGACCCGTCGGTAAACCCCGATAACCCGACCATACCCGATCCTGACGATGATCCGCTCATGAACGAAGAGGAGGGTGGTGACTGGGAGGATACCGAGCAGCCCCCCATGGATGAGAATACGCCCCGAGAATAACAGGCGTTGTTCAGTTTTCAGCCATTCCTCGCCGCCTTGGCGAAGGTGCCGGCGGCAACAGCTCTGACCAGACTCATGCTATTTCAGCGCCTCAATCAGGAGAATGCGTATGCCAATCGATAATAATGGTCCTGCAGCACCCTACCCAGGCCCGGCGCAGAACAGCCCGGACACTAGTGAGGGTCATGGTTCAGGCCTTGAGCAGACCCCTTCCGAGCCCAAGCAAGGCGCCGGCAAGGCAGGCGGCGAGCGTCCGGAGGACTGGAATCCACCCCCAGGGAACCCAGGCTCCGACCAGGACAGTCAAGTACCACGTGACAATGGAACCGCACGCACCCATGAAGACCCTGGCGCAGGGGATGCAGCGCTTGAGGAAGACATGAAGGACGTGCAAGCCAACAACTCTGTTTCGCAAGAACATCCGTGACACTGGCTTGAACCCGAGGCGCTGGGGCTGTCCACAGCGCCTTTGGGCAACGCTAGCGGCGGCGCAGCAAGCCTGCCAGCACTACCGTCAACACAACCGCCGTGACCATGGCCAGCACGATGGTCGGCATGACCCCCAGAGCCCTCATCAGACCCGACAACATCAGGTAGAACGCCAGCACACCCACTGCGCCAATGGCATTGCCGCGCACCATGGCCGCCATACCCGCGCGCCCATTCTGAACATGGGCAAATACCATCAAAGGCCACGCGATGACCGGGATTGGCGCGAGCATGCCGCTCGTCTGGGGCCCAAGCCAGGCGGCCAGGTGCGTAGTGATCATCAGCAACGCCGTTGCCGAGACCATGCGCAAGGGGATTTCCCAGTAACGATGCCGTACACGTGCCAGGGTCTCAGTCTTGGGTTCGCGTCCGCTGGCGATAATCAGCAGTACGATCAGCCCCAGCGCCACCCCTATCGACACGTACAAATGGCCCCAATGCGTAAGCACATAGGCGACCAAGCCGTAAAAGACGATCGCCAGGCCCGCAGCAGCCCCGATGGCGAGCCTGCGTGTGGCATACAGGTAGAACGCGTAGGTAGCGAGCACGGCTGCCAGCCCCCCGAGTGCACCAGGCACGGCGTTCAGGGCAAAGTCCGTCCCTTGCTCCAGGCTCAGGAAGGTCATCACCAGCCCCGAGGTAATGGGCATGCCCGCCAGCAGTCCCCCTAGCAGCCCGCCCCAGCGCCTGGAAGCGAGAGAAATGGCCCACATCAGCAAAGGGGTAATGGCAAGTTTCAGGTAGAACAAGGTCATCGCGGCGCGTTCCGGCTCTCAAGACAGTGCCGACTTTACCCTGTTGAATGCCCGGGTGCCCGCCACTGATGCCTACCAAGGGATGTTGCGACCGTCCCAGCCCCAGAAGCTACCCGTAACGTTCGGCCCGAGACGCCCGATCAGTTCCACGATGCACTGCGCGGCAAACGTCGTCTCGAACAGTTTGCCCTCAGGCACATTGCCCTGGAATGGCTTGGAGAGTTCCGTGTCCGTGGTGCCCGGGTGCAGGGCCAGAACAGTCGCATTCGGGTTCAGGCGCTTGAGTTCGATACTGGCTGTGTGCAGCAACTGATTGAGCGCCGACTTGCTGGCCCGGTAGCTGTACCAACCCCCCAGACGGTTGTCGCTGATAGAGCCCACGCGGGCGGACAGTGCAGCGAAGGTTGCAGGTTGCTTGCGCAGCAGAGGCAGCAGGTGCTTGAGCAGCAGAGTCGGGGCGAAGGCGTTGGTGGTGAAGCTCGCGTGCAAACTGGCAAGGTCCAACTGCGCCAGAGACTTTTCGGCCTTGGCGTTTTCCTGGTGCAGGATCCCCAAGGTACTGATGACAACGTGCAAGTGCGCACATCGCTCGCCGGCTTGCGCGGCCATGGCGGCCAGGCTGGCCTCCTCGCGCGCGTCGCAGTCCACTAGCAGTACACGATTCGGATGAGCGTCGGCCAGCGCCCTCAATGCCGGGTTCTGCGTGGCGTGGCGCGATACAGCGATCAGCTGATCGACGTCTTCGCGCCTCGCCAGCGCGTTGCACAGCGCGAGCCCGATTCCACGGCTGGCCCCGCAGATCAGTACGCAGGCTTTATCGTCCAATCCTGGTATGAGACTCATGACAAGCACACTCTGGCCATCGTTTCGGTAATGGGTAGACCGCCTCAGTCATCCGAATTTCCATCGACATGAGGTTCAGCCGTTGGTATCCGGTTCGCCACCCCAAACGGCACGTGCACCATCGGCAAATCGCCCGCAGGCGAGTGCAGGTGGCTGCGCTGGTCATCAAAGAAGACGTGGGGCTTGAGAATCGACAAGACGCGCGGTTTCTCCATGCCACCCAGAAAGAAACATTCGTCGGGCGATACGCCCCAATCTTTTAGAGTCGTCACCACCCGCTCATGGGAAGGTGCATTGCGCGCCGTCACGATGGCGATGCGCAGGATGCGCTTGTAGTGGGGGTCATCTTCGAGCTTGCGGTCTTCGAGGGTGCGAATCAGCGACAGTTTGCGGTACAGGTCGGCCAGGGGCCCGGGTGTATGGGGAACGCGCTGGTGTGCCTGCTCGTGGGCCTGGAACTCATCCAGGCTGTTGCCACGCTTGTAGACGCTTTCGGCTTCGTCGTCGGCGATCACGCCATCGAAGTCGAACGCCACGCGCAGCTCGGTATCGATTTCATCATCGTAGATGCGTGTCGGCAGAACACGGCCTGCGGGGTAATTGGCGTCGATGGCTTTCTGTACGTCCTCTTCGTTAGCGCTTAGAAACAGCGATGCGTTGAACGCTGGTATGTACTCGTACGGTGATCGACCCGACATGAACGCGGCGCGGGTGATGTCCAGGCCGTAGTGGTTGATCGAGCGAAATACCCGCAGGCCTGTTTCCGGCGAATTACGCGATAGCAACACCACCTCGACGGGCAGCTGCTCGGGGAATGCCTGGTTGATACGCAAAAAACGACGGATAAACGGAAACGCCACGCCTTTGGGGAAAGGCTCATCCAGGTTCTGTTCCTGGTGCCGTCGGTACGCTTCGACGCCGTCCTGGGTGTAGATGTCGTCCGAGACGGTCAGGTCGAACAGCGCACTGGAGGCAACGCCAATCACCAGTTTCTGTTCGATGGGGTAAGGCATGGGAGACTCCCTACGGCCCCGGCAGAGGCGCAAAGTCAGAGGGGAATATAGTCGTTACGCGAAACGACAGGTTTGTGCGGCCCTTCGACCAGGTGCACGTACAACCCGTCTACGCAGTCGATGGCCAGGCAGTCGTCCACGCTCAGCACGGCATCGGTATGCGGCTTGAGCCAGCCGGTTTGCATGTGTTGCTTGCCCAATGCCTTGGCATCGGACTTGTTGCGGGCGCTGACCAGCACGTAGCGGTGCGCTTCGCCGAACACGCCGCGTTCGTAGCCGCCCAGGTTGATGAAGTACAGGCGCAGCGCACCACGTTTTGCCGGGTGGGGGTGCAACTCCACCCGCATGCCATCCACGCCGTCGACTTCCAGCCAGGCATCGATGTGCAGCCCCTGCTGGCTGCCGAACCATGCGTCGCGCAGCTGCGGGTAGGCCTGTTGCAAGCTGGGTGCCTGGGCGAACACCATGTCGTGGACCTCGATCTTGGCCCCTGCGTGGCGTCCCCCCAGCATGACGATATAGAGCATCAGGTTTCCTTGTTGAACCGGTCATCGCAGGGCGTCATTTTGCAGCATCTGCAGGCGGCTTCAAGCGCAGTGCTTGGCGCCTGAGCACAAGACGGCTAGTGTGGGCGAACCTTTGACTGCGAGATAGCAAGATGCGCACTCCTTTTCTGTTCCTGGCGATGCTCTGTGCACCCCTGGTGCAAGCCGCCGAGCACTGGACCTTGAATGACCAGTTCGACCAGGCGTTCACGTTGGACGCCAAGACCCGCGTGGTCATGGTTGCGCGCAGCATGGCCACTGCACGGTTGGTCAACAATGCGGTCGAGCATACGCCAGAGGGCTATCTTGAAGCGCGGGGCGTAGTCTTTGTCGCGGACATCGAGAAGATGCCCAGCATGGTGGCAGCGGTGATGGTACCTGCCATGCGCTCGGCCAATTACCGGATCTTACTGGATCGGGACGGGGAGGTGGCCAAGGGCTACGGCGGGGACCGCGAATCGGTGCAATGGCTGGAGGTTCAAGACGGCAAAGTGATGGCCGAGCAGCGGTACAGTGATTTGCCCAGTTTGAGGCAGGCGTTGGTGAAAATGGCAGGGCGAGTGGCAGGGGGGTGACGCGGTGGCATGACTGGTTGTGCGCAACGCGCAAGTGTCTGGGTTCGGAGCGAGGGCATCCTTCTTGCCGCACCAGGGTATTACCGCATCACGCTGAGGGGTCAGCGGTGTGTTGCAAAGGACCGCGGAGCAACCCAGCATTCAACTTCGCAGCTCAAGTGTGACACCGCTCACCCAGACCTCGCACGGCCATTGTAGGCGCGGCCGCGCCGGTCCGGCGCCCCGGCGAGGCCGCTCCTACACCGGTATAGAGTAGCCTTCGAGGGATGTGCCTCAATTCATCACAGGGCATAGCTAAATGTTGATGCTCCAATCAGAGAAAGACTGAATTAAACACCAGCCTCCCAGACCCCCTCAACCCGCAACCATGGCAAACCCCACCCCAAACCGATTCCACGCATTGATGGTCGCGATAGCCAACGTGAGATTCACCACTTCGGCTGGCTCGAAGTGCTCAAGCAACGCCTCATAATCCCCCTGCGGGGCGCCACGATCGGCCAGCCGGGTCAGGCTCTCAACCCAGGCCAGCGCGGCTCGCTCACGCCCCGTGAAGTAGGTCGTCTCTCGCCAGACACACAACGTCTGCAGGCGCGCCTCGCGCTCGCCGGCCTTGCGCGCGTCGTTGGCATGCAGATTGACGCAGTACGCGCAGCCATTGATCTGCGACGCGCGTAAACGCACCAGTTCAAGCAGGTCATGCTCAAGGCCCGTGCGGGTCAACGCCTGCTCCAGGGCTACCATGGCCTTGTAGGCGTCAGGGGCTTGTTTCGACCAGTCGATGCGGTGTTGCATGGCGCTCTCCAGAAACGCTTTAGGGTGGCGTCACAATACCCTCGGGCACCGATACGTCCGATAGCCAATCCGCTCATCTTTGGGGAGGCCAATCCACCATTCGCATCCCCACTGACAGGCATCCAATCTCTTCATTTCTGCCACTGCCACCGACTCAGGATAATGACCCGTCCCATCCAAGGAGATCGAGCCATGCCAGAAGTCCGTTTCATGCGCGAGGCCCTCGAACTGGCACGCGCCAACATCGCAGCCGGAGGCCGGCCGTTCGGTGCCGTCCTGGTGTACCAAGGCCAGGTCGTGGCGCGCGGTGTCAATGAGATCCACCGCTCACAAGACCCGACCACCCATGCCGAGATGCAAGTCATCCGCCAGGCCAGCCAGGCGCTGGGGCGCGCCCGTCTTGACGGCGCCCAGGTGTATGCCAGCGGCCACCCATGCCCCATGTGCCTGGCGGCCATGCACCTGTGCGGTATCAGCCAGGCCTGGTTCGCCTATGACAATGACGAAGGCCAGCCTTACGGGCTGTCCACTGCTGACTTGTACGCGCAGATGACGCGTGCGCCCCAGCAGCAGTCATTGCCGCTGCGCGCCTTCAAGCCCGACGACGAAAGCGGACTGTACGCTCAGTGGCAACAGGCCAACGATCAATGACAGTAGTCTGGAGAGCGATGCTGGTCGTGCTGCTGGCCTTGAACCTGCGCCCCATCCTGACCAGCATCGGCCCTTTGCTCGAGCCAATGCGCATCAGTACCGGCCTGGGTTATCAGCAAGCGGCATTGCTGACGGCGCTGCCGGTGTTGTGCATGGGAGCGGTTCCATTACTGCACCCTTGGTCACGCCGATGGCTGAGCGAACATGCCGGCATGCTCGGTGGTTTGGCGGCCATCGCGCTGGCGTGCCTGTGGCGGTTGCAACTTCAAAGTGCCTGGGCACTGGTTGCCAGCGCCGTGCTCGCAGGCTTGGGCGTGGCGGTGGTGCAAGGCATGATGCCGGGGCTGGTCAATCGCTGGTTTCCGGGGCGGCTTGCTGGCGCAATGGGCCTGTACTCGGCTGCCTTGATGAGCGGCGGCGGGCTGGCTGCTGTGCTGGGCCCGCACCTGGCTGAGTATTCCGGGCAATGGCAAATGGGCCTGGGGGTCTGGGCCGCACCGGCGATGCTTGCCATGCTGGCATGGCTCATCCTGCGGCCACGCAACATACGGTCCCCAGTGTTCAAAGGAAACGGCGGGCACTGGTTTGGCCACCGACGGGCCTGGTTGCTGGCCGTGTACTTCGGTTTGATCAATGGAGGCTACACCAGCATGGTGGCCTGGCTGCCAGCGTTTTATCTGGAGCAGGGTGGCAGCGCACAGGGAGGCGCCGACCTGGTGGGGCTGATGACCCTATTCCAGGTACTGGGCGCATTGGGCCTGCCGCTGCTGCTCAGGCGCTGGGTGGATCGGCGCCCAGGCCTTGCGCTGGCGCTGTCGATTCAGCTGGTGGGGTTCATGGGGTTACTGATGGCACCCACCGCCGCACCAGGGCTTTGGGTAGCGTTGATCGGGTTCGGGCTGGGCGCCTGTTTCAGCCAAAGCCTGACCCTGACCCTCGAACATCTTCCTACGCCAGCCGAAGCCGGCGGCCTGGCGGGTTTCGTCCAGGGTATCGGCTTCATCATCACCGGCTGTGTGCCGTACATCGTCGGGTGGCTGCGTGCGCTCGACGGTGATTTTCAAAGCGCGTGGACCGTGCTCACGGCCAGCGTGTTGACGATGCTGCTGGTGACGATAGCCTTCAGCCCACAGAGCTACGCGAAGGCCTTAGCTCGACCCGTCCCGGTCGATAACGTCGATGCCCTCAGCTGATTCGCCGCAGGGTATCGCGCAGTCGGTCGAGTGCTGGGTCGATGTCGAGCATTTCAATGGCACCAAAGCCCATCAACAGCCCCGGACGCACTGGCGTTTCATTGAAGAACGGGGCGAGTGAGTAAATGCCCAGGTCGACCTTGCGTGCCTGTTCGACCAGGTGCTCCACGTCGAACCCCCTTTGCGCCAAGGCACTTAGATGAAACCCCGCCTCGGCGGGAATGGCCCTGAGCCAAGGGGCAAGGTCGTCGTCCAGACGCTGCAACACGCGATCGCGACGCGCGCTGTATACCTCATGGCAACGGCGGATGTGCCGGTTCAGATGCCCCTGTTCCACGAAGCGGGCCAGGGCCCACTGCAGCAGGGTCGGGCTGTGCCAGTCGCTCAATTGCTTGGCCACGCAACTGGCCTTGAGCACGGCTTCTGGCAAAACGGCATAACCCAGGCGCAACTCCGGGAGCAGGGTCTTGGAGAACGTGCCGACGTAAGCCACAAGGCCCTGGGTGTCCAGGCGTTGCAGCGCATCGGCCCTAGGCCCCAGATAGCGGAATTCGCAGTCGTAGTCGTCCTCGATGATCAGCGCACCCAACGCGGCTGCCCGGGCCAGCAGCGCTCGCCGGCGTGTCTCGCCCATCGGCATGCCCAATGGGAACTGGTGCGAAGGCGTGACATAGATCAGCCGCGTGCCCTCGGCAATCTGGTCAACGCGCAAACCTTCTTCATCCACCGGCACCCCCTGCAGCTGGGCGCCCAAGGCCAGGAACAGCTGCCGTGCCGGCGGATACCCCGGATCCTCCATGGCGACCTTGCAGCCAGGCTCCACCAGCACCCTGGCGATCAGGTCCAGGGCCTGCTGGGCGCCGTTGCACACAAGGATATCGTCAGCCGTGCAGTGCACGCCCCGGGCGTAGGCGATATGGTGGGCGATGACCTCGCGCAGTTCCGCAAGGCCCTGGGCTGGGAAATGCCGCTGTGGATGATGCTGGCTTCGCCGCACGGCGTAGTTCAGGCAGCTGCGCCACAGGTCGAACGGGAATAGCGCCTTGCTCGCCACACCGCCGATGAAGTCATAGCGCACTCCCGATTGCGCTTGACGTTGGCCCAGTACGGTGGCGCGGGATTGCCAGCGCCTGAGCGACGCATCGCCGGCAAGGGTCAAGGCGCTTGGCGGCGCGCTGCGCTTGGGTGCAAGCGTATTGATGAACGTACCCCGGCCGACTACCGCGCTCAGCAGGTTGTCCTGGGTGAGGCGCGCATAGGCGTCCGCGACGGTCTTGCGCGACACTCCCAATTGCTCGGCCAGCAGGCGGCTGGGCGGCAACTGGCTGCCAGCCGCCAGGTGACCGCATTCGATGCCCGCGCGCAACTGCGCGTAGAGCTGGGCAGCCAAGCCTTTGCGGCCCACCAGGCGAATATGCAGTTCCATGGAGCATTCCAAAGCAAGAGAGCGCTCAGGATAGCGGATTGCGTACGGCGAGGTGCCTGCTCACGCAGCAGCAAGACTGCTTACGCCCTGGCCATGCTCACCGTGATGTAGCCTTTGCCCGAGAGAATGATGCGGATGCGGGTTTCGTCGGCAGGGGCGCTACGGCAGCGCTTGATCTGAACCCCTTCCACGACGGCGGCCTTCATGTGATGGGTGATGGCCCGGCCCCGAGCATCGAAAAACGCTTCGCTGGCGAGCAGTTCGATTCGCTCGATCAATTGCCTGGATGGCTCGTCGGTGACGCAGAAGAACATGACGCCAGAGAGATGAGGGTCCTGGTCTGGGTTAGCCAGGTCATGGGTGAGCAGTTCGCGCAGGTGGCTGCGCAGTTCGGCAAGAAGGTGCGGGTTGGCGAGCATGCCAGCGTCCTGTGTGGGGGCGACTGCGTCGATCATGTTTTCTGCTCTGCCATGCGACAAGTAGGACGGTTCCTAGGTTGACTGGTGAAAAATCCCAATAAAGTAAATGGGCGACGATGAAGCTTACCAAGGACGAGATGCACAAGGCGGCAGGGGGTGCCTATCCCTCGATCGCCCCGGCGCGATCTTCTGCGTGCCTGAGCGCTTCTTCGACGATCTCTACCCAGTGCCGAACCGCGGTGCGCCCTGCGCCATTCAAATGTACCTGGCAGCCGATGTTGGCGGTGGCTATCTCGTCCGGTTGCCCGCGTTCCAGGGCGTCCAGCCGGTTGTCGCGCAGCTGCCTGGACAACCCTGGCTGGGTCAGCGAATAGGTGCCTGCCGAGCCACAGCACAGGTGGGCATCGGTGACCGGAGTCAGGGTAAACCCCAGCCGGATCAATAGCGCTTCCACAGCGCCACCCAGTTTCAAGGCATGTTGCAGAGTGCACGGACAGTGAAACGCCAGGCGCCGTCCGGCGGGCACCGCCAGCTGCTCGATGGGCGCCTCCCCCAGGACTTCCACCAGGTCACGGCACAGGCTGCTGACCCGCGCCGCCTTGGCTGCATAGGCCGGGTCGGCAGCCAACAGGTGAGCATACTCGCGCACGAACGCGGCGCAGCCGCTTGCTGGGATCACGATGGCCTCGATGCCGGCCTCAACGGCTGGCCACCAGGCATCGATGCGCCTCCGTGCGCGCTGCAAGCCTTGCGCCTGGGCATTGAGGTGGTAGTCCACTGCTCCACAGCAACCTTCGGCCGGTGCAGGGGTCACGCTGATACCGAGGCGATCAAGCATGCGCGCCGCCGCGGCGTTGGTCGCCGGTGACAATGCCGGTTGCACACACCCCTCGAGCATCAGGACACGCCGCGGATGGCGAACCGCCGGGCGCATCAGGCCAGCCGCCTTTTGCAAAGGCACCTTTTGCTGGGCCTGCGCCGGTAGCCAGGGGCGCAGGGCTTGGCCAGTTCGCAGCAGGGCCTTGAAAACGGCGGGGCGCACCATCGCAAAGCGCAGGCCGTGACGTAACAGGCGCTGGCCCAGTGGCCTTGGCACCTGCTGCTCCACGACGTCTCGGCCAATGTCCAGCAGGTCGTGGTAACGCACACCCGACGGGCAAGTGGTTTCGCAGCTGCGACACGACAGGCATCGGTCCAGGTGAGACTGAGTGCTGGTAGTGGCGGGCTGGCCTTCGAGCACCTGCTTGATCAGGTAGATGCGCCCGCGCGGGCCATCGAGCTCATCGCCAAGCAGCTGGTAGGTGGGGCAGGTCGCGGTGCAGAAGCCGCAATGTACGCACGCGCGCAGGATGCGTTCTGCCTCGTCGGCGCGCTCGAGTGTGCGTGCGCTGTCACTCAGGTTGGTCTGCATGGGCTGCCCTCAGAGGTCCGGGTACAGACGGCCAGGATTGAAGATGCGCTTGGGGTCCAGTTGGGCCTTGAGGCTCCGGTGGTAACGCATCAGCGGCTCCGACAAGGGCGGGTAGGGGGCCTGGCCTGGGGTGAGGCACAGCGCGTGGCCACCCGCCTGTTCGGCGATGCGGTGAATGGCATGGGCTGGGGCGTCTGTCCGCAGCCAGCGCTGGGCGCCTGCCCAGTCCAGCCATTGGCGTCCCGGCAGGTGCAGTTCACCTGTTGCGAGGGGTACCGACACACGCCACAAGGGCTCGCTGCCCTGGGTGAAGAATGCCAGGCGCTGCTCACGCAGTTGCGTCCAGAACTCGCCGTCCACGTACTCGCCCCCCAGGCGCTGGCGGGCCGACGCTACCGAACCCTCGCCACCTTCCAGGCGCACGAACAATGCTTGTCCATCGTGGCAGGCACCACTGAGCGGCAGTGGTTCCGAGCCCCAGCGCGTGAGCGCGGCCAAGGCCTGGCTGCGATCCATTCCAAGGCGCAGGCTTACGCAGTGCCGCGGCACGGGCAGGACCTTGAGCGACACCTCGGTCAGCACACCCAGGCAGCCGAAACTGCCTGCCAGCAACCGTGAAAGATCATACCCGGCCACGTTTTTCATCACTTGGCCGCCGAAGCGCAGCACGCTGCCCTGGCCTGTGATTACCTGTGTGCCCAGCACGAAGTCACGGACCGATCCTGACCAGGGCCGCCTGGGCCCGGACAAGCCAGCCGCCACCATGCCGCCCAAGGTGGCACCCGGGCCCAGGTGCGGTGGCTCGCACGCCAGCATCTGCCCCTTTTCCTGCAACGCCGCCTCGATGTCGCGCAACGGCGTACCGGCGCGAGCCGTCAACACCAGCTCCGTGGGGTCGTAACTGACGATGCCGCGATGGCCGCGTGTATCGAGCACTTGCCCGTTGACGGCATGGCCGATCATGGCCTTGCTGCCACTGCCCTGGATGCGCAAGGGCGTACCGGCATCCAGCGCCTGGCGAACCTGCTCGAGCAACGCCTGGCTTGCATCCTGGTCCGTGCCCATCAAAACCGCTCCAGCGCAGGGAAGGGCAACTGCCCGTGGTGCACGTGCAGCGCACCGAATTCGGCGCAGCGGTGCAGCGTGGGAATGTTCTTGCCAGGGTTGAGCGAGCCTTGCGGGTCGAATGCAGCCTTGACGGCGTGAAACACCCGCAGCTCGTCATGGGTGAACTGGGCGCACATCTGGTTGATCTTCTCCCGGCCGACCCCATGCTCCCCGGTGATGCTCCCACCAACGGCCACGCACAGCTCCAGGATTTTTCCACCCAGGGACTCGGCCCGCTCCAGCTCGCCAGGCTGGTTGGCGTCGAACAGGATCAGCGGGTGCATATTGCCGTCACCTGCATGGAACACATTGGCCACCCGCAGCCCATGCTCGCGCGCCATTTCACTAATCCGCACCAGCACGCGGGGTAGCTCACGCCGCGGAATCGTACCGTCCATGCAGTAGTAGTCCGGGGACAAGCGGCCGACGGCAGGGAAGGCATTCTTGCGTCCTGCCCAGAACCGTGCACGCTGCGCCTCGTCACACGCCAGCCGCACCTCGCTGGCACCGGCCTGGGTGAACAGTGTGGCCACCCGTTCGCAGTCTTCGTGCACATCGGCCTCGACCCCGTCGAGTTCACACAAGAGGATGGCGGCTGCCTCCACTGGGTATCCGGCATGGATGAAGTCCTCGGCCGCCCGAATGGCCAGGTTATCCATCATTTCCAGGCCCCCGGGAATGATGCCGGCGGCAATGATGTGGGCAACGGACCGCGCGGCGTCCTCGACCCGGTCGAAGCTGGCCAGCAGGACCCGTGCCACGGGTGGCTTGGGTAGCAGCCGCACGGTCACCTCGGTGACGATCCCCAGCATGCCTTCGGAGCCGGTGAACAGCGCTAGAAGGTCGAACCCAGGGCTGTCGAGCGCATCGCTACCCAGGGTCAGCCGTTCACCTTCCACGGTAAACACCTCCAGTTTGAGGATGTTATGAACGGTCAGGCCGTATTTCAGGCAATGCACGCCGCCTGCGTTTTCAGCGACATTGCCGCCGATGGTGCAGGCGATCTGCGATGAAGGGTCGGGGGCGTAGTACAACCCGTAAGGGGCGGCGGCCTGGGAAATGGCCAAGTTGCGCACGCCCGGCTGGACGCGAGCGAAGCGGCCTTGGGGGCTGACTTCGAGAATACGATTGAGCCGCGCCATCACCAGCAACACGCCTTTGGCCAAGGGCATGGCACCGCCAGACAGCCCGGTCCCGGCGCCGCGAGCCACGACCGGTACGGTGAGCCGGTGGCAAAGCTGCAGCACACTCTGCACCTGGTCTACGCGCTCGGGTAACACCACCAGCAGCGGCACCGTACGGTACGCCGCCAGACCGTCGCATTCATACGGCTTGAGGTCTTCATCGCGGTGCAGCACCTTAAGGTCAGGCAGCGCATCGCGCAGGCACTGAATCAAAAGCTCGCGATCAACCGTCGGCAGCGCGCCGTCGACGCGTTCGTCATACAGCATCGTCATCTCACCTGGATGCGTTGTTCTTATAGGGTCATGACGAGTGTAGCCCCAGTCTGGACTTAGGGCTTGCGGGGCGGGCTACGACCGGCGCTGGCCACAACGAGGGCCAACGCCGGCGGCAGTCATTGCTGGGCGACCAGAGGGTCGTCCTGGGAGAGGATGGCGCGAGCGAGTTCTTCATCGTTGACTTGCAGGCCGGGGTGGTCCTTGCGTGCTTGCTGCAAGGCAGCTTCCACGTAGGCACCACGAATGGCACCACCGCTGGCGACGAACGCAGACAGCTCGTCACGGGCAGGAATGATGCGTTTGTCATCCTTGAACGTCGAGTACAGCGAAGCCGAGACACCGGCCGAAGTGGCAATGTCGCGGCCGTCGACGCGGGCCATGGCAGCGCCGGCAGGCAATAGAAGCAGCAGTGCGGGTACGAGGGCAAGTTGGCGCATGTCGTGTTCTCCAATAGGTGAAGCCCAGGGGATTACCACTATTGGTGAGAGGCTACGCATGCAGGTGGAGTTCCCTCACCGAAGCGTTAGCCGATGGTCTGCTCAGGCGGGGCAGGGTTGGGCGGGTCAACGGGCCTGGCCAACATCGACGTCAGGCCCGGATTGACCGCATCGGCATCCGCGTGCTCTGCTCAGCGGCCTACCCCGACAGCCATAGAGGGCTGCACCATGTCCGAGTACACGCTGCATTGTTTCGCCGAATCCGGCAATGCCTACAAGGCTGCGCTGATGCTCGAACTGACCGGCCAGGACTGGCAGCCGGTGTTCGTGGACTTCTTCAATGGCCAGACCCGTGACCCGATGTGGCGCGACGAGGTGAACGAGCAGGGTGAGGTGCCGGTGCTGATGCATGGGGGCACCTGCTTGACCCAGTCGGCGTTGATCCTCGACTACTTGAGCGCACAAACAGGCCAGTTCGGCCCCCAGAGTGAAGAAGAGCGGCGTGAGATCTGGCGCTGGATGCTGTTCGACAACCACAAGTTCACCAGCTACTACGCGGCGCTGCGCTTTTTGTTGTGCCTGAAGAAGACGGGCGAAACCGAGGTGACGACGTTCCTGCGCGAGCGGGCCGCCGCGGCCTACCGCATCGTCGATGCGCACCTGGCCGGTACACCGTTCATGGTCGGCGCGCGGGTGACCATCGCCGACTTGTCGCTGGCCGGTTATGTGTTCATGCCCGAGGATACCGGCATGAACGTGCAGCAGTACACGCACATCGAAGCCTGGAAAGCGCGACTGCAGGCGTTGCCGGGGTGGCAGCACCCCTACGATCTGATGCCCCGCGTTGCGCCCTGAACGCAAGGCCTGACCGCCTGCGGGCTTTGCTTTCAGCCGTGGGCAGGTGACTTGCCCGCCGAGCTGCCGGCGTATTCGGGCTTTAGATGACCTTGTTCGTCCAGCAGGTAGGCATCCATGACCTCGCGCACTACCGGGCCTGCCACCCGCCCACCGGCTTCGCCGTTTTCGATCATCACCGCCACGACCACGCTGGGGTGCTCGGCCGGGGCGAACCCGACGAACAAGGCGTTGTCACGGTGTCGTTCCAGGGTCTTGTTGCGGTTGTAGCGTTCCCCTTGCTTGATGGCCACCACCTGGGCCGTACCGCTCTTGCCGGCAATGCGGTATTGCGCGCCAGCGGCGGCAGCGCGCGCGATGCCGCGCGGGTCGTGCATGACCATTTGCATACCCTGGCTCACCTGATCCCAGGCGCGTTTGTCGTGCAGCACGATATCGGGCATGGGGTTAGGATCGATGGGCGCATCGCCACCGACGGTCATCGCCAGGTGCGGGCGATGCCATACGCCTTTGCTGGCCAGCAGGCTGGTGGCTTGCGCCAGTTGCAATGGCGTGACCTGCATGTAGCCCTGACCAATACCCAGAATCAACGTTTCACCGGGGAACCAGGGCTGTCGGCGGGTCGCGCGCTTCCATTGGGCCGAAGGCATCAGCCCTGCCGCTTCTTCGAACATGTCCAGCGACACCTTCTGGCCAAGGCCGAATTCGGCCATGTAGTCGTGCAGGCGCTCGATACCCAGTTTGTGCGCCAGGTCGTAGAAGTAGGTGTCGTTGGAACGCATGATCGCGGTGTACATGTCTACCCAGCCATCACCGCTGCGGTTCCAGTTACGGTATTTGTGATCGTAGTTGGGCAACTCGTAGTAACCCGGGTCGAACACCCGGTTGCTCGGCGTGATCACGCCGCTGTCCAGCCCGGCAATGGCCACTTCGGGCTTGACCGTCGAACCTGGGGCATACAGCCCGCGCAGCACGCGGTTGAACAGGGGGCGGTCGATGGAGTCGCGCAGTTGTGCGTACTGCTTGAAGCTGATGCCCTTGACGAACAGGTTGGGATCGAACCCCGGGTTGCTGACCATCGCCAGCACATCGCCGTTGGCCGGGTCCAGCACCACCACCGAGCCTCGGCGCTCGCCCAGGGCCTTTTCCGCCGCCAGTTGCAGGTGGGCATCGAGGGTCAGCACGATGTCCTGGCCTGGCGTGGGGGCCTTGTGATTGAGCACACGCATCACCCGGCCCTGGGCGTTGGTCTCGACTTCCTCGTAGCCTACGTGGCCGTGCAACTGACTTTCATAGAAACGTTCGATGCCCGTCTTGCCGATCGACTGAGTCCCCCGGTACTCGGTGCTGTCCAGGGTCTTGGCCTCTTTTTCGTTGATGCGGCCTACGTAGCCGACCGAATGGGCGAAGTGCTCGCCCAGCGGGTATTCGCGAATGAATTGCGGCTCCACCTCAAGGCCCGGCAGCCGGAACTGGTTGACGGCAATCAAGGCAATCTGCTGTTCGTTCAAGCCCACCATCAAGGTGACCGGCTCGAAGGGTTTGCGCCCGCGTCGCAGGTCCTTGTCGAACTGCTTGCGGTCCTCGTCATCCAGCCCCAACACCTGGGTCAGGGTGTCGAGCACCTTGGCGCTGTCGCCGCCGGTCCGTTCACGGGTCATGGTCAGGTCGAAGCTGGGCTTGTTGTCGGCCAGCACAGTGCCATTGCGGTCGTAGATCAAGCCTCGCTCGGGTGCGATCGGCAGCACATGGACGCGATTGTTCTCTGACACAGCGCTTTGCTGGTCATGCTGGATGACTTGCAGCACATACAACCGACCAATCAGGATGGCGACCAGGCTGAAGACCAGCGCAGCGCAGGCCAGGAGCCGGCGGTTGACCAGGTGCTTTTCCTTTTCATGGTCCTTGAGGGGGATCGGTTGGGGCATGGGCTCTGTCTGTAGAAAGCTGGGCGGGCAGGCGTTGGTAACGGGCTGGTGCCGGGTGGGGCAGTGATGCTACGCAAGCTGCATGCCCGCCTCAAGGCGCCGCGCAGCGCGGTGAGGTGGGCCGCGCCCAGGCCGCCCGAGCCTGCGGGGCTCAAGCCTGCATGAAGATTTGTTCATCAGCCTGGCCGAGCATCGTCGTGCATGAGTGGGTAGGGCTTCAACGCGCTTGTCAGGCCCAGGCGGGTATACTCCGTGACTTTTTCATGACGGAAGGTGCTCATGCGTCAGGTCCTGCTCATCGTGGACGTGCAGTCCACATTCAGCCCGCCGGAATGGTTGGTCGACGGCCTGCGACTGCTGTCGGCCAACATACCTACCATCGCCTCGGTCGAGTTGCACAATGAGCGGGTGACACCTTTCGAGCGGCAATTGGGCTGGCACCCGGCTGCCCAGGATGAAAGCCTGATCGAAGCCGATCGGGTGTTCATCAAGCATGGTTACGGACCGGATAAAGAGATGATCGAGTACCTGCGCGGTCTCGGGGTGGAGCGTGTGCTGGTGAGCGGTTTGCAGACCGACACCTGTGTGCTGGCAGCCGGTTTCGCGCTGTTCGATGCCGGGTTGATGCCGACTCTGGTGACCGACATGACTGTCGGCTCCTCGCTGGATCGCACGGCGAAGATGGGCATCGCCTTGTGGGAGCATCATTTCCGCCAGGTCATCACGTCCGCCGAAGTGCTGGCTGAGCTGGCTCAGCCGGGCAATCCTTGAGGGGCCGGCCCGGCTGAGTGCCAGCGTTTCAGGCGACGTCCACCAGCACGATCTCGCTGTCTTCCAGGGCGGTGACCTGCAGCAGCGTTTCCTCGGCGATGGCCACGCCGTCCCGGGCATTGGCCTGCAGCCCATTGACCTCGATGCGGCCCTTGGCCGGGACGAGGTAGCCGCGACGCTTGGGGTCGAACCGGTATTCGGCGGTTTCTCCGGCGCGCAGCGTTGCGGCGACCAGGCGGGCATCGGTACGAATCGGCAGGCTGCCTTCATCGCCATCTCTGCCACTGGCCAGGGTCACGAAGCCTTCGCCGCGTTCACCCTTGGGAAACGGGCGTGTACCCCAGGACGGTGCATCACCAGTGCGCTCGGGCACGATCCAGATCTGGAAAATGCGCGCCTCGCTGTCCTCTTGGGTGTACTCACTGTGCGCGATGCCTGTGCCGGCGCTCATCACCTGCACGTCGCCAGCCTCGGTCCGGCCTTTATTGCCCAGATTGTCTTCATGGGTAATGGCCCCTTCGCGGACGTAGGTGATGATTTCCATGTCCCGGTGAGGGTGGGGTGGGAACCCGCTGCCAGCGGCAATGATGTCGTCGTTCCAGACTCGCAGGTTGCCCCAGTGCATGCGGGTTGGGTCGTAGTACTCGGCGAACGAGAAGTGATGATGCGCATCGAGCCAGCCGTGGTTGGCGGCGCCGAGGGTGTTGAATGGTCGTAGTTGAAGCATGATTGGACTCCTTCAAAAGGTGGAATAGGGCCATCATGCGCTTCTTAAACATCTAAAATAAGCGTAAATATCGGCTTTATTTTATCGAATAAATCGATAGCCTTTTGGCGCCACGGTCCTATGTTGCCGTTGCCGTTGCCGTTGCCGTTGCCGTTGCCGTTGCCGTTGCCGTTGCCGTTGCTTTTGCTTTTGCTTCTAAGCGCGCGGTAGTTCAGGCGCCGCAGATCGCGACTTCAGGAGGCCGAGCGCAGGGCTTGCGGAGGGAGGTGACAGGCATGGATGCCTGTCAAGCGCTGGGCCCCAGGATGGGGCCTGCAGCGCGGTCCTCCCGGGAGCAAGCCCGGAGCGAGGGAACCCCGGAGCGCAGCGTAGGGGCCGGATGATAGGAGCAGGCGGTTTTTGCTCACTTTTTGACAAGACAAAAAGTGAGCCGCCGTAAGGGCGGAAAGGTGACTGTGCGCCACCCTCGCCAATGAATATCTCATCGATAAAAGCGCCCCCGCATCCGCTTAAATTTCTCAATAAAATTTAGAGCTTAGAGCTTAGAGCTTAGAGCTTAGAGCTTAGAACTTAGAACTTAGAACTTAGAGCTTAGAACTTAGAACTTAGAACTTAGAACTTAGATCTGAAAACTTGGAGCTTGGAGCTTGGAGCTTGGAGCTTGGAGCTTGGAGCTTGGAGCTTGGAGCTTGGAGCTCTGAACTCAGGACCTAAAACCGAATAACATAAGAACCCCCATCCAGCACCCAATCAACCCGTCCCAATCTCCCCCCCATCCTCCCGCTGAATCACCACCGTAGAAGACCGCGGCCTAACCCGCTTCCCCCCAAAAGCACCCTCGGTAGCATCTTCCGAAACTGGCCAGTTCCCCGGATGCTGAATATTGACAAACAACGTCCTGTTATCCGGCGTAAACGCAATCCCCGTCACCTCACACCCATTGGGCCCCACGAAAAACCGCCGCAACCCCCCTTGGTTCTCCCCATTCACCGGCACCTGCCGCCCCGCCGCATCCACCAGCAGACCTGGAATCACCGCCAACAGCTGGTCATTGGTGTAGTCACTGACCGTCGACTCACTGTTATCCGTCTCGAACCACAGCACCCCGCGACTATCGAATCGCATCCCGTCAGGGCTGGCGAACTGGTTCAGCTCCGTCAAGCCAGAACGGTTGATCTCAGCCGCACCGCCCGCGTTGGCGCCAAACACGAAGATGTCCCAGGTGAAACGCAGGTGATCGTCGCTGTCATGCCAGCGAATGATATGACCATGACGATTGGGCCCGCGTGGATTGGCCGCATCAACCTTGTCCGGTGTGCGCGCACTGTTGTTGGTCAGCGTAAGGTACACATCGCCGTTGAGCGGATTGACGGTGGTCCATTCGGGCCGATCCATCGGCGTGGCGCCCACCGCGTCGGCAGCACCACGGGTATTGAGCAAGATGCCTGGCAGGTCGCCAAAGCGCGCACCCAACGTGCCACCCACGATGGTAGGGGTAAGCACGTCCAGCGGTAACCATACCCCCGTGCCATCGGCATCGAAGCGAGCCACATATAGTGTGCCGTGGTCGAGGTACTTGGCCCCGGTGGCCAAGCGGTCGGCAGCCTGAGCGTCGGCGGGGTCCCACGGCGCCTGCGACACCCACTTGTACAGGTACTCGTTGTTCGAATCGTCACCCATGTACCACACCAGAGGCTTACCGGCGACGGGTACCCCCGGTGCACAGCCTTCGTGACGAAAACGCCCCAGCGCCGTGCGCTTGGTCGCCAGGGCGGTGCGGTCATACGGGTCGATTTCGACGATGTAGCCGTAAGTGCTGGCTTCGTTACGGTAATCCTCCAGCGCACTGGTGCCTGTGGCCGTGACGTCGAAACGGGCAAACTCGCCAGCGTCTTCACTGCTATCACCCGCGGCGCTTTCCCACTGGTACTGACTGCTGGAGGTAGCCACCCCCAAGCGGCGCTGATCCTCCGGGCACGTGCCTCGGTTGACGAAAATGCCTGGCCAGTTCTCTTCACACGTAAGGTAGGTGCCCCAGGGCGTGTAGCCATTGCCGCAGTTGTTGTTGGTGCCACGGCAGTGGGTGCCGGCGGTGGAGTAGGGGGTCTTGACGTGAGCGGTGCCGCGCAGCGGGCCGCTGATGTGCATGGGCGAGGCAGTGGTGAAGCGCCGGTTCAGTGGATCGTTCTCCACGACCTGCCAGTGGCCGTGCACGTTGCGCAGGCGTACTACGCCAGCGCCATGTGCGTTGATCTCCTTGCGAACTTCTTCTGCAGGCCGTTTGCCGTTAGCCGATCTGGTTGGGCCAGCCGGGTGCAAGGCTGCAGGGTCGATGTACTCGAAGTTGATGGCCAGCAAGCCATCATCCGAGCTGCCATCGATGGGGAAGAAATGCATGCCGTCATGGTGCATGCCCATGGCGTTGGCCTGGTCGACAGAGGTATTGCTGCCGTCCGGCTTCCAGGGCGCGGCGTCCCGGTTAAGCGGTGTTCCCCAGGGGGCCAGCACGCGTGCGCGGTAGCCCTTGGCAAGGGTGCACGCATCGGTGCGTGACCCGGGGATCGAGTCGAAGCCCAGCGCCAGCCCTGATCTGGCAGCGTTGCCGGTGACCGGCCCGCCAGGGCCGGCGGGCCTGCGGGTATCAGCACCGTTGAAACAACCGCCCAGGCTGGTGCCGGCGATCAGGGTGACGGCGGCGGCCAGGCCGCCGCGCATCACACTGCGTCGGCTCAGGTAAATGTCCATGACGGTGGCCATGGCCGTGTTGGTGCTGGGGTTGCGGTCCAGATTGTCGCCGGTGTCACGACTCATCACATGTCCTTGCGTTGCAGAGTTCAGGCCGCACTCTAGTGGGCGATTGTGACGTTTGGTTTGCAGAACCATGAGCGGACGTTGCAACCCTGTGGCGCATTTGAAGAGGCCCCGCAAAGGGGCGCTCTGCCAAGGTTGCTCAGTCGCGCTTGGCGCCCAGGCTCGATGCCCACTGCTCGTTGCGGTTATGCCCACTGGTGCGGATCAGCCCGAGATCCAGGGCGTTTTCACCCTCTGCAGCCCCTTTGCCCTTGGCAATTTCGGCAATGGCGGTGCCCAGGTCCACAGGGGAATTGGACGCATCGATCGAAACAGCCCGCCGGTAGTCGCTGCCGCTCAGGGTTTGCTGCTTGATCGAGTTGGCGTCCAGCTTGACTTCGCCCCTGGCCGATTGCAGGCGGGCACCGATCAACTGGGCATTGCCGCCAACCTGCAAGGCGATGCCCTCGCTGCCTTTGAGCGTGGCCTGTTGGGCGACACTGTCGCGTTGCTCGTGGACCACCTCAAGTCGCAGGGTAGGGGAGAAGCCCGGATCAGCCTTGCTCAGGGCAGGGCCGGCTTTTTCGCCGACTTTGCCGCCTAGCGGCCCGGCCAGCGATGTAGCAGCGTTGACATAGCCTTGTGGGTTCTTTTCCTGACTGAGCCTGGCATCACCCTTGACGCTGAGGTTATTGACGCGGTCCATCAGGCTGGCCACACGCAGATCGCCCTCTATGGCACCTTCGATCCGCGCGGCGTCCAGGCTGATGCCTTCGAGGCTGGCATCGCCGCCGCTGTGCAGCGCGATGCGCTCGGCACGCAGGTTGCCGGCGTTCCAGGTGAGGTTGTCGCGCTTGTCCATGTCTACCTTCAGACGGCCATGCAGGCCCCGCGTGTCCAGTGCGCCACTGCTGGCGTTGAAACCGGCACCGGCGGTGATGTCGAGGTTATTGCGCAGTTCCTGGTTCGACGAGGCTTCCAGCCGCATGCCGCCGTTCATGGCATCGAGCACGATTTCCTTGGCGCTGGCTTGCAACCCCTGGACCTGCAAAGCCTGCGCGTCGCGTGCGCTGCTGGTCACGCTGAGGCGACCGTTACTGGCAAACTGCGCGTCGATGGCCTGGCGCGCGTTCTCCTCCTGCTTGCCATTGCCAAAGTGGCCACCTAGGCCCCCGCCTTGCGTTGTGCCGGTCTTGGCGGCCAACTCCAGGCCGCCGCCCAGCTTCGCGCCACTGGCCTCTTGTGTGGAGGTAGCCGCCTTGACCTGCAACTGGCCATCGCTGTGCAGCGTGATATCGCCCGTCGGGGCTTCGCGGCTACCGATGCGCGTGCCTTCGAGCGTCAGGTCGCCACGGCTGGTCAACACCACCTGGCCCTTGCTGTCGATTTGCGCCACCTGAGCTGTGCTGGTGGCCTGGTCATTGCGCGCATGATCCAGATAGCCGCGCCCATCGACACCGGTACTGCCGGGGCGGTTGCCTACCTTGACCCAGGCATTGCCGTCCAGCTGGCTGGATTGGCGCGCTTCACGGTCAGTAGCTTGGGCCAGTTCCAGCGTACCCTCGCTGTGCATGCGCACGTCGCCTTTGCCTCCATCGATACGTGTGCCTTCATAACGACCATCGCTGCCCAACTGCACCTTGATACCCTGCTGGCCATACAGGGAGCCCGCCACAGCCGTGCTGACAGTGCTCTGGCGATCCAGAGAACCGCCGTTGCCGGCCGCGCGAACGTTCAGGTCCTGACCGGTGGTGGTATCCAGCCGAGCATCTGCACCGACGGTCAGGCGCTGCTCGCGCTTGTGCTCGGTATTGGCCGCAGCCTGCATGTCATGGTGCTGCGCCTGAATGTCGAGCGCGCCCGCATTGGCTCGCCAGGCGGTGCCCTGATCCTTGAGGGTATCGACCTTGACCTGCACGCTGGCACCGGACAGTTCGCTGACTTGGGCAAAGCCACGGCGCTGGTTTTCCAGGCGCTTGAGGTGCTCGACGGTCATGTCGGCGCCTACGCTGGGCGCCACCATCGCGTCTTCGGGCGAGGCCTGCTGAAAGCGGGCAGCTTCTTCACCCAGCACCAGACGCTCAATGGGCCGGGTGAGATCACGGTATTCCAGGCTCCCGCCGAGGCTGGCAGACCAGTCATCCTGGCGTTGGGTTTGCTCGGAGATGTTCTGCACCGCACGGTTCTCCATATGGGTGGCGGTAACCTGCAATGCTTCGCCAGCGTTTACCCGCGCGGCCTCGGTCACCAGCTCGTTGCTGCGCAACCGTACGTTGCCGCTTGCCTGCAGTTCGGTGCGCTGCACCTTCTGCTCACGGTTGGTCTGTACGCCACGCTGGTGATGACCATCGAACTGGCTGCCTAGCCGATCGATCCCGCCGGTCAGCGTAAGGCCGCCTCCACTCTGGGTGGTGGTCGTGGTGGTTTCGTGGGTAGTGTGAGTGGCGCCCAAGGTCACCTTGCGGGCGTCGATGTCCAGGTCCCCGGCCAGGGCGTTGATGGTGGAACCGGTGACCTGCACATCGGCATCGGATTTGACACTCACCAAAGCCCCCTTGAGCTGGCTACCCACGTTTTCGATTTTCTGCTCCTGGCCAGTGCGGGTGACAACGTCATAGCCCACGCTGGCCTTGTACTGGCGAGAACCGGGCTTGTCGCCGTCGGCCTCCTTGGTCTGCCCGGCGCTGGCGGTGAGGGTGCGCTGCTGGTTTCGAACCTCGCGTTGCTCGGTCGCCTGCGTGCCAGTGATTGCCACATTGCCCTTGGCTTCGAGGCCAAGATGACCGCCAGCGCTGACATTGGCGCCCTCGATACGCAAATCCTCGGCACTGACCAGGCGCAGGTTGCTCTGCGCCCCCACCTCGCTGACCAGCACCGCTTCGTTGCGCTCAGTGCTGCGGCTGTCGCTGGCAATCAGGCCGAACAGCTTGCTGTCGCGTGCATGGTCGGTCCGGGTGCTGGTGCCTTTGTCCGCCTCCACGGCCAGCGAGCCTTGCTGGCTGTGCAGCGTCGCATCCTGCTGGCCTACCACCGTGCTGCCTTTGACGGTGAGCTTGTCGGCTGTGACGGTCAGGATGCCATCGCTGGTGAGGGTGCTGCCTGCCAGGTTGCGGCCCTTTTTCTCGTTGCCCTTGTGATCGCCGAAGAACGTACCGGACACCAGGTCACCGCGATAATCACGGCGCGTACCCTGCTCCTGCAGCTGCGTCGTGGTGATCATGCCCTCCTTGGCCGTGATGGCCAGGTCGCCGCGGCTGTGCAGGGTGCTGCCTTGCACGTTCAGGTTGCCAGCCGTCTGCACCTGCATCTGCCCTGCGGTGAGCGTGCTGCCCTGGGCGCGCTCGGTGAAGGTGTCCGTGTCGCTGTCACCGCGCCAAAGGTCCTTGCGGTGACGGATCTTTTCCTGGATGGCCTGGCTGTCGATACCCGCCAGGATGTCCAGGTTGCCCCCGCTGTCCAGATTCAGCCCATTGCCCGCTTGCAAGGTGGCGGCGGTCATGCGCATGTCGCCGCCGGAGGTAAGCACGATGCTGTCGTCGGCCTCCAGGCGGGTGCCGTGCTGCTGGGTGTCGGTGGTCGTGGTGTCGCGGTCGTAGGTTTCGCGCGTGACGAACAGGAACTTCTTGCTCCATTGCTCGTTGTCATGCTTGACCCGCTCAAGGGCCTGGGCGTCGAGGGTCAGGGCCTGGCCCGCCCGGGCTTCGATGCGGGGTGCTTTGGCCTCTACGGTGCGCAGTACCAGATCGCCCTGTGCATCGAGCTTCAAGGGGCCTTGCCCGCTGTGCAGGACGGCTGGGCTGGCCGCCGTACCCAGCACGTCCAGGTTGCCCGCCGACGCCATTTCGATGCCATCCGTGGCACTGACCAGGGGGGCTCGTACCCGCACACCCGCACCTTCGGCAGTGCTCACCACGCGGATGCGCCCCGCCTGCATGGCACCGAACAGGCTGGCGTCGATGCTGGCCGGCGTGGCGGCACGGTGCTCGACGACCGCGCCGCTAGCGTGATCGATCCGGTTGCGGCCAGCGGTGATGTCCAGGGTGGTCGCGGCCGCCAGCAGGCCTTGGCTGTCGATGCGCGGCGCAATCAACGCGAGAGCGCCGTCGGCATTGCTCTGGCCGCCGTCCAGCACCTGCAGGGTGCCGCTGGCGTCGAGGGTATTGAGGTACTTGAGCTGCTGCTGCTCGAACTCTGGGGTGCCTACCAGAAAGCCTGCACGCGTGGTGTTGATGAAGCTGCCGCCGTTGAGGGTGATGCCGTTGGGGTTGGCCAGGATGTAGTCGGCAGCACGGCCAAAGATTTCCTGGGGGCCCTGAATCAGTGAGGCACTGCGGCTGACCACTTCGTTGAGGATGGTCGACGCTGCCTGCCCCTGGAACTGAGGGTTGGCGGCCAGGGCACCGGCCAGCTGCGATTGCCCAGCCTGGGTGGCGTTGTTCAGCACCAGGCCTGCACGGTCGACGTTGTACTGGTTGAACTGGTTGTGCGAGAGGCCGTTGGCATCGGGCGGGACGATCTCGATCACCGGGACACCGTGGCCGTTGTTGATGAGCGGGGTGCCACCAGGGCCGTTGGCGGCGTCCAGGCCGCCTTCGGCCAATGCGCTGGTAGAGCCGAGCACGATCAGAAAGATGGCCCAGCGCAAGGTATCGGGCTGGATGCAAAGAGGGGGCGAGGATGTCTTCATGGTTTTTCTCATTGTTGTGGGTGAATCAAAGGGTCATCGACCAGTCCAGCACCCAGAAACCAGGCTCATTGGGCCGGCCTGGGTGGTCGCTGGCGTATAGCGCGCGCTGGTAGTCCAGGCGCAGTCGGCTGCCTGGCAGGCTAAATTCCAGGCCGGCTGCCGCACCGGCCAGGCGCTGCGACGGTGAGCCAGCAGCGGTGCGGGTCCAGCCCAGGTCAAGGCCGATGTAGGGGCGCACGTGCAGCGGTGCGCCCCACGTTTGGGGCAGGGGGTAGCTGACTGTGTTTCGCCACACCGCGCTGGTGGCGCCGGAATAGGTCTGCAAGCGGAACCCGCGTACCGCCGAATCGTCGCTGACCAGCATTTGCTCAACGGCCGGCAGTGCATCCTGGCTGTACTGCCCGTTGAGTTCGCTCTGCCAGCGCCACGGCTGGCTGGCCGGGCCTTGGCCGATGTAGAGCAGGCTGGCGCGGTATTTCCTGAAGTCGGGCCGCAGGCGCTGTACGCCCAAGGGTTCGCGGTCGGCGCCGAGCATCGGGACGCCCTGGGCCACGCCCAGGTAGCCGTTCCACAGGCCATGTTGCAGCCACAGCAGGTTCAGCCCGGCTTCAACGGAGGTGAGGGTAGGGCTCTGCTGCACGATGACTGTCCCGGCATTGCGGTTGACCAGCGCCTTGCGGTCGAGCCGCAGTGAGGCGCTGAGCATCCCCCGTTGGCCACGCCACAGCACGCGCTCGGCGCTCAGCCCTTGATAACGGCTCCGGCCATCTGCGCTCAGCCTGCTGCTGGGCAGCGGGGCCTGGTAGCGCAATTCGCTTGCACTCAGGGCAAAGCTCCAGCGGCCGTAGGGGACGCTGTAGTACAGCGAAACACCCTGGCTACGGCCCGGGCCACCCAGCACCGTATGCGTCAGCGACAAGCGCAGGTCGTCATTGAGATGCAGCGGGCTGTCCACACCGATGCCTGCCGTCAGCCGGTGGCGCCCGGTAAAATCGCTGCCCCGGTTGTCGAACCGCGTATCGAAATGCCAGCGTCCGTCTGCCCGGCGCGGTTGGACCACGACGCGCGTGCCACCCTGCATTTGCCCTGGCAACAGGTCAACGCCCATGTCGAAGGCGCGCAGGCGGTTGAGCTGATCGAGCCCCTGCTCGACGTCTGGCAGGTACAGCGGGTGCCCCAACAGGTCTGGAAAAGCACCGGACAAGGACAGGGGCAGTTCGGGGCCAGCCAACTCGATGGATTCGACGAAGCCCTCGACCAGCACGATTTGCAACGGGTACCCGTCCTGGGGCAGCTGGCGCAGGTAAGGCCGGCTGGTCGGATAGCCGGCTTGCACGTACTGCTCGGTGATGGCCTTGAGCAGCGCGTTGATCTGGGCAACGCCCATGCACGGCATGACGTTCAGGCGCACGGTGGTGGCCAGGGCAGCGTCGTCCAAGTGGCGATTGCCGGCGACCTCGACACCTGCGACCTTCCAGCAGCGCGCCTGAGTGGGTGCGGCGACGGGAGCCTGGGAGGGCGACGTCGTGTCGGCCTTGTCCTGCCAGCGTTCCAGGCGGCGTTGCTGTTGCTGGTGTTGCAGGTCCAGCTGATGGTCGCGTAATTGCCAGCTGGCAACGTCGGCCCTCGCCTCACCGCAGGCGAGTACCAACAGGATAAAGCAGACGGCCAGCAGCTGGCGCTTGAGGGGGATAGGACAGTGCACTTGAGCATCCCAGCGATGCGGTACGGACTTCGTACTCGATTGCGTGGATGCTAAAAGCCGTGGCATTTCCCTGGATGCCATCCCGTGCCTAAGACAATGTCAGGCAGGTTCCAGCGAACGGGTGGGCTCTTTCCTACAAAAACAGATGAATTGCGCTAGATCAGGGCCGAATCTCGATCATCGTGCCATCGCGCACCAGGCTCCAGACTTCCTGCATGTCGCGGTTACGCATGGCGATGCAGCCGTCTGTCCAGTCCAGGGTATGGAAATACCACTCGGGGTATTCGTCATTGATCGGCGTGCCGTGGATCATGATCATGCTGCCGGCCTTCACGCCTGCCTGGCTGGCCCGGGCCGCATCGCTGACGTTGGGGTAGTCGATGTGCATGGCCAGGTTGAAGCGCTCGCTCTGCTTGCGCCAGTCCAGCCAGTAGAAGCCTTCGGGAGTCTTCTTGTCGCCTTCGCGCTGCTTTGGGCCCTTGGGTTGCTTGCCCAGGGAAATGCGGTAGGTCTTGATCGGCTCGCCGCGGCTGATCAGTTGCAGGCGACGTTCGGACTTGATGACCAGTACCTTGTCGACCTGAGGCTGCACCGCCGGTTGCGCAGGCGAACCCTGCTGCACTGCCGAGACCGGTTTGCGGATGATGGTTTCGGTGTAGGCCGCCTGGGACATCGAGGCAACGCCAAGGCAGAGGAGGGCAAGCAACCAGCGCATGTAGCAATATCCTGAAGGCTCTGTACCGGGTTATGCGAAAGGCACTCGACGATGGTCACCACCGGGCGGCATTTCATGAACCCTAACGGGGGGTGGTCGATACGTTCATCGGCGGCAGGTATTCATGGCCTATGGGGAACTGCTGCTCGATTCGGTCGTGATAGTAGCATTCTAATGTCCGTGCCACGGTCCGGAAAGCCAGGGCGTCCCAAGGGATCTCATGCTCCTCGAACAGTCGCACTTCCAGGCTTTCAACGCCCACTGCAAACGCAAGGTCCGCCAGCTCGGCGCGGAAGAAGACATGTACCTGGTTGATGTGCGGCAGGTCGAACAACTGGTACAACGTCATCGAGCCTACACGCGCGCAGGCTTCTTCGACGGTCTCGCGACGGGCGGCCTGGTCGAGCGTCTCGCCGTTTTCCATGAAGCCGGCAGGCAATGTCCAGAAACCACGGCGCGGTTCAATGGCGCGGCGGCACAGCAGCACCTGGCTGCCATGGGTAGGCAGCACGCCGGCTACCACGTTGGGGTTCTGGTAGTGGATGGTGTGGCACGCGGGGCAAACGTACCGCAACCGTGTGTCGCCCTGGGGGATCTGTTCGATGACCGGCTGACCGCACGCACTGCAGAAATTCATGGAGGCTTCCTTTTGTCGTGGCCTATCTTGGCGTGGTGGCTCGGCCGCCGCAAGCAGCAGGGGTTGGGTGGCTGACGGCTTTCGTGCATCATGCAGGGCAGGCCTTGGATACGAGTGAGCGCGATGCTGGACGAGCTACTTCGCCGAATGAGCAACCACCAACCTGCAACCCTGGAATCGGATCGGCGGTTCCCGGAAGCGGCGGTACTCTTGCCCATTACCCGCAGCGAAGTGCCTGAGCTTGTGCTGACCTTGCGCGCCAAGGGGCTTTCGACCCATGGTGGCGAAGTCGCCTTCCCGGGTGGACGGCGCGATCCCGAAGACCCGAACCTGGTCTTCACCGCCCTGCGCGAGGCTGAAGAAGAAATTGGCCTGCCACCAGGGCTGGTAGAGGTTCTTGGCCCGCTCAGCCCCCTGATATCCCTGCATGGCCTGAAGGTCACGCCCTACGTCGGCGTCATTCCCGACTTTGTCGAATACCGCCCCAACGATGCCGAGATCGCGGCGGTATTCACCGTTCCCCTGGAGTTCTTCCGCCAGGACCCTCGCGACCATACCCACCGCATCGATTACCAGGGCCGCAGCTGGTATGTGCCCAGTTACCGCTACGGCGAATACAAGATCTGGGGGCTGTCGGCGATCATGATCGTCGAACTGGTCAACCTGTTGTTCGACGCCGGTATCTCCCTGCACCGTCCCCCTGAGCGTCCTACCGACAAACGAGCAGGGCCCACCCTGCCATCGGCATCCCAGCCTGAGGAGCAACCATGAAATATCGCCTGGGCGACCTGCGGGTCGAGACTCATCCCACCAGTTGGGCTGCACCCAACGCCACGCTCATCGGCAATGTCCGTCTCCAGGCCCATGCCAGCGTCTGGTTTGGCGCTGTGCTGCGTGGTGACAACGAGCTGATCGACATCGGTGAAGGTAGCAACGTGCAGGACGGCACCGTGATGCATACCGACATGGGCTCGCCCCTGACCTTGGGTAAAGGCGTGACCGTTGGGCATAACGCCATGCTTCATGGCTGCACGGTGGGCGACTACAGCCTGATCGGCATCAACGCGGTCGTGCTCAATGGTGCACGTATCGGCAAGCACTGCATCATCGGCGCCAATGCCCTGATCGCCGAGGGCAAGGAGATTCCCGATGGTTCGCTGGTCATGGGTTCGCCCGGCAAGGTCGTGCGCGAGCTGACCGAGCAACAGAAGCGCATGCTCGAGGCCAGCGCGGCGCACTATGTCCATAACGCCCAGCGCTACGGCAAGGAGCTGGTGCCCGACGATGAGTGAGGTAAACGAGCGCCCGGTGGCGTCCCCCTGCGTCAACATCTGTGCCCTTGATGAGCAGGATATCTGTACTGGCTGCCAGCGCAGCGTGGCAGAGATAGGCCAATGGGGCCGGATGAGCAACGATGAGCGACGCGGTGTGCTCAGGCGTTGCCATGAGCGCGCCACCGAAGCCGGGCTGGTGCTCTAGCGGTACTGCGGTTGCCTCCCAGGGCGGGCAACGGTAATCTGTGCCGCTTGCCCAAAGACTACCCGCCATGCTCTTTCTGATTGCCTATATCAGCAGTGTCGTGCTGATCAACTACGCCTTCTCCAGCGCCCCGCACCTGGACGTCATCTGGTCCGCCTGGGGTGGCCTGGTCTTCATCCTGCGCGACATGGTGCAGACCCGCTTCGGGCACGGGGCGCTGGTGGCCATGCTGGCGGCTCTGGTGCTGTCCTACGTCACCTCCGAGCCTGCCATCGCCCTGGCCAGCGCCACGGCGTTCTTCGTCTCCGAGCTGATCGACTGGCTGGTCTTCAGCGTCACCCGGCGGCCCCTGCGCGACCGGCTGTGGTTGAGCTCGGCATTAAGCATACCGGTCGATACGTTCATCTTCTTCGGCATGATCGGTGCGCTCACACCGATGGTGATCGGCACCGCCATGGCGTCGAAGTTCGCCGGTGTCACGGCCGTCTGGCTGGCCATGGCATTTCGCGCCCGACGGGCTGCCGTGGCGGGCTGATGGTGTAGAATAGCGGTCCTTTTTCAGCGGGTGGTGCCGAGCCAGGCGCGGCCCCGGATGCCTTCGAGGACCTGAAATGACCCGTATCGGAACCCCCCTGTCGCCCACCGCGACCCGTGTACTGCTCTGTGGCTGTGGCGAGTTGGGCAAGGAAGTGGTGATCGAGCTCCAGCGCCTGGGCGTGGAAGTGATCGCCGTTGACCGCTACGCCGACGCGCCGGCCATGCAGGTTGCCCACCGCAGCCACGTGGTCAACATGCTCGATGGGGTGGCGCTGCGCGCTGTCATCGAGGCCGAGAAGCCGCACTACATCGTGCCGGAAATCGAAGCCATCGCCACCGCCACGCTGGTGGAGCTGGAAAGCGAAGGTTTCAACGTGGTGCCCACTGCACGCGCCACGCAACTGACCATGAACCGTGAAGGCATTCGTCGTCTGGCTGCCGAAGAACTGGACCTGCCCACCTCGCCCTACCACTTTGCCGACACCTACGAAGACTATGCCGTGGCTGTCGCCGATGTCGGCTACCCTTGCGTGGTCAAGCCGGTGATGAGCTCGTCCGGCAAGGGGCAGAGCCTGCTGCGCAGCGATGCCGACCTGCAGAGCGCGTGGGCCTACGCACAGGAAGGTGGGCGCGCCGGCAAGGGGCGGGTGATTGTCGAAGGTTTCATCGATTTCGATTACGAGATCACCCTGCTGACCGTGCGTCACGTCGGGGGCACCACTTTCCTCGAACCGGTTGGGCACCGTCAGGAAAAAGGCGACTACCAGGAGTCCTGGCAGCCGCAGGCCATGACCCCCAAGGCGCTGGCCGAGTCGCAGCGGGTGGCCAAGGCGGTCACCGATGCCCTGGGCGGGCGTGGGCTGTTCGGTGTGGAGTTGTTCGTCAAGGGCGATCAGGTCTGGTTCAGCGAAGTGTCGCCACGCCCGCACGACACCGGCCTTGTTACCCTGATCTCCCAGGACCTGTCGCAGTTCGCCCTGCATGCCCGCGCCATTCTCGGGTTGCCAATCCCGGTGGTGCGTCAGTTCGGTCCTAGTGCTTCGGCCGTTATCCTGCCGCAGGGGCACTCACAGCAGACCGCCTTCGCCAATCTCGGCGCTGCGCTGAGCGAACCGGATACCGCTATTCGCCTGTTCGGCAAGCCTGAGATCAGCGGCACTCGTCGTATGGGCGTTTGCCTGGCCCGTGACGAATCCATCGAAGCGGCGCGCGCCAAGGCGACCCGTGCGGCCCAGGCCGTGGAAGTAGAGTTCTGATAGACCCGTCGGGGCCGCTCAGGCGGCCCCGACAGTCCTGCTATGAAGTCGCTGGGCGTCCTAAAGCTCGGTATTGCGCGTCTCCTTCAGGCACAGTACGGCGATCAGGCTGATCACGGCCGCCGCCGAGACATACCCGCCCACCCAGCTCAGGCCGCCCATGCTCACCAGCTTCTGAGCGAAGAAAGGCGCTGCCGATGCGCCAACAATACCGCCCAGGTTATAGGCTGCCGAAGCGCCGGTATAACGCACATGGGTCGGGAACAGCTCTGGCAGCAAGGCGCCCATTGGCGCGAAGGTCACGCCCATCAGGAACAACTCGATGGCCAGGAACAGCGCCACGCCGGTGGTCGAGCCCGAGGTCAGCAGCGGTTCCATGGTAAAGCCCGAAACCACGGCCAGCAGGCCGCCTACGATCAGCACAGGCTTGCGTCCGTAGCGATCGCTGAGCCAGGCCGACAGCGGCGTCGCCAAGGCCATGAACACCACCGCAAAGCACAGCAGCCCCAGGAACGTTTCACGGCTGTAGCCCAGCGTGCTTACGCCGTAGCTCAAGGAAAAGACGGTGGAAATGTAGAACAGCGCGTAGCACACCACCATGGCTGCGGCACCCAGCAGGGTCGGGCGCCAATGCCTGGCAAACAGGTCCACCACCGGCAGCTTCACGCGCTCCTGGCGGGCCACCGCCTTGGCGAACACCGGGCTTTCCTCAAGCTTCAGGCGCACATATAGCCCCACCAGCACCAGGGCGGCGCTGAGCAGAAACGGTATGCGCCAGCCCCACTGGCGGAACTGTTCGTCGCTGAGCGTCAGTGCCAAGGTAAGGAACAGGCCATTGGCTGCAAGAAACCCGATCGAAGGGCCCAATTGCGGGAACATGCCGAACCACGCCCGTTTACCGTGTGGCGCATTTTCGGTGGCCAGCAGGGCCGCACCACCCCATTCGCCGCCCAGTCCCAGCCCTTGGCCAAAGCGCAATAGGCAAAGGATGATCGGTGCCCACACGCCGATGCTGTCATACCCCGGTAAAACGCCGATGGCGGTGGTGGAAACACCCATCAGCAGCAGCGAGGCAACCAGCGTGGACTTTCGTCCGATGCGGTCGCCGAAGTGGCCGAACAGCGCAGAGCCCAGTGGCCTGGCCAGAAAGGCGATGCCAAATGTCAGGAAGGCCGCCAGCATCTGGGCAGTGCCGGACCCGGACGGGAAAAACACCGGCCCGATGACCAGGGCGGCCGCCGTGGCGTAAACATAGAAATCGTAGAACTCGATGGCGGTGCCGATGAAGCTGGCAGTGGCAACCCGCGCAGGCGAGTTGACCGGCGCGGCAGGTGCGCCGGCGTAGGTGCTGGTTGTCATTGAAGGTCCCTGGCGGTCTGGGGCAACGCCACGGTGCTCTGTCGGCCTGCAACGGACACACCGATTGCAGCCGGCCGAACAGCGGTTCCCATGGCGCTGGCGCGATTGTTGTTGTGTTCGCCTGGCTGACGATAGCCCAAGGGGATAGGGGCGGGCGGACACTGCTCAGGGTGGTGAAGCAGGGCCGCAGGGCGTTTCAGCGAAGCGGACTGACCGTGGAGCGCCGAGTGCGGGTAGCAGGCGGGACGGCAGGGCTGGGTAAGCGTTGCCCGAGTATAGCTATCGGGTTGCCGTCCATACCAGTACCTTGCTGGCGCAATTGTCTTCGGTTTCAAGGATTTCCAGGCGATAGCGGCCGATTTTCAGGCACACCGCACTTTCCGGGATGCTTTCCAGTGCCTCGGTCACCAGGCCGTTAAGGGTCTTAGGCCCGCCATCGCACGGCAGGTGCCAGCCCAGGCTACGGTTGATCTCCCGCAGCGAGGCCGTGCCATCAATGACATAGGTACCGTCAGGCTGCTTGTGGACATGGGGGTTGCCCAGGCTCTGGTCATCTTCGAACTCGCCGACGATTTCCTCGAGGATGTCCTCCAGGGTGACGATCCCCAGTACTTCACCGTACTCATCCACCACCACGCCCAGGCGCCGCTGCTGCTTGTGGAAGTTGAGCAACTGCAGGTTCAAGGGCGTGCTTTCGGGCACGAAATAGGGCTCGTAACACGCCTGGCGCAGAGCTTCGAGGGTCAGCGCGGCCTGGGGCAACAAGTGGCTGATCAGCTTGGTGTTGAGGATGGCTTCGACCTGGTTGATGTCGCTGTGGTACACCGGCAAGCGGGTGTGGCGGCTGACGATCAGTTGCTCGATGATGCGCTCGATCGGCTCGTCGAGGTTGATGCCATCGACCTCGTTGCGCGGCACCAGAATGTCGTTGACGGTGATCTTGTCCAGGGACTGGATGCCGTCGAGCAACCCCCGTCGTGGGGTTTCCGGGTGCTCGTCGTCCTCGAAATCGTCGGCTTGCTCGGGGTGCAGGGCGACTGCGGCGGGCTGCTTGCGCAGGGGGCGCAGCAACAGCTTGGCGCAGCCGTCGAGTATACCGGCCAGCGGTTGCAGCAGTACCAGTGGAGGCTTGAGCAGCGCACCCAGGCTGACGAAGACCTGTGGGTTGCGTCTGGCCAGGCGACGAGGCAGGTATTCGGCGAACACCAACAGAGCAGCAGCGGCAGCCAGGCCTGCCTGCCACAGGCCAGCGTCACCACCGTGACGCAGCCCGATCAGGCAGGCCAGCGCCAGTACCAGCCATTTGCCCAGGCTGGCGCCCAGAACCAGGGCAGGGCCCGAAAGCTTGGGTTGGCTGTCCTTCTCGCCGCCCGACACCATCGTGTGCAGGCGTGCGGTCTCGATGGCGGTGAGCAGTGCAGACCACAGCAGGGCAATTGCCGAGGTGCCGAGAAGCGGTGCGTACGGCAGGATGTTCATGAAAGGCCGTCAGATGTGCAGAATGAATTCGCGAACCAGCTTGCTGCCGAAATAGGCCAGCATCAGCAGGCAGAAGCCTGCCAGGGTCCAGCGGATGGCCTTGTGGCCCCGCCAACCCAGGCGGGTACGCCCCCACAACAGTACGCTGAACACGACCCAAGCCACGCAGGCCAGCAACGTCTTGTGCACCAGGTGCTGGGCGAACAGGTTGTCGAGGAACAGCCAGCCGGACACCAGCGACAGGGACAGCAGGCACCAGCCTGCCCAGAGGAAGCCGAACAGCAGGCTTTCCATGGTTTGCAGTGGCGGGAAGTTTCGAATCAGGCCAGAGGGATGTTTGTGCTTGAGTTGATGGTCCTGCACGAGCAACAGCAACGACTGGAACACGGCGATGGTGAACAGGCCGTAGGCCAGGATCGACAGAAGGATGTGAGCAAGGATGCCCGGTTCCTCATCGATCAGCGGCACGGTGCCGGGCGGCGCGAACTGGGCCAGCAGCGCGGTGACCGCACCGAGCGGGAACAACAGCACCAGCAGGTTCTCCACAGGGATGCGCAGGCATGCCAGCAAGGTCAGGGCGATGACGGCCACGGCGATCAGGCTGGCGGCACTGAAGAAATCCAGGCTCAGGCCAAGCGGGGTGATCAGCTGAAAGAACAGCGCACCGCCCTGGGCGATCACCGCAATGGTGCCCAACAGGCCGGGGAGCCGTTTGTCGATCTTGCGGCCCTTGGCCAGGGATGAACCCTGGTAGATGGCCGCGACGATGTAGAGCGCAGCGGCAATCAGGTTGGGGATGAGGCTGGGAGAGGAGACCATAAGTCCTGGTGGGCGAGCCTTAAAGAGACGGAGTTTGGCATAAACCGCGCCGCTCTAGGAAGACTGACGGGCGTGCAAGGCGGCGGCGGTGCAGGCACCGGGCAGACCCCGTCGCGACCGGCGAGTGCCGCTTGAGGTGTGCGCGGTCGCTTCACTTCGCTATAATCGCCGCCTTGCTGTGCCTGGCGGGTGTGCATTTCCCCGCGGGCGCCTGACAACCTCGGCTTTTACTGGGCCAGAAAGGATCATCATGTTCGAAAACCTGACCGACCGCCTGTCACAGACGCTGCGCCATGTCACCGGCAAGGCCAAGCTGACCGAAGACAACATCAAGGACACGCTGCGCGAAGTGCGCATGGCCCTGCTCGAGGCCGACGTTGCCCTGCCGGTGGTGAAGGATTTCGTCAACAGCGTCAAGGAACGTGCCGTCGGCACCGAAGTGTCGCGCAGCCTCACCCCAGGCCAGGCCTTCGTCAAGATCGTCCAGGCCGAACTCGAAAGCCTGATGGGTGCGGCCAACGAAGATCTGGCGCTCAATGCCGCCCCGCCTGCCGTGGTGCTGATGGCCGGCCTGCAAGGTGCGGGCAAGACCACCACCGCTGGCAAGCTGGCGCGCTTCCTTAAAGAGCGCAAGAAAAAGAGCGTGATGGTGGTGTCTGCCGACGTCTATCGTCCGGCGGCTATCAAGCAGCTCGAGACCCTGGCCAACGACATCGGCGTCACCTTCTTCCCGTCCGATATCAGCCAGAAGCCGGTTGCCATCGCCGAAGCCGCCATCCGCGAAGCCAAGCTCAAGTTCATCGATGTGGTGATCGTCGATACCGCAGGCCGTCTGCATATCGACGCCGACATGATGGATGAGATCAAGGCCCTGCACGCCGCGGTCAAGCCCATCGAAACGCTGTTCGTGGTCGATGCCATGACCGGCCAGGACGCTGCCAACACCGCCAAGGCGTTCGGCGAAGCCCTGCCGTTGACCGGCGTTGTGCTGACCAAGGTCGATGGTGATGCGCGTGGCGGTGCGGCGCTGTCGGTGCGCGCCATCACCGGCAAGCCGATCAAGTTCATCGGCATGGGCGAGAAGAGCGAAGCGCTCGAACCGTTCCACCCCGACCGGGTGGCCTCGCGCATCCTGGGCATGGGCGACGTGCTCAGCCTGATCGAGCAGGCCGAGCAGACCATCGACAAGGCCAAGGCCGACAAACTCGCCAAGAAGCTGAAGAAAGGCAAGGGCTTCGACCTCGAGGACTTCCGTGACCAGCTCCAGCAGATGAAGAACATGGGCGGCCTGGGCGGGCTGATGGACAAGCTGCCGAGCATTGGCGGCGTTAACCTGTCGCAGATGGGCAATGCCCAGGGCGCCGCCGAGAAGCAGTTCAAGCAGATGGAGGCGATCATCAACTCCATGACCCCGGCCGAGCGCCGCGATCCCGACCTGATCAGCGGCTCGCGCAAACGCCGCATCGCCTTGGGTTCCGGCACTCAGGTGCAAGACATCGGCCGGCTGATCAAGCAGCACAAGCAGATGCAGAAAATGATGAAGAAGTTCTCCAGCAAGGGCGGCATGGCCAAGATGATGCGAGGGATCGGCGGCATGCTGCCGGGCGGTGGCATGCCCAAGCTGTGAAGTTTTTCGGGACAGGTCATTTTTGGGCCGGCCCCTCACCCCGCGCAAGCGGGACAACGGTCGCGATTTTCGCGGCTTACGCAGCAAGTCTGGACGGTCGGGCACGCTTCGGCCGAAAAAGTCATTTGCAAATGTCCGTGTATTCCTTGAGAATATGCGGCCTTTTGGGCACCCGTGTGCCTATTTGGCATTCAGATTTGCAGTACCAACTGCAGCACCGACTATAGGAACGATGTTCACATGGTAACCATTCGTCTGGCCCGTGGCGGCTCGAAAAAGCGCCCTTTCTACCACCTGACCGTGACCAACTCGCGTAACGCCCGTGACGGCCGTTTCGTTGAGCGCGTAGGTTTCTTCAACCCGATCGCTGCTGGCGCCGAAGTCAAGCTGTCGGTCAACCAAGAGCGCGTCACCTACTGGCTGAGCCAGGGCGCACAGCCGTCTGAGCGTGTTGCTCAGCTGCTGAAGGACGCTGCCAAGGCTGCCGCCTGAGCAATATGAACGCGACGCCAGAAAAGGCTGACGACCTCATCGTCGTTGGCAAGATTTTTTCGGTTCACGGCGTTCGCGGCGAGGTGAAGGTGTATTCCTTTACCGATCCGATTGAAAACCTGTTGGATTATCCAAGCTGGACGCTTCGGCACGAAGGCAAGGTAAAGCAGGTCGAGCTGGTCAGCGGTCGTGGCTCCCAAAAGGGCCTGGTCGTGAAACTGAAAGGTCTCGAGGATCGTGACGAAGCCCGTCTTCTGAGCGGTTACGAAATCTGCATTGCGCGGAGCCTTTTGCCCAACCTGGCCGCCGATGAGTACTACTGGTACCAGTTGGTAGGTCTGAAGGTCATCAACCAGGACGAACACCTGTTCGGCAAGGTCGATCACCTGTTGGAGACCGGTGCGAACGATGTAATGGTGGTCAAGCCGTGTGCAGGCAGCCTGGATGATCGCGAGCGTTTGTTGCCCTACACGGCGCAATGCGTGCTCGATATCGACCTGGATGCAGGCGTGATGCGGGTTGAGTGGGACGCGGACTTCTAACCGATGGGTAACCTTCGCGTAGACGTCATCACGTTGTTCCCCGAGATGTTTTCGGCCATCACGGAGTACGGCATTACCAGCCGCGCGGTGAAACAGGGGTTGCTTCAGGTAACGTGCTGGAACCCGCGGGACTACACCACAGATCGTCACCATACGGTAGATGATCGGCCGTTTGGCGGTGGTCCTGGCATGGTGATGAAAATCAAGCCTCTGGAAGATGCCCTGGTCAACGCCAGGCAGGCAACCGGAGCTGCGGCGAAGGTGATCTACCTCTCGCCACAAGGCCGCAAGCTGACTCAGCAGGCGGTCAAAGGCCTGGCCGAACAGGAATCATTGATCCTGATCGCCGGTCGTTATGAAGGCATCGACGAGCGTTTCATTGAAGCTCATGTCGATGAGGAGTGGTCGATTGGCGACTATGTGCTTTCCGGTGGCGAGCTACCGGCCATGGTACTGATCGATGCGGTTACACGGCTGCTGCCCGGAGCTTTAGGGCATGTGGACTCGGCGGAGGAAGACTCTTTCACCGATGGTCTGCTTGATTGCCCGCACTACACCCGACCTGAGGTGTATGCGGATCAGCGTGTTCCCGACGTGTTGCTCAGTGGCAACCATGCACACATCCGGCGTTGGAGAATGAAGCAGTCCCTTGGTAGGACCTTCGAACGACGCGCCGATCTTCTGGAAAGTCGCTCGCTTTCTGGAGAAGAGAAGAAGCTGCTCGAGGAATACCTCCGCGAGCGGGACGATAGTTAAACGTATCGATGGTGGATCACGATCCATCTTAGGAGCACAGCATGACCAACAAGATCATCCAGCAGCTCGAAGCCGAGCAGATGAGCAAGGAAATCCCGACCTTCGCACCCGGCGACACCGTTGTCGTCCAGGTTAAAGTGAAGGAAGGTGAGCGTTCCCGTCTGCAGGCGTTCGAAGGCGTCGTTATCGCCAAGCGCAACCGTGGTCTGAACAGCGCCTTCACCGTGCGCAAGATCTCCAGCGGCGTTGGTGTAGAGCGTACCTTCCAGACCTTTAGCCCACAGATCGACAGCCTGGCCGTGAAACGTCGTGGTGACGTGCGTAAAGCCAAGCTGTACTACCTGCGCGATCTGTCCGGCAAAGCCGCTCGCATCAAGGAAAAACTGTCCTGAGTACAGTTTGCCCGGCGGCCCAGGTCGCCTAGCGAGAAAGAAGCAGCCTTCGGGCTGCTTTTTTGCGTTTTGAACTTCGTACAGGTGACAGCCATGACCACCCGAGACCAGGAAATCCAGCGCCGCACCGAGCTTTCGGTCACCCGCGTGACCAAGGCGGTGTTCCCCAACACCACCAACCATCACAACACCTTGTTCGGTGGCACGGCCCTGGCGTGGATGGACGAAGTGTCCTTCATCGCGGCCACGCGTTTCTGCCGCTTGCCATTGGTGACCGTTTCCACCGATCGCATCGACTTCAAGCACCCAATCCCGGCGGGCTCGATCGTCGAGCTGGTGGGTACGGTAATCAAGGTAGGCAACACCAGCTTGCAGGTACAGGTGGATGTGTTCGTCGAAAACATGTACCTCGATGGCCGAGAGCGGGCGATTCACGGCGTCTTCAGCTTCGTTGCCATCGACGAAGACAAGCGTCCCGTGCCGGTGCTGGAAACATCGAAACCCTTGTAGCGGCCTAGCCGCAGCGCCGTCCCAGCCGTGATGAGCCGCGTAGCGGCCCCAGCACTTAAATTATCCCCCAAAAAAAGCTGGGGCCGCTGCGCGGCCCATCGCGGCGCGAGGCCGCTCCCACACGGGGGTGAGCTGCGCCCCAAATGTTGGACACCCGTCCACTTTTGGGGTTTTTATGCGCAAGTATTCAAAGCAGTTTAAGCTGTCAGCCATTCAGGCCTTTCTTGATCGCGGGTATGGCTTTCGCCATGTTGCTGCGCAGTTCCAAATGGATCCGACGCTCCTTCGTCGCTGGGTCGTGGCCTACCGTACGCACGGTCAGGCCAGTCTGGAGAAAACAGGCCGCCATTACAGCGCCGAGTTTAAACTCGCCGTTCTTCATCATAAATGGCGTGAAGACCTTTCGTTGCGCGCCACGTCAGCGCTTTACAACCTAGGCAA
>NZ_VEJQ01000060.1:0-442 GCF_007680745.1 Pseudomonas sp. DE0010
TGGCGCTGGATCCCACGGTCGCCGAGCGCGTCCGCGAAGTGGTGGTGATGGGCGGCGCCATCGTCGAGCCGGGCAACGTCACGCCGGTGGCCGAAGCCAACATCTTTTCCGACCCCCATGCCGCGGCGCGGGTCTTCGCCGCTCCCTGGCCACTGACCCTGGTCGGCCTCGATGCCACCCACCGCGCCGTGCTCGATCCGCCCCGCCTGCAGCGCATCGCGGCGCGCCAGGGCGCCCTCGGCGAGGTGCTCGCCCGCAGCTATGACTTCTATGCGGACTTCTACCGCAGCGTGAAGGACATCGACGGCTGCCATCCCCACGACAGCTGCGCCCTCGCCTATCTGCGCCGCCCCGAGCTGTTCCACACCGCCCGCGGTCATCTCAGCGTCGGCACCGAAGGCCTGGCGGAAGGCCAGACCTTTTTCGCCCCCGAGGGGCGCGC
>NZ_VEJQ01000061.1:0-442 GCF_007680745.1 Pseudomonas sp. DE0010
GGCGGCGATGGAGAAGTCCAGGCCCAGGGCACCCAGGTTGGGCAGTACCCGCCCCAGCAGCAGCCCGGCCAGGGTGAAGAGATTCCACAGCAGATAGAAACTCAGGCCCATGCCCAGGGCGCGCCAGCGGTCGAAGCTGGCTGGTTGCTCGGCATGGTTCAGGGCGAAGAATTCGTCGGTGAGCAGGAAGCCGAAGCCCAGCCGCCAGGGCAGTGGCTGGGGCGCCAGGACGCGTCTCAGGTGCAGGCCATAGAGCAGGTGCTGGGAGGTCAGCAGCAGGGTGGTCAGCAGGATGGCGGCGAGGCCCGCGCCGGCCTTGAGCATGCCCAGGGCCACCAGTTGCGCCGCCCCGGCGAACACCAGCAGGGAAAAGGCCTGGCCTTCCAGCACGCTGAGTCCGGTCTCGATGGCCAGGGCGCCGACCAGGATGCCCCAGGGCGCG
>NZ_VEJQ01000062.1:0-442 GCF_007680745.1 Pseudomonas sp. DE0010
GGGTTCATCCAGGCCTCCACGAAAAGAGGCCAGGGTGACTCAGGCAAATGACAGCGCTATGTCGCCCGACTCAGGCCAGCGGCAATTCTTCCAGGATCATCACCTGGGGCGCCTCGGTGAGCAGGCCGTCGAGATCGCTCAGCAGCTGCTTGAAGTGCGCGGTCTCCTCGTGCTCGGCCAGGGCCTCGCGGCTGGCCCAGCGCTCGATGAAGACATAGCGACCCTCGTGGCTCGGATCGCGGTGCGGAGTATAGAAATGGCAGGCGGCCTCGGCGCGGGAAGGGGCGACGATGGCGCGTAGGGCGTTCTCGACGGCTGCGGCCTGGCCGGGCTTGGCCTGCAGGATGGCGACGACGCGAATTTCACTGGTCATGCAAAGAACTCCGAAAAGGGTGCCTCAGCATGCCGCCTGGACACCCCGAATACCACCGGGGTCGAGAAT
>NZ_VEJQ01000063.1:0-432 GCF_007680745.1 Pseudomonas sp. DE0010
GTTGGCCACGTCGGCCTTACCGGTCAGGACCTTGCGATCAATGTTGGCCTTGCCGATTTCAGCGGTGGTGTCGAAGCGGTAGTTGCCTGCCTCTTCGCCGGTCAGCGCAACGCCAGAGCCTGTCACCGTCTTACCGACGCCAGCGTTCTTGTCGGTGAATGCACCTGTGGTGCCCGTACCGGTTACCTTGCCTTCGTCGCCATCAACCACGCCAACCAGGTCCAGATCGCTCAGCTGAGCGGTGGTGCCGCCGTCGTAGACCTTATTGGCCACCTCGGCCTTACCCGTCAGGACCTTACGATCAATGTTGGCCTTGCCGATTTCAGCGGTGGTGTCGAAGCTGTAGTTCCCGGCTTCTTCGCCGGTCAGGGCAACGCCTGCGCCGGTGACCGACTTGTTGGTGCCAGCGTTCTTGTCCACGAATGCGCCAGT
>NZ_VEJQ01000064.1:0-432 GCF_007680745.1 Pseudomonas sp. DE0010
AACTGGCGAAGGGGGCGTACCACCGTATCCTGCCAGTGCTGCGAGGCGCGCTGCAGCCGGGCCAGGCCCTCGGCATCCAGGGCGCAGTTGCGGCGATCCAGCCAGAGCGCCGTCAGCACCAGACAGACGTCGGCGCCGGCCTCTTGCAGACGCAAACAGGCGCCTTCCACGCTGGGCCGCGCGTATACTGCCAACGCGAATTCCCACAGGTCCTCTTGCATGTCCGCCTCCCCGTTCGTGGGTGGTGGAGCTGCTACACTCCGCCGCCATGATCCGACTACAGAACCTTACTCTACAGCGTGGTCCCCAGCGTCTGCTCGAAAGCGCTGACCTGACCCTGCATCCCGGCCAGAAAGCCGGTCTGATCGGTGCCAATGGCGCCGGTAAATCCAGTCTCTTCGCCCTGCTGCGCGGGCAGCTCGGGGCCGATGC
>NZ_VEJQ01000065.1:0-422 GCF_007680745.1 Pseudomonas sp. DE0010
TCATCCGCCGTCACATCCGGCGCGAAGCGCCCCACCACCTCGCCATTGCGCCCGATCAGGAATTTCTCGAAATTCCACAGCACTTCGGGCTTGGGATTGGGGCTGCCGCCACGGCTCACCATGCGCTCACGGAAGGGACCGTCACCGGTCGCCTCGGGCTGGGCACGGGTGAGTTCGTCATAGAGCGGATGCTTGTCTTCACCCACGACGCTGAGCTTGGCGAACATAGGGAATTGCACGCCATAGGTCAGGGTGCAGAATTCCTTGATCTCGGCGTCGCTGCCGGGCTCCTGCTGCTTGAAGTTGTTGGCGGGAAAGCCGAGCACTTCCAGGCCGCGTTCGCGCTGGGCCTCGTAGAGGCGTTCCAGCCCTTCGTACTGGCTGGTCAGGCCGCACTTGGAGGCGACGTTCACCACCAGCAG
>NZ_VEJQ01000066.1:0-411 GCF_007680745.1 Pseudomonas sp. DE0010
TCTGGAGCAGGCGCTGCCGCAGCTGGACCGGCTACGCAAGGTGCCCTTGCCGCCGGCCATCCACCTGCACGACCTGCGCCAGCGCATCGATGCCGCCCAGGACCTGGGCCAGCGCAGCGGCGCGGTGCACGCCGCGCTGTTCATCGGCGGCCAGGGCGAACTGACCCTGTGCCGCGAGGACATCGGTCGCCACAACGCCCTGGACAAGCTGATCGGCGCCCTGTTGCGCCAGCGCCAGCCGGTGCGCGAGGGCTGCGTGGTGGTCACCAGCCGTTGCAGCCTCGAACTCATCCACAAGGCGGTGCGGGCCGGACTCGCCACCCTCATCACTCTGTCGGCGCCTACCGGGCTGGCCGTGGAGTGGGCGCGCCGTCATCGTCTCAATCTGATCCATCTGCCACACCGGTCGCC
>NZ_VEJQ01000067.1:0-408 GCF_007680745.1 Pseudomonas sp. DE0010
CGGCATGCAGGCCCATCGCTACGACGTGCTGATGGCCATGCTGCGCCAGGGCACCCTGGCGCCGGAGAAACTGATCGGCCGCGAGATCAGCCTGGCCGAATCCGGCGCGGCGCTGATGCACATGGACAGGTTCGAAGGCACCGGGGTGACCGTCATTACCCGCTTCGACTAGCCCGGGCTAGTCGGCCTCCGCCGCCTGCAACACCCAGCGCAGGCCCTGCAGGTCCTCGGCGGACAGGGTCTCGCGCAGGCGGCAGAGGCGATAGTGAACGCGGGTGTTCATGGCCACCCACTCCAGGTCCTGGCGGGTGGGCTGGGCGACGAAGTATTCGCCATAGCGCTCGTCCAGCCCGGCCATGCGGTACTGGCCCTTGAGCGGCAGATAGATCTGGTTGTTCATCTCCCAGC
>NZ_VEJQ01000068.1:0-403 GCF_007680745.1 Pseudomonas sp. DE0010
TTCGACTTCGCCTTCACCCGGGCGAACGTCATTGACGGCAAGTTCAACTATGGCTCGGCCAGCGAGCGCACCCGCTATACCCGCGCTCTAGTGAGCTACGACAACCCGGCCAACAACTACGATACTGACGTGCCCGCCGCCTCAGATGCCAAGCTGCAGCGCCGCTACGGTGACAACCCTGTCGAGATCAGTGCGATCGGCTGCACGCGCGAGTCCGAGGCCCAGCGCCGCGGCAAGTGGATCCTGCTGACCAACAGCCAGGACCGCACCGTCACCTTTCGGGTGGGCATGGACGGCCACATTCCCCTTCCGGGCCATGTCATTCCGGTCGCAGACAAGCTCATCTCCGGTGCCGAGATCGGCGGGCGCATCAGCGCAGCCGCTGGTACCGTCATCACCTTGG
>NZ_VEJQ01000069.1:0-400 GCF_007680745.1 Pseudomonas sp. DE0010
GGGCAGGGCAGTGTAGCCGTTGCGACGTCGCGTTGCGCAGCGAAGCGGTCGCCCGCTTGCGGAACGATGCTGTTCGATAATCGAACTGTTAGTCGATTATCGGATTGTTTGCGCCGATGGGGCTTTGTAGTCTGACCCCAGACCGCCGCACCGGGCGGCGCCGACAACAAAGACGCGAGTCGACAATCCATGGCCCAGATCCTGTCCCTGAGCGAAGCCATCCAGCGCTTCGTCCACGATGGCGAGACCGTCGCCCTCGAAGGCTTCACCCATCTCATTCCGACCGCCGCCGCCCACGAGCTGATCCGCCAGAATCGGCGCGACCTGACCCTGGTGCGCATGACCCCCGATCTGGTCTACGACCTGCTGATCGGTGCCGGCTGCGCCAAGCGGCTGATCT
>NZ_VEJQ01000006.1:0-202392 GCF_007680745.1 Pseudomonas sp. DE0010
CTCCCTCCGCAAGCCCTGCGCTCGGCCTCCTGAAGTCGCGATCTGCGGCGCCTGAACTACCGCGCGCTTAGAAGCAAGATCAAGATCAAGATCAAGATCAAGATCAAGATTGACGGCCTCGATGGCACTTAGGCTCTTTTGTATGAAGTGTCTTAAGTACTAAGGATTCATCTTGCTCTTTGCGGTGCAACTGCCTTGCACAACATTACAGGGCTACCCCATTTCGTGTAGGAGCGGTCTTGTACCGCGATGGGCCGCGCAGCGGCCCCGGTTTTTTGGCTGTACCACTTACACAACTAACGCCGTTGTGCGGCCCATCGCGGCCGGTGCGGTGCCAAAAAATCTACTGCCCAAACGCCCGCCCCAGCCCCCCTGGAACACCGCTGCTATCGGTCTGCTGCCAAGGCCCATCCGGGCTCACCGACCAGCTCCAGCCGTTGTCGAACCGGTAATACGTCCGCTGGCGGTAGAACGTGTTGGGTTTTTTGTCCAGCACATACACGCCCAACTTGGGGTCCCAGTGGCTCGCCCCGCCCGGCGGCGGGGCAAAGCTTGCCGAGGTGCGCGGCACTGGTTTGGCTGGGGGTGCAGGCTTGCTCGCAGGCCCTGCAGGCTGCCCACCCGGCAGCGGCTTGACCACCGGCCCCTTGGGCGGCAGCCGTTCGATCGGCGGTTCGGGCTCAGGCTGCGAAGAAGGCCCATGCACCGTACAGGCCGACAAACCCAGCGCCAGGGTGATCAGGGTAAGGCGTACCGTCGCGTGCATAGGAAACTCTCTTACGAATCAGGGCTGTCGATGATCAGGCGCTGCTGGGCCTGGGTCGTGTTGGGCAAAGGCGCGCTCTGGCCAACCCACTCGCCGCGGGTCGGCTGCCCGTCCTTGGAAACGCGCGCAACCAGTTGGACTTCGGCGAAATCGGACAGTTTCATCTGCGCCATCATCGCATCTGCATCTGAAAGCTCGACCTCGATAGGCAACTGCGCCACCGTCACCCGCTTGGCGGCAAGTGGCATGGGCGGGCCGCTGCTGGCGCGGGCAAAAATGAAGACGGTGTCCTGTGCCTTGACCTTGTCCCGCAAAGCCGGCGCCAATTCCACCCGCACCTTCAAACGCACCGCAGCAGGTGCCGGCACCTGAGCTGACTGAGTGCCCAACCGCTCAGCTGCACGGTCAATGCCACCCTGCAATGCAGCGCGCGACGCATCCCCTTCCGGCAACTGGGCCAACAGGCGCTTCCAGTACTCGATAGCCTCCTGGTAGCGCTCACCTTCAAATGCCGCAATGCCACGCAGCCCCAAGCTGGTGACCTCATTGGGATCGGCTTTCAGCGCCTCGTCAGTCAATGCCTGCAGTTGCCCACTCCAGCGCTTGTCGGCCGCGAAATACAGGGCCTGGGCCCACTGGCCCAGCAACTCGGGCTGGCGACCGGCCAGGGCTACTGCGCGCTCGAACGTGCGGGCCGCCTCGGCAGGGCGTTGTTCGGCCATGTAGGCACGGCCCAGGAAGTACACCGCCTCGGCCGACTCAGGTTGTGCCTGAACCACTCGCTCCAGGCGTGCCGTCATTTCTTCCATCGACTTAGGCGCCTGGGCAAATTCCTGGGTAAGGGCCACTTTGTCCGCCGCACCGAAGTGCAGGTACAGCCCCAACGCCAGCAGCGGCACCAGAACCGCTGCCAGCAACGGCAAGGCCTTGCCCAATTGACGCTGCCTGGCGGGTTCGGCGCCCTCGGTGTCGGCCAGCAACTCACGGGCGGCTTCGTCACGGCCTTGGCTCAATTGCAGGTCATCGAGCACACCCGCTGCTTGCTGCGCGGCCAGCGCGGCGATGCGTTCCTGATAGAGCGCCACGTTGAGCGCCGTGCGGTCTTGCTCCTGCTGGTGGCGACGGCCACGCAGGGTCGGGATCAGCAGAAAGCTGAGGGCCGCGAGCAGCAACAAGCCCGCGCTAAGCCAGAATTCAGTCATGGGTGCGTTCTTTTTCCAGCAGGTTGGCCAGCCGTGCGCGCTCCTCGGCTGACAATTCATCAGTGCCTTGCACGGCCGCCAGGCGACGACGCCGCACAATCACCGCCAATACGGCGAACCCGCCGACCAGCAGAATGCCCGGGCCAAACCAGAGCAACCAGGTACGGCCGCTCAGCGCAGGCTTATAGCGCACGAAATCACCGTAACGGTCGACCATGAAGTCGACGATCTGCTGGTTGCTCTTGCCCTCACCCAGCATGCGGAATATTTCCCGGCGCAGGTCAGCCGCAATGGGTGCATTGGAGTCGGCGATATCCTGGTTCTGACACTTTGGGCAGCGCAATTCCTTGGTCAGTTGCTGATAGCGCTCACGCTCGGCCTGGTCACGAAACTGATAGGTATCGATGGCGGCCTTGGCCACCCCACCGACGCACAGGCTCAAGGTCAGGGCTGCGAACCAGCGCTTCATGGCGTCGCCTCGTCGAGCAGCGCCTGGTAGCGTGGCGCCAACTGCTCGCGCCAGACACTGGCGTCGACCACGCCCACATGCTTGTAGCGAATCACCCCATCGCCATCGATCAGGAACGTCTCCGGCGCACCGTAGACACCCAGGTCCAGCCCCAGGCTGCCCTGCTCGTCACTGATGTCCAGCAGGTAGGGGTTGTGGAACTCGGTCAGCCACTTCTGCGCTGCGGCGTTGTCGTCCTTGTAGTTCACCCCATAGATGACCACACCCTGGGAAGCCAGCTGGTTGAGATAAGGATGCTCGACCTTGCACGACGCACACCAGGTGGCCCAGACGTTGACCAGCGCAGGCCGGCCCTGCAAGTCTGCCTGGGTAAGCGTACGGTCGCCTTGGGTGGAAGCCAGCGAAAAGACCGGGAACGGTTTGCCGATCATGGCCGAGGGCAATTCATCAGGCTTGAGAAACAAACCTTTGTACAGGAACACCGCCACCAGCAGGAACACCGCCAGGGGCACGACCATCAACCAACGTTTCATGCAACTGCTCCAGACACACCCAGGGCCTCACGCACCCGGGACTTGACCTTGACGCGGTAGCGCCGGTCGAGGGCCGCCAGCAACCCGCCCAGGCCAGTCAACAGACCGCCCAGCCAGATCCAGCGTACAAAGGGCTTGATGTGCACACGCACCGCCCAGGCACCGTTTTCCAGAGGCTCCCCGAGGGCCACGTACAGGTCGCGGGTAAACCCTGCGTCGATCCCGGCCTCGGTCATCATCGACTGCTGCACGGTGTACAGGCGCTTCTCCGGGTGCAGGGTGGCCACAAGGCGACCCTCGCGGCTGACCACCACCGTGCCCTTGTCGGAAATGAAGTTGGGCCCCTCGAAGTGCTTGGCGCCCTGGAACAGGAAATGATATCCCCCCAGCTCCACGCTTTCGCCCGGGGCCATGCGCAGATCACGCTCGGCGCTATTGTTGCTCGACAGCACCACCCCAAGGGCACACACCGCAAGCCCAAGGTGAGCGAGCTGCATGCCCCAATAGCTGCGCCCAAGACCGAGCAGCCCCCTGAGCAGCCCCTTGTGGCGCGTCTTGTCGAGCACATCGCGCAACCCCCCGAGCACTATCCAGGCGGCCAGGGCGAACGTGGCCAGCACCTGCCAGTCGAAATCGTCGACGATCAGGCCCGCCACCGGCGCCAGCACGGCGCTGCCGACCAGGACCGGCGTCATCATGCCCAGTAGCCACTTGCCAGGCGTATCTTTCCACCGCACCACCACCCCTACTCCCAGCACCAGCATCAGCAGTGCCATAAGCGGCAGGAACAGGGCATCGAAATAGGGCGGGCCTACCGAGAGCTTGGCGCCGGTCAGGGCATCGAGCACCAGCGGGTACAAGGTGCCCAGCAAAATCATCGATGCCGCGACCACCAACACCAGATTGTTCGCCAGCAGCAGGGTTTCGCGCGACCACAGGGCAAACCCCACCTGGCTCTTGACCACCGGCGCACGCAGGGCGAACAGGGTCAGTGAGCCGCCGACCACGAACAGCAGGAAGAACAGGATGAAAATGCCGCGCGACGGGTCGGCGGCAAAGGCATGCACGGAGGTGAGAACCCCGGACCGCACCAGGAACGTCCCCAGCAGGCTCAGTGAGAACGCAGCGATGGCCAACAGGACGGTCCAGCTCTTGAACACCCCGCGCTTTTCCGTCACCGCCAGGGAATGGATCAGCGCCGTCCCTACCAGCCAGGGCATGAACGATGCGTTTTCCACCGGGTCCCAGAACCACCAGCCACCCCAGCCCAGTTCGTAATACGCCCACCAGGAACCCAGGGTGATACCCACGCCCAGGAAAGCCCAGGCCACCAGGGTCCAGGGCCGCGACCAGCGGGCCCAGGCGGCATCCAGACGCCCGCCGAGCAGGGCGGCGATGGCGAAGGCGAAGGCGACCGAAAAACCGACGTAGCCCATGTACAGCATTGGCGGATGCACGATCAGGCCAATGTCCTGCAGCAGCGGGTTGAGGTCCCGGCCGTCGACAGGCACCTGCGGCAGCAGGCGCTGGAACGGGTTGGAGGTGATGATCAAAAAACTCAGAAAGCCCACGCTGATCATGCCCATGACCGCCAGCACGCGGGCGAGCATCACCTGGGGCAATTGCCGCGAGAACACCGACACGGCGAAGGTCCAGCCCCCCAGAATCAGCGCCCAGAGCAGCAGGGAGCCTTCATGCGCCCCCCAGACCGCGCTGAACTTGTAGTACCACGGGAGCGCGCTGTTCGAGTTGCTGGCCACGTAGGCAACCGAAAAGTTGTCGGTCATGAAGGCATGGGTCAGGCACGCGAACGCGAACGTCAGAAAGGCGAACTGCCCCCAGGCTGCGGGCCGCGCCAGGCTCATCCACAAGCTGTCACCACGCCACGCCCCGAGCAGCGGCAGGCTGGCCTGCACGGCCGCGAAGCAGATGGCCAGAATCATCGACAGTTGGCCGAGTTCGGGTATCACCAAGGCTGCGTTCATGGCCGCGCCCCCGTCTGGGTTGCCGCCTGGCCGCTTTCTTTCAGCGCCTTGCTGACTTCAGGGGGCATGTACTTTTCGTCATGCTTGGCCAGCACTTCGTCGGCCACCACCACGCCGTCGCCGTTGAGCTTGCCCAAGGCCACGATGCCCTGCCCCTCACGGAACAGGTCCGGCAGGATGCCGCGGTAAGTGATGGGTACGGACTTGTTGAAATCGGTGACCACGAAGCGCACGTCAAGCGAGTCGGAGGAGCGTTGCACCGAGCCCTGTTCGACCATGCCGCCGGCGCGGATGCGCGTATCCAGCGGTGCCTCGCCATTGGCTATCTGGGTGGGGGTATAGAACAGGTTGATGTTCTGTTGCAAGGCAGTGAGGGCAAAGCCCACGGCAACCCCGACGCCGACCAGCAGACCGACGATGAGCAACAGGCGTTTCTTGCGCTGCGGATTCACTGCGTTTTCTCCCGGCGCAAGCGGCGCGCCTCTTCTTGCAGGTAGCGGCGCCGGGCCAACACCGGCACGGCGACGTTGAGCGCCAGCACTGCGGCACAGATGCCGTAGGCCGACCACACATAAAGGCCGTGGTGACCCATGGCGATGAAATCACCGAAACTGGCGAAACTCATGGCACGACCCTCCCAGTCAGGCTGCTCGATACCTCTTCCTTCACCCAACTGGCGCGTGCCTCGCGCTTGAGCACCTCAAGGCGCATGCGCATCAAGAGCACCGCGCCAAAGAAGCAGTAGAAGCCCAGCGCCGTGCACAACAACGGCAACCACATATCGGCGGGCATCGCAGGCTTTTCGGTCAGGGTAAAGGTGGCGCCCTGGTGCAGCGTGTTCCACCACTGGACCGAATACTTGATGATGGGAATGTTCACCACGCCAACGATGGCCAGCACGGCGCAGGCTTTTGCCGAGCTGTCACGATTACTGATTGCCTGGCCAAGCGCAATGATGCCGAAGTACAGGAACAACAGGATGAGCATCGAGGTGAGGCGCGCATCCCACACCCACCAACTGCCCCAGGTTGGCTTACCCCAGATGGCCCCGGTCACCAGCGCCACGGCGGTCATCCAGGCGCCGATGGGGGCAGCGCATTGCAGGGCGACATCGGCCAGCTTCATCTTCCACACCAGCCCCACCACACCGGCCACCGCCAGCAGAACGTAGCAGGACTGGGCCAGCATCGCGGCCGGGACATGGATGTAGATGATGCGAAAGCTGTTGCCCTGCTGGTAGTCCTGGGGCGCGAAGACCAGCCCCCAGACCACGCCGACCACCAACAAGAGCCCGGCAGCGATGGACAGCCACGGCAACATGCGCCCGCTAATGGCATAGAACCATTTTGGAGAGCCCAGCTTGTGAAACCACGTCCAGCTCATTTTCATCAGGGTGCATCCAGGGTATTGGCCAGGCTTCAAAGCCCAGGCTCGTTATTCGCCGACGCTGATTTTCAGGCCGGCGGCGATCGCAAAGGGTGCCAGGGTCACGGCCAGGGCCGTCAGGCTGGCGAGCCAGAGCAGGTGGCCGGTGGCGGGCATATTCTGCAACGCCGCCTGCAATGCACCACTGCCCAGGATCAATACAGGGATATACAACGGCAGAATCAGCAACGCCAGCAACAAACCGCCGCGCTTGAGGCCGACCGTTAGCGCAGCGCCCACCGCGCCCAGCAGGCTCAACACCGGCGTGCCCAGCAGCAGCGAGCCCAGCAGCACTGGCAGACAGTGCCCTGGCAGGCCGAGCATCAGCGCCAGCAACGGTGCCAGCAACACCAGCGCAAGCCCGGAGAACAGCCAATGCGCCAGCACTTTGGCCAACACCATCAGTGCCAGCGGATGCGGCGAGAGCACCCACTGCTCCAGCGAACCGTCTTCGAAATCGCTGCGAAACAGCCCGTCCAGGGACAACAGCACCGCCAGCAGTGCAGCCACCCACACAAGCCCCGGGGACAGGTTCTGCAGCATCTGGGTCTGCGCCCCGACGGCCAAGGGGAACAAGGCCACCACGATGGCGAAGAACACCAGCGGGTTGGCAAGCTCCGCAGGCCGGCGAAACAGCAACCGCGCTTCGCGTCGCAACAACAAGGTAAAGACGCTCATGCTGCCCACTGCCCCAGGTTGAGTTCTCGGTAGCCCGCAGGCGTGTGGGACAGCGTGTGGTGGGTGGTCAGAACCACGGTGCCACCGTGCTCGCAATGGGCGGCCAGATGGGCCTCCAGGTCCGCGACGCCCTGTTTGTCCAGGGCAGTGAACGGCTCGTCCAGAATCCACAACGGTGCGGCTGCCAGATGCAGGCGCGCCAGGGCCACGCGGCGTTGCTGCCCGGCCGACAAGGTATGGCAAGGCACGTCCTCGAAACCGCGCAGCCCGACGGCAGCCAGGGCCTGCCAGATCTGTTCGCGGCTGGCTGGACGGTGCAGCGCGCACAGCCAGGTCAGGTTCTCTTCGGCGGTGAGCAGTTCCTTGATGCCCGCGGCATGGCCAATCCACACCAGGATGCTGGCCAACACATGCCGCTGTTCGTCCAACGGACGTCCACCGAGCAGGATCTGACCGGCGGTCGGCTGCATCAGGCCAGCCAGCAGGCGCAACAGGCTGGTCTTGCCGCTGCCGTTGGGGCCGCTGATCTGTAGCATGTCGCCTGGCCGCAGTTCGAAGGCAAGGTGCTCGAACAGCAGGCGCCAGTCGCGCTCGCAGGCCAGGCCCACGGCTTGAAGATGAAGAGTCACGGTTCTGCCTTATCGTTCTAGGGTTCGGATGACGCTAACCGAAGCCCTGCCACTCAAGTCGCCCGGTGCGCTGCCGTTATACTGGCAATCACGGGCGGGCGGCATTATTACATGCACAGCCAGGCTGCCAAGAGGCTGGGCTCCTAAGGTTGTATACAATCATGACTGAAATCAATAGTCTCGGCCCGCAAACCCTGAACGGCGCCCAGGCAATCAAGGCGGCGATGACCGGTCAACTGCTGCGCCTTAGCCAGGCCCAGCCCGGTTTGCTGGGCCCTGGCGAGACCGCGCAGGCTGAAGTGGTTGCCATGCGCCAGACCGGCCAGGAGTTTCAGCTGGTTTTGCGTCTGCTGCAAGCCAACGGCCTGCAGACCCAACTGCAAGCCAGCGCCAGCCAGCCTTTGCCCCAGGGCAGTCAGGTGACCGTGAGCCAGCCCGAAGCCGGCCGGCTGGCCATCTTGCTGCAGCAGGCGAGTACCAGCCAGGTTTCAACCCTGACGCGCCTGGACACCGCCCGGGTACCGGTCGGCAGTCTGTTGCAGGGTAAAGTGTTGACCAACCAGGTGCTTCCCGAAACCCCTGGCCAGCCTGCCAGCTACCGGGCGCTGGTGAGCCTTCTGAATACCGCCCAGGCAGGTGCCGTGCTGGCCGTGGACAGCCCCAGGCCGTTGGCGGTCGGCAGCCTGCTCAGTGCACGCGTGCAGGGTGACCAGTCCTTGCAGTTCGTCCCCTTGGCCGGCAGGCAGGACCAACTGGGTATCGCCCAGCATCTGGGCAGCCAGCAAAATCGCCAGGCCTCGCTCCCGAGCCTGTTGGCCGGCCTGCAACAGTTGGCGCGCGACCCGGCGGCTGACAGCCCGCTGCGCACGACGATTGAGCGCCTGCTTGGCGCGCTGCCGACGGCCCAGCAACTGGGTGATGGCAAAGCCGTTGCGCAGGCGCTGCTCAACAGCGGCACCTTTCTGGAGGCAAAACTGATGACCGGGACCACTGCGGGGCTGGGCGCCGACCTCAAGGCCAACATGCTTCAACTCATTACCCAGATCAGCACCAACGCTGCCCTTGGGCCACCGCCGGCCAGCCTGGCAGCGACCTTGCCGGCGCTGGTCCGAAACGCGCTGGGTACGCTCGAACGGGTAAGCCCCAAGCCCCAGCCGGGCGCGTTCCCGCTACCCTCGAGACTGTTGCAGGCCTTGGAAGACGAAGGTGATCTGGAGCAATTGCTTCGCTTGGCTGCAGCTGCCGTTTCGCGCCTGCAGAGCCACGCCATGAGCAGCCTGCAGCAAAGCGGCACACTGGAAAACGGCAACCTGCAAACCACCTGGCAGACCGAAGTGCCCATTCGCCACGGGCAGGAATTCGTGCCCTTGCAGGTCAAGCTTCAGCGCGAAGAAACCCCTCAACAGCAGGCCGACCGCGAGCACCAGACCCCTGAGGCGTTGCAACCGTTGTGGCGCATCGAGCTGGCTTTCGACCTGGCGCCGCTCGGCCCGCTGCAGGTCCAGGCCCAATTGACTCAGGGCCGTCTCAACGGCCAGATGTGGGCCGAGCGCGAACCGACCGCTCGCCTAATCGAGCAGCAGCTTGACGCACTGCGCGCACGGCTGCTGGCGCGCGGCCTCGAGGTCGATGAGCTGCACTGCTACCCCGGCGCACCTGTGCAGGGCCCCCGTACACGGGTCGAACAACGCTGGGTGGACGAAAACGCATGAGTACCCCTACCCCCCGCCAGGCCGTAGCACTGAGCTACGATGGACAACAGGCGCCCACACTCAGCGCCAAGGGCGACGATGAACTGGCCGAGGCCATCCTGGCCCTGGCGCGCGAACATGAAGTGCCCATCTACGAAAACCCGGAGCTGGTGCGCCTGCTGGCACGCCTTGAGCTGGGCGAGCAGATTCCCGAGGCGTTGTACCTGACCATCGCCGAAATCATCGCGTTCGCCTGGCAGTTACGCGGCAAAGTGCCACCGGGCTTCGACGATGCTCCGGCCCAACCACGCGACGTTACGCCCAGGCACTTGCGCCTGCCCGAAGGGTAGTAATCGGCTAAGGCCTCATGCGACGACAGGGCCGACACTGTATCGGCTCCTTTTACTGCATGAGTCGATGACCATGGCTGATACACGTGTCAATTCGGTTGGCCTGCGCTACGTGCGCGGCCACCTGCAACACATCCCCCGCCCCGACCGCCAGGCCGCCAGCGACATACGCGATTGGGCACGCCGCCAGGGCCATGACTTGGACCCCGATCAAACGGATGTGGTCGTACTGCACTACAGAGGCGACCAGGCGGTGGTGGTGCAATGCATGTCCCTGACCGAAGCGGTCATGTCCAACTGGCAAGGGGAAAACAGCAAGAATCTGGTCGGCCAGCTTTTCCCTGGCGGCTGGGCCGGCCATCTTCCTGCCCACCCGCTAAGCATTGTCGAGCGCTTGCCCCACCTGGGGCCATGGGAGCAAGGTGCGGCCTATTCCGTGTTCAATGGGCTGTTCCGCCGCACCGAACCCAGGCGCTATGACATCACTACCCACCTGCCCCTAGACGTCGAGGCCATGCAGCAATACGTCTGGGACCTGGACTTCCATGCTCGTTTTGTCGCGATGCTCGACGAGTATTGGCACAAAGCCAGTGACAGCCACCGGCAATCGCTGCAAATCGGCTTCGTAGCGGCCTGCAACAAGCAAGTCCAGGAAGGTTCGCTCAGCGAGGCAGGCCGACAGATGCTCTGGGAAGCCGCAGGCCTGGCGCCCCGCGCTGACAGCCTGAGGATCAGAGTGCTGAATGTGTATGGCTACGCGGCCACCGACCTGATCGGCATTGCCGACCAGAAGCGGCGCAAGGTCCTGCTCTATCTGCCAGGCAATGTTTCGCCCTTCCATGAGTTCGGCAGCCTGGGCGCCATGAAGGACTGGTTCGGTGAACAGTGCCGCGATCCGGAAAAACGTCAGGCCCTGCGCCGCTACTTTCGGCTGGCCGACACGCCCGATGGGCTCGACTTCAGCGGTTTGGACACTGCGCTTGAAGGGTTGGGCGCATATCCTGCGACCCATTACCGATCGCCCAACCGACCGGGTTTCACAACCGACGGCCCCTGGCCGCCGAGGGAATACGTGTACTACAACACCAAAAAATACAGCCCGTTGATCGAAGGCGACCTGTTCACGGCGCTTACCGAGCGCCAACGCAAACGCAGCTATGCCGATGCCGACTTCATCATTACCAGTGACCAGGCCGTAACCAAGGCAAAATGGCGCGGCTATCTGGTTGCCTCGATCAATTTGCTGGCGCCCTTGGCAATCGTGGTCCCGGCAGTGGCACCCATGCTCGCCCTGGCAGGCGTGGCGCAGTTCGGGCTTGGCCTGGACCAGGCCATCCATGGCAAAACGCTGGAGGACAAGGCCGAGGGTGTTTCTAATACGGTGTATGGTTTGCTCAACGCCCTGCCTCTGGCTGCCGAAGCGGCGACACGCGCGACCAAGGTGTTCTCCCCACAGCGCGTGCGATTCTTCACGCCAACACGTTTGAACGATCAGCTGGGTTACCCACTGAGCCCGATCAATCCACCCCATTTTGCAGAACCCGAGATCGGTGCGTTCTTCGATAACGCCGTCGAGCCAATCCGGGGTGACGATAGCCCTGTAGCGCGTTCGGTCGTGCGCATACCGGTCAGGGAGGACGGGCCTGCGGAATTGCAGACCGAAGTGGGCGGCTACAACATGACGGTGCTCTACGACAGCGAGCACGACGCTTTCATCGCCGAACAGACCCTGAATGACCTCAACCCGGCCTACTACCAAGCTATGCCCGGGCGGCGCAGCTTGGCCCGGATCGATGTCACGACACGCCCAGTGACCGATCAGATGCGCTCGGCGACTTTAAAGGGGCTTGGTATCGATCTGCCGTTACCGATTGAAATGCCCCCCGTGGCCCAGGATGCCGTGCACCCAATTCCAAAAACCATCTCCAGCCTTTGGGTCGGCAACAAAGTCATAGCGCCTGAACTGGTGGATAACCTGGCGGCCAACGCCGAGCGCCTGAGCAACAGCCCGTTCACTTACCGCTTGTACCTGTCCAAGGCGGACCCCCAGGCATTCGAAGCCAACCGTCAGGTCCTCGGTCAGCGCGCGCCTAATCTGCAGGTGCTGCCATTGGAGGACCAACCGTTCTACACCCGTTTCAGCGAAAGCCCCTATTTCGAACAATATCAGGATGCCGTCAGCGCCCCCGGGGCCAATTTCTCCTCGGCATCGGACATTCTGCGCTACCCGATGCTGCACGCAGAGGGTGGGATCTACATGGATGTGGACGATGCGGTGCTTGCCCATCCCGAGGCGCCGGAGGATCCCGCGCGTGCAGCCATAGAGGCTGTAGACCTGGCCACGACCCCGGATGGTTTCATTCTGGGGGACCCGGCAAACAACGACACCCTTGGTATGCATTGCCACTACAACAGCAACATGATTGGCAGCCATCCAGGCAACCCCAACCTGCAAGCGATCAGCGAGGCCATGCATGCACGCTACCAGGCCAATGGGGACTTCTATCAGCATCGGCCGACGACCGACATGCCAGGTTTCAAGGCATACGCCAGACGCCTGAACCACCTCACAGGCCCAGGGGTGCTCAACGACGTGGTCGATCAACACCTCCCCAGGCTTCAGCGCTTGCGCCAGCTCAGCAATCTGCTGACCCTGCCGCAGAGCAAGCCATTGTTTTTGCTTGAAGGCAAAGAAGCGCAAATCAAGTCAGCCGTAGCACACGACCTGGCATTGAACCGTGTTGCCCGCGTGGGCAACTACCATTCCTGGGGCAAACCCTGAAATGCACAGGGCGACTTGCGTCGCCCTGATGTTCAGTCATTGCGGTGTAGCTTGCTCATCAGCTCGGCCTCGGCCTGGGTCAGGCCGCAGGTTTCGGTAAGCTCCGACACGCTGGCACCCATGCCGACCAGCCGTGCAGCCTGGGTGAAGGTGACGCTGCTAGGGTCACGCTGCTCAAGCCGTTCCAACCGGTCGGGCAGCGTGGCCACAGCACCGCGCAGCTCATGGATGGCGTCGCCCATGCGCACGGTGACGTTCTGGTAATCATCGAGCCGCTTGCCGAGGTCCTTGATACGCTGGTCGCGCAGGGCATCGCCAATGGCCTGCTGAGCAGCCAGCTCGCGCTGACGCTTGGTGTAGTTCAGGAAGAACCACAGGCTCAAGGCCCACAGCAGGGCCAGTAAGATGACGCCGACCTCGAAAATCAAGTCAGATGTTCTCCAGTTCCGACCACTCTTCCTCGGTCATCATCTTGTCCAGCTCGACCAGAATCAGCAGTTCGCCGTTCTTGTTGCACACGCCCTGGATGAACTTGGCCGATTCTTCGTTGCCCACGTTGGGCGCGGTTTCGATCTCGGACTGGCGCAGGTACACCACCTCGGCAACGCTATCGACCAGAATGCCGACCACTTGCTTGTCAGCCTCGATGATGACGATGCGGGTGTTGTCGGTGACTTCGGTTGGCATCAGCCCGAAGCGCTGGCGCGTGTCGATCACGGTCACCACGTTGCCGCGCAGGTTGATGATACCCAGCACATAGCTGGGCGCACCCGGCACCGGGGCGATTTCCGTGTAGCGCAGCACTTCCTGCACCTGCATCACATTGATGCCGTAGGACTCGTTGTCCAGACGGAAGGTAACCCACTGCAGGATCGGATCTTCAGAACCTTGTGCGGACGACTTTTTCATTCCCCTACCCCTTGAAATCCGCCTTTGGCGGTGTGTTCGGTGTGATGTGCGGTTTGGCGTGCAGCTGCTTGACGGCGCCGCTGGCGATCAACTCGGCCAGCTCCGCCACGTCCAGCAGTGCACACATGTGTTCAATGACCGTGCCGGCCAGCCACGGCCGCTGGCCCCGCTGGCTGCGCCACTTGATCTCGGACGGGTCCAGGCGCAGCGAGCGGCTGACCTGATGCACGGCCAGCCCCCATTCATAGCCCTGGACAGAAATGACGTATTGCAGGCCCTGCCGGAAATCGTCGCGATAGCGGTCGGGCATGACCCAGCGCGCGGTGTCGAGCACCTTGAGGTTGCCAGCCTGGCACGTGAGGATGCCCAGGAACCACTCGGGCTGCCCGAACAGCGGCGTCAGCTCGCGATCGGCCAAGGTATAGATCGAGCCCAGGCACACCAGCGGTACGGCCAGGGTCAAGCCGGCCACATCGAACAGCAGGCACTCGAACGGCTCGGCAGCCCAGGCCGGACGCCCATCGACGGTGGCCGGCGGTACGGGTACGTCCGGTGCGGGCAGGTGGACGTCCACTAGAGGCATTGCCGGCGCTACGGTCGGCGTATCGATCAGGACCGGGATGCTGGCCTCTGCCACCACTGCCTGTTCTACTACCGCCACCACCGGCGGCTGCACCGGTATCACGCTAGGCAATACCGCAAGCCTGGGCTCGGCGAACGGCCGTTCAGGTGTGGCAGGTGCCGGTTTTGCCTGGGTGGCTTGGTCTGGCTCGCGCCCATCGCGGGCCTGCTCCTGGCGCACCGCCTGGGCGAAGTCATCTGCCGTGTCTGACGCTGGCAGCGCCTCCAGGGGCTCGGTGGCTTCCTGGAGCAGGCCGTCGAGATACGACTGCAGCGCCAACTGAGGCTTGCTGCTCACTTGCCGTGTTTGTGTCATCAGGCCACCTGCGCCGCGGGCTTGTAGGTCAACAAGTGCTTGAGCAGCGCCCGATAGGCCACCAGCCCTCGGCTCTTGTTGTCGAATTGCGACGGCGTGACGCCCTGGCGGCTCGCATCGCGCAGCCGCGTGTCCACAGGAATATAGCCCTGCCATACCTGTTCGCCGTAGGCATCGCGCAGCAACTTGAGCGTTCCCAGGGAGGCCTGGGTACGCCGGTCGAACAACGTCGGCACAATCTGGTACGGCAGCGCCTGGCGCCGGGAGCGGTTGATCATGGCCAGGGTGCCGACCATGCGCTCAAGCCCCTTGACAGCCAAAAACTCTGTTTGAACCGGGATGACCAGTTGCTGGCTGGCCGCCAGCGCATTGACCATCAACACCCCCAGCAAAGGGGGGCTGTCGATCAGTGCGAAGTCGAAGTCCTGCCACAGCTGCGCCAGACTCTTGGCGATGACCAGCCCCAAGCCGTTCTGGCCAGGCGATTGACGCTCCAGCACGGCAAGGGCGGTGCTGGAGGGAAGCAGTGAAATGCGCTCGTCACTGGTGGGCAACAGCAACTGCCCCGGCAGCCCATCCGGAACGCTGCCCTTGTGCAGGAACAGGTCGTAGCAGCTGTGTTCCAGCGCATCGGGGTTATGCCCGAAATAGCTGGTCATCGACCCATGTGGATCAAGATCGACGACGATCACGCGCTTGCCGGCGTCGGCCAGCAGGCCAGCCAGGGCGATGGTGGTGGTGGTCTTGCCGACGCCACCTTTTTGATTGGCTACTGCCCAGACTCTCATCAGGCAAACTCTATCCGTGGGTGAGGCAGCGAGCATGGTGTGCCCGCTGCCTTGCTGGAAAATGAAAGGCTTGGATGGCTGTCGGTCAAGCGCCGCGCGTGGACATCCGCCAATGGGGCGACAGAGAATTGACGAGTCACTGCCCTGCCACCGCTGCTGAGCTTGCCGGTGCACTTTGTGTGCCAGCCCGGCGCAGTGCAGCATCGGGCGTGGCATTGGCAGCACCGGTGCTGGTCAAGCTGCGGCGCACCTCGAGGTTGCGGGATATCACCAGCACCACGCGCCGGTTGCGGGCCCGCCCTTCAGGGGTATCGTTGCCCGTCACAGGCTGATACTCGCCATAGCCCACCGATGCCATGCGCCCGGGGTTCACGCCGCCCATGGCCAACAGCCGGACGATACTGGCGGCGCGGGCCGAGGATAGCTCCCAGTTGGTCGGGTACTGCGCGGTACGGATAGGCTGGTTATCAGTGAAGCCTTCGACGTGCACCGGGTTGGCGAACGGCTTGAGTATGGCCGCCACCTTGTCGATGATGGCAAACGCATTGTCACTGGGCATGGCATCGCCACTGCCGAACAGCAACGAGGAATTGAGCTCGATCTCGATCCACAGCTCGTTACCCCGAATCGTCATCTGATCACCCTTGATAAGGTCGCCAAAAGCGTCGCGCACCTCATTGGCGATGGTCTTGAGCGGGTCGTTGCTGGCGGTCGACACGCCAGCGTCAGGCTGCTCGCTGTCCTTGACCAAGGGCTGGGCAGGTCGCACGGTCAACGGGCGCTCATCCCCGATGGGAATGGGCCTCATGCTGCGCTCAGGGTCATTGAACACCCCCAGCAGTGCTTGGGACACCACCTTGTACTTGCCCTCGTTGACCGAGGAAATCGAATACATCACCACGAAAAAGGCGAACAGCAAGGTGATGAAGTCCGCGTAGGACACAAGCCAGCGCTCGTGGTTTTCCGGCTCCTCGGCATGACGGCGACGACGCATGGGCTACTCCATGAAGCCTTGCAGCTTCAGCTCGATCGAGCGCGGGTTCTCGCCTTCGGCAATGGACAAGAGGCCTTCGAGGAGCATTTCCCGGTAGCGCGACTGGCGCAGTACCAGCGCCTTGAGCTTGTTGGCAATGGGCAACAGGATCAGGTTGGCACTGGCAACGCCGTAGATGGTCGCCACGAACGCAACGGCAATGCCGTTGCCCAGCTGCGCCGGGTCGGCCAGGTTGCCCATGACGTGGATCAGGCCCATCACCGCGCCGATGATCCCGATGGTCGGCGCGTAGCCGCCCATGCTCTCGAAGACTTTGGCGGCCTGCAGGTCACGGCTTTCCTGGGTCAGGAAATCCACTTCGAGGATACTGCGAATGGCTTCGGGCTCGGCACCGTCGACCAGCAACTGCAAGCCCTTGCGCGCGTAGGGATCGGGCTCGCCATCGGCCACCCCTTCCAGTCCGAGCAGGCCTTCCTTGCGCGCCGTCAGGCTCCAGTTCACGACCCGATCGACCCCACCCGGCAGATCGACCCGCGGTGGAAACAGGATCCAGCGCAGGATCTGCAAGGCGCGCTTGAACGATGAGAGCGGCGATTGCAGCAAGGCGGCCGCCAGGGTACCGCCCAATACGATCAGCGCTGCCGGCCCGTTGATCAGGGCGCCCACGTGGCCGCCTTCGAGGAAATTGCCGCCCACGATAGCGACAAAAGCCAGGATCAGGCCGATCAGGCTGAGCACGTCCATCAGACGCACGCCTCCACCAGGTGCCGGCCAATATCGTCCAGGCTGTACACCGCATCGGCCAGGTTGGCCTTGACGATCGCCATGGGCATGCCATAGATCACGCAGCTGGCTTCATCCTGTGCCCACACCGTGCTGCCCGCCTGCTTGAGCAGGCGCGCCCCTTCCCGGCCGTCCGCGCCCATGCCGGTCAGCACCACGGACAGGACCTTGTCGCCATAGGACTTGGCTGCCGAGCCGAAGGTGATATCCACGCAGGGCTTGTAGTTGAGCCGCTCGTCACCGGGCAGGATCTTCACGGTGCCACGGCCATCGATCATCATCTGCTTGCCGCCGGGCGCCAACAGCGCAAGCCCGGGACGCAGGATGTCGCCATCTTCGGCTTCCTTGACACTGATGCGGCACAGCTTGTCCAGGCGTTCTGCAAAGGCTTTGGTGAAGGCTGCCGGCATGTGCTGGATGAGCACGATCGGCGCCGGGAAATTGCCTGGCAATTGCGTCAGCACCCGCTGCAAGGCCACCGGCCCCCCAGTCGAGGTGCCGATGGCCACCAGCTTGTACGGCTTGCGCTTGGGCGCTGGTGAATGCGCAGCGGCTGGCCTGACGGGCGCGGCGGCGCTTCGCACCGGGGCCGGCCCTGCAGCGCTCGTGGCCGTTGAGGGTGCCGGCGCGTGGGCCGCAGCGGGCGCGGGCGCCGGGCGGGCGTAACTGGTCATGCGGCGGTTGCTACGCGACAAGGTATGCACCTTCTCGCACAGCATCTGCTTGACCTTCTCGGGGTTGCGCGAAATGTCTTCGAAATTCTTCGGCAGGTAGTCCACCGCCCCGGCATCGAGCGCATCGAGCGTGACCCGGGCACCTTCATGGGTGAGCGACGAGAACATCAGCACAGGCGTCGGGCACCGTTGCATGATGTGCCGCACCGCCGTGATGCCATCCATCATGGGCATCTCGTAGTCCATGGTGATCACATCGGGCTTGAGCGCAAGCGCCTGGTCGATCGCTTCCTTGCCGTTGGTTGCAGTGCCCACTACCTGGATCGTCGAGTCCCCCGAGAGGATTTCCGAGACGCGGCGGCGGAAGAAACCGGAATCATCCACCACCAGGACCTTGACTGCCATAAACACTCCGTTAGGTGGCGCCCCCGGCCAGGGGGACGCCACCGAGATCAAATACGCCGCGCGGCGTAACGCTTGAGCATGCTCGGGACGTCGAGAATCAGCGCAATGCGACCGTCGCCGGTGATGGTGGCCCCGGACATGCCCGGGGTGCCTTGCAACATCTTGCCCAGTGGCTTGATTACCACTTCTTCCTGGCCCACCAGTTGATCGACGACAAAGCCGATGCGCTGGGTGCCGACCGACAGGATCACCACGTGACCTTCGTGCTGTTCTTCATGCACCTGGCCCTGGACCAGCCAGCGCTTGAGGTAGAACAGCGGTAACGCCTTGTCCCGTACGATCACCACTTCCTGACCATCGACCACGTTGGTGCGCGACAAGTCCAGGTGGAAGATCTCGTTGACGTTGACCAGCGGGAAGGCGAATGCCTGGTTGCCCAGCATCACCATCAAGGTCGGCATGATCGCCAGGGTCAGCGGGACCTTGATGACGATCTTCGAGCCCTGCCCCTTGGCCGAGTAGATGTTGATCGAGCCGTTGAGCTGGGAAATCTTGGTCTTGACCACGTCCATGCCCACGCCCCGCCCAGAGACGTCGGAAATCTCGGTCTTGGTAGAAAAGCCTGGGGCGAAGATCAGGTTGTAGCAGTCCGACTCGCTCAGACGGTCGGCGGCGTCCTTGTCCATCAGGCCCTTTTCCACGGCCTTGGCACGCAGCACGTTCGGGTCCATGCCTTTGCCGTCGTCGGAAATCGACAGCAGGATATGGTCACCCTCCTGCTCGGCAGACAATACGACGCGCCCTGTGCGCGCCTTGCCCGCGGCCTCGCGCTCATCGGGCATTTCCACCCCATGGTCCACGGCATTGCGCACCAAGTGCACCAGCGGGTCGGCCAGCGCCTCGACCAGGTTCTTGTCCAGGTCGGTTTCTTCGCCCACCAGTTCAAGGTTGATCTCTTTCTTCAACTGCCGCGCCAGGTCACGCACCAGGCGCGGGAAGCGGCCGAACACTTTCTTGATCGGCTGCATGCGCGTCTTCATCACCGCCGTCTGCAAGTCGGCGGTGACCACATCGAGGTTCGACACGGCCTTGGACATGGCTTCATCGCCGCTGTTCAGGCCCAGGCGGACCAGACGGTTACGCACCAGCACCAGTTCGCCGACCATGTTCATGATCTCGTCCAGGCGCGCGGTGTCGACCCTGACGGTCGTTTCCGCTTCGCTGACCGCGTGCTTGTCGGCGCTCGCCGCCGGCGCCCGTGGGGCAGCAGCAGGCTTGGGCGCTGCAGCAGGTGCCGCAGCGCCAGCAGGACGGCTGACTGCCGGCGCTTCGACCTTGGCTGGGGCTGCGGCCTGAACACTGGCAGGTGCTTCGACGCCAGCCACGTCGCCATTGAACTTGCCCTTGCCATGCAGCTGGTCCAGCAACGCCTCGAACTCGTGTTCGCTGATGTCGTCGCCCGTGGTGGCAGGCGCTGGCTCGACAGGCGTCGCAGCCTTGGCTGCGGGCAAGGCATCAGCCTGGAACGTGCCTTTGCCATGCAACTGGTCCAGCAGCGACTCGAACTCGGCGTCGGTGATTTCGTCACTGACCGGCTCGGCCGCGGCAGCCACCGGTTGGGCGGTCACTTCGGCACTGAACTGGCCTTTGCCATGCAACTGGTCGAGCAACGACTCGAATTCGGCATCGGTGATGTCGTCACCCTGGCCGCTGACGGGCTCGGCAGGCATCTGCTCGGCCGCTGCGGCTTGGGCCTTTACCGCGTCGAGCGAATCGAGCAGCTGCTCGAATTCGCTGTCAGTGATGTCCGCCTCGGTCGCTTGCGGTGCCTGCTGCACAGGCGCGGGCTCAACCGGCACGGGCGCCGCCGGGGCCGCGTCGGCGCTGCCAGGCTCTGCCAGACGCGCCAGGGCTGCCAGCAGTTCTGGCGTGGCCGGTGTCACTTCGCTGCGCTCACGCACTTGGGCAAACATGCCATTGACGGCATCCAGTGCTTCGAGCACCACGTCCATCAGCTCTGCATCGACCCGGCGCTCACCTTTGCGCAGCACGTCGAACACGTTCTCGGCGATATGGCAGCACTCCACCAGCTCATTGAGCTGGAGGAAGCCGGCGCCCCCTTTTACAGTGTGGAAACCGCGAAAAATCGCATTGAGCAAGTCGGCATCGTCAGGGCGGCTTTCAAGCTCGACCAGCTGCTCGGACAATTGCTCAAGTATTTCACCGGCTTCTACCAGGAAATCCTGAAGGATTTCTTCATCGGCGCCGAAGCTCATCAAAGGTGCTCCTTAAAAACCCAGGCTGGATAGCAGATCATCGACATCGTCCTGACCGGACACGACGTCTTCACGCTTATCGGCATGAATCTGCGGACCTTCACCCCGAGTCGGATGTTTTTCTCGATCTTTTTCTGCGCGCAATTGATCCTGGTCATGCTGGATGCCCGCAAAGCGGTCGACCTGGCTGGCCATCATCACCAGTTTCAGCAGGTTGCTTTCCACCTCGGTCACCAACGCCGTGACGCGCTTGATTACCTGCCCGGTCAGGTCCTGGTAATCCTGGGCCAGCAGGATGTCGTTGAGATGGCCGGCCACCTTGCGGTTACCCTCAGCGCTGTGTGCCAGGAAACCGTCGACGCGCTTGGCCAGGTCACGAAACTCCGTGGCATTCACTTCGCGGCGCATGAAGCGCTGCCAATCGGCACTCAGCGCTTTGGCCTCGCTGGCCAGGTCGTTGAGCACAGGCGTGCTTTGCTCGACCAGGTCCATGGTGCGGTTTGCCGCCCCTTCGGTGAGCTTGACCACATAGGACAGGCGTTCGGTGGCGTCGGTAATCTGCGACACCTCCTCAGCCTGGGGTATGGTCGGGTCGATCTGAAAACTGACGATGGCGCTGTGCAGTTCGCGGGTCAGCTTGCCCACTTCCTGGTACAGCCCTCGATCGCGGGTCTGGTTCAACTCGTGAATGAGTTGCACCGCCTCGCCGAACCGTCCGCGCTCCAGGCTTTCGACCAACTCCTGGGCATGCTTCTTGAGGGTCGATTCGAACTCGCCCAATGACGTGTGTGATGAACTCATGGCGCGCCCCCTGACGTGACTCAGCCGTTGACGCGTTCGAAGATCTTCTCGATCTTTTCTTTGAGCACCTGGGCGGTGAACGGCTTGACCACATAGCCATTCACGCCTGCCTGGGCGGCCTCGATGATCTGGTCGCGCTTGGCTTCAGCGGTCACCATCAACACCGGCAAGGTCTTGAGCTTGTCGCTGGCGCGGACTTTGCGCAGCAGGTCGATACCGGACATGCCTGGCATGTTCCAGTCGGTTACCAGGAAATCGTAATGGCCACTTTCGAGCATCGGCAGCGCCGTCGTGCCGTCATCGGCTTCGTCGGTGTTGGCGAAGCCCAGGTCACGCAGCAGATTCTTGATGATGCGCCGCATCGTCGAAAAGTCGTCGACGATGAGGATTTTCATGTTCTTGTCCAATTAGACCTCCAAGCAGTCTCAAACGCGCTCGGCCCCGAGCGCGCACTCAATCGATTCGGTACAACGTGGAAAACGGCAACGACGACGGCGGGCTCAACGGGCCCGCCATTCCCCCAGGCGGCTGCGCAGGCGCGCGGCGCATTGGCTGTGCAACTGGCTGACCCGCGACTCGCTGACCCCCAAGACCTCACCGATCTCCTTGAGGTTCAGTTCCTCGTCGTAGTACAGCGCCAGCACCAGGCGCTCGCGCTCCGGCAGGTTGGCGATGGCCTCGGTCAACGCGACCTGGAACCGCTCTTCCTCCAACCCACGGGCAGGTTCGGCCTGGCCGCTGACGCCATCCTCATGCAAGCCTTCGTGCTCGCCGTCCTGCAACAGGTCGTCGAAGCTGAACAGGCGGCTGCCCAGTGTGTCGTTGAGAATCCCGTAATAATCATCGAGGCTCAACTTGAGTTCGGCAGCAACTTCATGATCTTTAGCGTCGCGGCCAGTTTTGGCTTCGACCGCACGCATGGCATCGCTGACCATGCGGGTGTTGCGGTGCACCGAGCGCGGCGCCCAATCGCCTTTGCGCACCTCGTCGAGCATGGCCCCGCGAATGCGGATGCCGGCATAGGTCTCGAAACTGGCGCCCTTGCTGGCGTCATACTTGTTGGCGACCTCGAGCAGACCGATCATGCCCGCCTGGATCAGGTCCTCGACCTGCACGTTGGCCGGCAGTCGCGCCAACAGGTGGTAGGCGATGCGCTTGACCAGCGGCGCATAACGCTCGATCAGCTCATACTGCGCGTCTTTCGAGGCGCGGCTGTACATCTTGAAGCCGCTGGCGCTCATGACATCGAACCTGCACTGGTCGGCTGCACCAGGCGTTCGACGAAGAACTCCAGATGGCCACGGGGGTTGGCGGGCAGCGGCCAGCTGTCGACCTTCTGCGCGATGGCCTTGAAGGCCAGGGCGCATTTGGAGCGCGGGAACGCTTCGTACACGGCGCGTTGCTTCTGGACCGCCTTGCGCACGCACTCGTCGTAAGGCACGGCGCCCACATACTGAAGCGCCACATCCAGGAAGCGGTCGGTGACCTTGGTCAGCTTGGCGAACAGGTTACGCCCCTCCTGAGGGCTCTGGGCCATATTGGCCAGCACCCGGAAGCGGTTCATGCCGTAATCACGGTTAAGCAGCTTGATCAGCGCATAGGCGTCGGTGATCGAAGTCGGCTCATCGCAGACCACCAGCAGCACTTCCTGGGCCGCGCGCACGAAGCTGACCACCGAATCGCCGATGCCGGCAGCGGTATCGATCACCAACACGTCGAGGTTGTCGCCGACTTCGCTGAACGCCTGGATCAAGCCCGCATGCTGGGCAGGCGCCAGGTGCACCATGCTCTGGGTGCCCGAAGCGGCCGGGACGATGCGCACACCGCCTGGGCCCTGCAGCATCACATCGCGCAGTTCGCAACGCCCTTCGATGACATCGGCCAGCGTGCGCTTGGGCGCAAGGCCCAGCAACACATCGACATTGGCCAGCCCCAGGTCGGCGTCGAGCAGCATGACCCTGCGGCCCAGCTCGGCCAGCGCAAGAGACAGGTTCACTGAAACATTTGTCTTGCCGACGCCACCTTTGCCACCGGTCACGGCGATTACCTGTACGGGATGCATGCTACCCATGTCTGTTCTTTACCTTGTCTCGCTGGGACTCAGGCCACACGAAGGGCAATGCTGCGTATCCCTCGGCATAGCTACCTTGCACACATTTCATTTTCAACCCGCTCGCCGTGGGTTGTGGTAGAGATCAGCGAACATGTCGGCCATGGCCTCCTCGCTGGGCTCGTCCTGCTGCTGCACATTGACCGCGCGGGTGACCAGCTGGTGCCCACGGGGCAGGTGCAGATCGTCCGGGATACGCGGCCCATCGGTAAGGTAGGCCACGGGCAGTCGGAAACTGATGGCAAGGCTCAGGACATCGCCCAGGCTTGCCGACTCGTCGAGTTTGGTCAGGATGCAGCCGGCCAGCCCGCAGCGCTTGTAGCTGTGGTAGGCCGCGGTCAGCACCTGCTTCTGGCTGGTGGTGGCCAGGACCAGGTAATTCTTCGCCGCGATGCCGCGACCGGCCAGGGTATCGAGCTGCATGCGCAAGGCCGGGTCGCTGGCTTGCAGGCCCGCCGTATCGATCAGCACCACGCGCTTGCGCAGCAGAGGCTCGAGCGCCGCCGCCAACGACTGGCCGGGATCGACATAAGTCACCGGCACATTCAGGATTCGGCCCAGGGTCTTGAGCTGCTCCTGTGCCCCGATACGGAAACTGTCCATGCTCACCAGCGCCAGGTTATGGGCGCCGTACTTGAGCACATAGCGCGCCGCGAGCTTGGCCAGGGTGGTGGTCTTGCCCATGCCGGCCGGGCCGACGACGGCAATCACACCGCCGTCCTCGATCGGTTCCACGTCGGGCGTACGGATCATGCGCGCCAGGTGCGCCAGCAGCATACGCCAGGCGTGGCGAGGCTCTTCGATGTCCTTGGTCAGCTCGAGCAATTCACGGGCGATGGGGCCAGACAGGCCAATGCGCTGCAGCCGGCGCCACAACGTGGCCTGCTGCGGCTTGCTACCTTGCAACTGGGTCCAGGCCAGCGACCCCAGTTGCACTTCCAGCAGCTCGCGCAAGCCGGACAGCTCAGAGCGCATGGCATCGAACAGGCGCGGGTCCACCGAGGCCTGGCTGCTTGCGGTGGTGGCCGGCTGCGGGGCGTCAACGTGCGGCTCGACCAAAGGCTCGGCCGCCGTGAGCGACTGACCGGCGAACAGTTGGCGATTGCTGTCGCTGCTGTCCGGGCGCTGTTCGAGCTCGGCCTTGGCCGTGGCGATGCGCGTGTGGGTCTTGCGCAGCTCTTCTTCGAGTTCGACGTTCGGTACCCGAGGCGCCAGGGCGGACAGCTTGTAGTCCAGCGCGGCGGTCAGTTCAACGCCGCCTGCGATACGGCGATTGCCGATGATGGCCGCATCAGCGCCCAGCTCATCGCGGACCAGCTTCATGGCCTGACGCATATCAGCGGCGAAGAATCGCTTAACTTGCATTATCCACTACCTCAGCCATTAGGGCCCACGGTGGCAACGATGGTGACTTGCTTGTTGTCCGGTATTTCCTGATACGCCAGCACATGCAAATTCGGTACGGCCAGCCGACCGAAACGCGACAGCATGGCCCGGATCGGGCCGGCCACCAGGAGGATGGCCGGCTGGCCTTGCATCTCCTGGCGCTGTGCGGCTTCGATCAGTGAACGCTGCAGCTTTTCGGCCATGCTTGGTTCAAGAAGCACTCCGTCTTCCTGACCTTGCCCGGCCCTCTGTAGACTATTTAGCAAGATCTGTTCCAACCTGGGCTCCAGGGTTATCACAGGCAGCTCGGACTCAACGCCAACAATGCTTTGCACGATGGCGCGACACAATCCGACGCGCACCGCCGCGACCAAAGCGGCGGTATCTTGACTCTTTGCCGCGTTGTTGGCGATGGATTCGGCAATGCTACGAATATCGCGCACTGGCACCTGTTCTGACAACAAAGCCTGTAGGACTTTGAGAAGGCCTGACAGCGAAATGACACCCGGCACCAACTCTTCTGCCAGCTTAGGCGACGCCTTGGACAAGACTTGCAACAGTTGCTGCACTTCTTCGTGACCGATCAGCTCGTGGCAATGCTTCTGCAGGATCTGGTTGAGGTGAGTGGCTACCACGGTACTGGCGTCTACGACCGTATAGCCCAGCGACTGCGCCTGCGAGCGCTGACCGACGTCGATCCACACAGCCTCCAGGCCAAAGGCCGGGTCGCGGGCCGCGATGCCGTTGAGGCTGCCGAACACCTGCCCGGGGTTGATGGCAAGCTCGCGGTCCGGATAGATCTCTGCTTCAGCCAGGATCACCCCCATCAACGTCAGGCGATAAGCACTGGGCTGCAGGTCGAGATTGTCGCGGATATGCACGGTGGGCATGAGAAAGCCCAAGTCCTGGGACAGCTTCTTGCGCACGCCCTTGATCCGCGCCAGCAGCTGCCCGCCCTGGTTGCGATCGACCAATGGGATCAAGCGATAACCGACTTCCAGGCCGATCATGTCGATCGGGGTGACGTCGTCCCAGCCCAGCTCCTTGGTTTCGGCCGCCCGCTGTGGCGACGGCAGCAGCTCTTGCTGGCGCTGCGCTTCCTGCTGGGCCTGTACCTTGGTCTTTTGCTGTTTCTTCCATACCAGGTAGGCACCGCCGCCCGCCATCAGACCCAGGCTCAGGAACGCCAGGTGCGGCATGCCCGGCACCAGCCCCATGACGATCATGATGGCGCCGGACACGGCCAAGGCCCGGGGCGAGTCGAACATCTGACGGTTGATCAGCTTGCCCATGTCCTCCGAGCCCGAGGCACGGGTGACCATGATGGCTGCGGCGGTGGAGAGCAGCAGCGAGGGCAGCTGCGCCACCAGACCGTCACCAATGGTCAACAGGGCATACACCTTGCCGGCGTCGCCGAAGCTCATGCCATGCTGCAACATGCCGATCAGCATGCCACCGATCAGGTTGATAAACAGGATCAGCAGGCCAGCGATGGCGTCACCGCGCACGAATTTGCTGGCACCGTCCATCGAACCGTAGAACTCAGCCTCCTGGGCGACTTCGCTGCGGCGCGCCTTGGCTTGCGCCTGGTCGATCAGGCCAGCGTTCAGGTCGGCGTCGATGGCCATCTGCTTGCCCGGCATTGCATCGAGGGTGAAGCGTGCGCTGACCTCGGAGATACGCCCCGCACCCTTGGTCACCACCACGAAGTTGATGATCATGAGGATGGCGAAGACCACCGCACCGACCACGTAGTTGCCACCAATCACCACATCGCCGAAGGCCTGGATCACCATGCCCGCGGCGCCGTGACCTTCCTGGCCATGCAGCATGACCACACGGGTGGACGCCACGTTCAGCGCCAGTCGCAGCAAGGTCGCCACCAGCAGGATGGTGGGGAATGCGGCAAAGTCCAACGGGCGCAACGCGTACACGCTGACCAGCAGCACCACGATGGACAAGGCGATGTTGAAGGTGAAGAACACGTCGAGCAGGAACGGTGGTATTGGCAACATCATCATTGCCAGCATCACCAGCAGCAACAGCGGCACGCCGAGGTTGCCCCGTCCGAGACCGGCCAGGTTATGGCGAGCGTTGCTGATTAACTGAGTGCGATCCACCGCTAGTCCTCTTCTTGCAAAACTTTGACGCCAGAGCAGCGCTTGGGCGTGGCTCTGCAAAAAGCTTTCCAACTTTGAAGGCGGTGGTTGAATAAAATGCAGCCGCCACGCACTGGCGTTGAACGGCGACCCACGTTGCGGATTCATCACAGTACCAAGGCTCTGCATGAGAAATCCTGAGACGACGTCGGAACGAAAAATGAGCCGGTGCCAGCGTGGCGGTTCAGGCGCGGATGCCGTCAGAAACTCATTCGAGCCAAGCGGTTGTGGTAGGACCGCTGCAATCAGATAGCCCAGGCTGAGTTGAAATCGCACGAAACGTCTTTAATAGAGCATCGATAACTAATTAGCCCCCCTGTCGACTGGAGACAAAGGCCTCTCATACAAGGCGACAAACCCGGATCTCAATCCTAGATGTGCGGCGAGCACAGAGGCGACTCGGGGCAACCACTGCACCCGCTTCACTCAATCACGCTACTGGATGCGGATTGTCGCCATTTCCGACGCACAAAATGTAAAAGCTAACGGTAAAGAGCATCAGCGACATGGAGAGCTTATCTGCACCTACCCTGCATTCAGTCACTTCGAGGCTCTGTGCAAAGCCGTCAGGCTGTATGGCTGGGATAGCAGCGATATGCTACCTTCGGCAGCCTCGTAAACGCCCCTGGAGATGAGTGTGCCTCCGCTTCCCGACAGCTTTATCGTGCCAACAGGTTATCAGCAAAAAACCGCCATGGCGTTTGTCGCTGACTCAATTCGCAACGGAATTCTCTCGGGCATGATTCCAGAAGGAACGCCACTACGCCAAGATGAGTTAGCGGCTAAATTCGGTGTAAGTCGCATGCCTGTTCGCGATGCGATCAGACAGCTTGAAGCGGAAGGGCTTGTTACCTCCGAACCCCATAAAGGTGCGTTTGTATCTATCATGACGATTGACGATGTCGTGGAGATTTATGACATGCGCATCATGGCAGAAACGACAGCTTTGGACTTGGGTTTTAGTGACATTTCGAATGAAGACATTGTGGAGATGGAACAGCGTATCCATGCAATCAACACGGCTCGAAACCAACACGCGCTAGGTGAGCTAAACGAGCAATTTCACTATTTTCTTTATGCACGATCAAGTCGTCCTCGCTTGCTGGCACTTATCAAATCGCTTCATCGAGCAGTCGACAGACACCTCCGTTTTTTACTGACCAACTTGGATTATCATCAGAAATCTCAGGACGATCATATTGCTATTCTCGCGGCTTGCCGTGCAGGTGACCGTGAGCTAGCAAAACGGATTCTACGCCTTCACCTGGAAGCAGGGAGAGATGAGATCGTAAAATTCTTGAGACGTAAGTAGAAGTCACATCCCGCCAATAATCACGGCTGCGGCGAAGGCCCTAGTACCACTGTCTTGACCAGCTCATCTGCAATGGAAGCAAGTGAAAACCCTGCGGCTTCAAACATCTTGGGGTACATGCTGGCACCTGTAAAACCGGGCAAAGTGTTCACTTCATTCAGAATGACTTCATCATCCAGAAGGAAAAAATCAATCCTGGCCAGCCCTTGAAGTCCCAAACACCTAAACACTTCAAGAGACAGGCTTTGGATACGCGCAGACAAAGTAGATGAGACGGGACTAGGCACAAGAAGTGTTGAGGGCTGATGGGTAGAGTACTTAGCATCATAATTATAAAAATCGTATCCGCTGGCGGGTAGAATTTCACCCGGCGGTGATGCTACGGTTCGCCCATCGCTCTCCAGAATTCCGCACTCAATTTCTCTCCCTTTGATTTCCTTTTCAACGATCACCTTGGGATCGAGGCGCTGAGCTGCCGCGTAAGCTTCAAGGTATTCTGCCTCGCATGTGACCCGTGCCACACCAATGGAAGATCCACAGGCAGCAGGTTTCACGTACAGCACTTCCCCGCCTAGTGACTCTACAAGATACCTCCAAGGCAACATCTCATGACCTGCAACCCAAGGGGCAACCTTGATTCCCGCCGCACTCACGAGTCGCTTGGTCATGTCTTTATCAATGGCCACGGCAGAGCCGAGTATTCCAGAACCTACGCACGGAATGCCACACATTGCACCCAGCCCTTGTATCGCACCGTCTTCCCCATACCGCCCATGAAGGGCGGGAAACATCAGGTCAATAGCAATCTCCTTCAAAGCGGATCCGGCGTCTGAATAAATCAATACCGGCCTACCTGGCTGAAGCGTCAGGACAGGTGCGGCAGTGTCGACTTGGTCAGGAAATTCGCGCGGCTGGCCTTGGTAATGCCAGACACCGGCGGTGTCGATTCCTACGCAATGAACCCGGTAACCCGATGAAGTCAAGGCTTCGTACAGGCTGCGAGCAGACATAAGGGAGACGGCGTGCTCAGCACTTTTGCCACCAAAGATTAGCGCAATAACATTTTGTTTCATTTTAAGTCTTCCACCAAGCTTCTGTTCGGCTACTGTATCCAATATCCAAAAGTGATAGCAATGGCATGGACGCCCTTCCTGAAGAAATGGACGCCCTATGCCTTCCTCTACTCAGCATGGCTTCGCTTATAGCGGCTCTCTCACCCATCATTTAGGCCAGGGCTACAACCGCCAGATCCGAGCCGTCGCGGTTTCGGCTCCGGAGTGCCTCACGGGCGCAAAATCCAGCGGGGCTTTGAACAGTTGCGATCCTGTGAGCCTCTTTAACGCCTGCAGGCATGCTGCGTATCTCGCTCAGATTGAAGGAAGTGCTTGGGCAGACAGCACTTGGGCAAAGGGATGCTACGAAGCAAGAGATTGCTTCATGCTCATGTACTCTTTAGACGACATGCCCGCGTTTGAAACGCTCCTGCTCACGCAAAAACCCAATCTAGTCCTGATTGGAGCTATGACGCTGTGCATGCCGGGGGCGGTGCACTGCGCTCAACTAGTTCGGAAGCTTTTAGGTGATGGCCCCGTCATAATCCTAGGCGGACGCCATGTGAATGAGACGCTCTATTTAGACAACGAAAGAAAGAGAAATCCATGTGATGTCAAACATCACAAAGCTTCTCCGGGCCGGCTGATCAGAGAGCACAAGATCCCTCCACTCTTCGATATAGTTATCTCAGGGGAAGCTGAAATTATTATCAGTGCTATTGGGGAAGCACTGGCGCGGGCAGATAGGCTCAGCATCGAAACAATTGCAGGTCTTTTAAGCGTTGATATTCCAGGATTGTGGATCGTCGATTTTCCGAAAATTGGCATGACGCAAGTGAGCCGGGGCGTGCGACTGGACCAAAATCGACTGCCATCAGCAATCGAAATCTTTGGAGTTAAAAGCTCATTTGGTGTATTTGGAAATCGCCTAACGTCTCACGCTTTCAGCTATACCGGAAGGGGTTGTTTCTACGACTGTTCGTTCTGTAGTGAGCGTCGAAGCGTTGCAGGCGGCATTTACGATGCCGCGGGCGCACCATTGAGAATATATAAGCAGTTTCAGAAAACCCTCTTAGCTAGCCAAAATGATCCGCGCGGACGCAAAGCAAGTGCATTCGTTGAAGACTCTATATTCCTAAACGGCAGCCCTACCCAAATCAATGCCCTGTGTGAACTCATGGAACTAAACCCTCTGGATCTTATATTTGGAGGGCAGTTTACAATCGATTTAATCATTGAGCGCCGCACGCTAATCGAACGACTTTCGAACAACGGACTTCGCTATGTCTTCTTGGGGTTAGAGACATTGGAACCTGATGCAATTGGCGGAATGAGTAAAGATATCGGAGGTGCCCATTCTTCCTGGGAAGAGCGATTTCATGAAGTACTGAAGATACTAATCAATCAGAAAATCTCCTGTGGCTGCGCACTGTTATTTGGCCTAGGGGAAAGCCAATCCAGCCGTGAACATCTGTTGCAGGCACTTAGTACGCTTAAACGAACAATCGGGCAGCCAATCGCTTTGAGTATCAATTGGGCTGTTCAACATCCATTGAAAAGCTGCCCCGAAAGTGAGAAGTACGACTATTTGCAGTGGGGCACACCAACGGGAGAGCTTCTTGATCTCTTTCATAGGTTCGGCGAAGCATCCCTGCTTTACCCACTCAGCGGCGTTGCCCCCCCGCAGCTAGCCGACGTAGCTGCGATTATTAAGCACTTAGACACGTTCGAGGCCTTGAATGAAAATTAATAGCTCGACGTATTTCGCCCACGTTGGAATATTCCCTGTAGGCAAAGTTCATTCGCTCCAAACACCCTCCATGGACTGTACCACCTACGTTACCAATACCGTAGATTCGCTCATGCCTATCAACGCCAATAGCTTGCAGTGTAGCAGCGACTCGCCGGTTGAAGGGCTTTACTATGGAGGTATCGATACTCCTACGACTCGCAAAGCGGCTCAACAGATTGCACTGATGGAAAAAGGTAATTATTCCGTACTCGCTCCCTCTGGGCAGAGTGCATTACATCTCTTACTACTTGCGCTAACAAGGCCTGGCGATCATATTTTGGTGGGCGACACGGTGATTTACACGACACGTTGGCTTCTTGAGCACTTTCAACAAAAAGGTGTAGAAATTGAATACTTTGAGCCGTGTCAAGCGCGTGTATTGGATAAAAAACTTACAAGCAGAACCCGTCTTGTTATTTGGGAGACGCCAGGTTCTTATACATACGAACTAATTGATTCAGCCGCAATTATTGAGGCCTGCAAACACCATCCAGCGTTAATGGCCGTGGATAATACGTGGTCTGCGTCAACGCATTCATTCCCTCTGGTCATGAATGCTGACCTCTGCATTTTATCCCTGAGTAAATCACATGCCGCAGTGGAAGGGGTATCGCTCGGCGCGCTCGTCACTCTAAACCCTGAAATTTTCAAAATCTTGAAGCAAGCTTCGGCACTGGTAGGGAACCATGTGAGCTCATACGCCTGCGCCGCCGCCCTCCGCTCGATAAGTACGCTTGGGGCGCGACTCCAGATTCAACAGATGTCTACCGTCGCCGTTATAAGATATCTCGAAAGGCAGCCGAAAGTCATCAGGATATTACATCCATCGGTACAGCACTCAGAACCTGAACTGGCTAGATATTCCATCGAAGGGCACAACAGCCTAGTGACTGTGCAATTGGCATTTACCAAACCGGTGCTCCTACGGAAGCTTGACCAATTGAGCATAATAAAAATTGGTTATGGATGGGGAGGAACCGTCAGCCTTGTAACTCCGATAGACATAGACAACAACCCCTCGGCGGCACGAATGAATATAACCGATGCTTGTATTCGTATTTATATTGGCCTTGAACACCCGAATGATCTCATTGAGGATCTGCAACACGCGTTTTTCGATCGTTTATCATAAACTTGCAAAAGGCGAATCAGTGATGAACACCATCCACACGCAAGATCGCTACGTTTTTTCCGAAGACGAACTCCTTGCGGAAATATTCAAATTCTATCAAACAGCCAACTCTAAAAGTCTGCACATCATGTGTGGCCATTTCATGCTCTTTTATGACAAAAGCAGCAATAAACTCGTACCCGGAATATTTGAAGATATTGCTGACGAGCCGCTGAGATCAATCATCAAGGACCGAGTAGGCATTTTCCCGTCCTATTCATGGGATCTAGGCATAACAATTTCAGATAGCTACATGAGAGCTACTGGCTTAACAGCACATTTAATTTTACTGATAAATGACTGGCAATATACACCACCACTCCATGCTTCCAAGCACTTAAGAGCGAATTTTTATTCCTCGTTCAATCTTCCTCCCAAAACATACGCTACCAGGCTCAAGCGGAGTTCGCTCACCGCAATTCAGAACATAGCCGCAAGTCGAAAGCATTGTTTATGTTTCCCCGAAACATGGTTAAAGAATCGTTTTCAGAACGAGGCCACTCGCCTAGTGAAGCAGGGAAAGCTCCAGAGTCGATCCCTACCTGACAAACCGGAAATGTCTGAAATTTCCTACATCGACTCAACAGGCCATGAGATGCCGCTAGTGTCCTGCGGCATGACAGCATGCGCAGGTGAAATCACGGAAATGATTTCTGAAGCTTACCGAGGTGGAGCTCGCCTGCTTGTGCTACTCGCACCCAGCGAATGTCACAACCCTATCCGAAAAGGTGTAGAAATCGCATTAAGCCTATATAACCTAGATCCAATGAAAGTATTAGTCGCTGATCTTGGAGGCGCTGGCGAGACCACGAGTGCAGAAATCTATACGCGCGGCGTTCACATGGTAATATACTCGACCGCGGATGATATAAATGAACAATAATCAGATTATTTATCTCGACGCAGCCGCGTCCATGCCCTGCGCCCATGACGTGATTACAGCGATGATGTCCTGCAGCGTTAGCAATTACGGCAACGCCTCGTCCAACCATATTATGGGCAGACGCGCGAAAATCGCTATTCATGAGGCCACCCGACTATTAGCCAGATTAATCAACTGCTCAATGAGCGAAATCACTTATACCGCCGGCGCCACTGAAAGCAACAACTTGGTGATTTTAGGCTGCGCTGAACCCGGCAGCAATATAATTATCAGCCCCATAGATCATAAGTCCATATTAGCTTCAGCCGATGAGGTAAAAACTCGCAGCATCGAAGTCAGAAGAATGAAGGTAGACAGCCACGGTAGAATCGATATCAACCACCTGCGCCATCTCATAGACTCTTCTACAAGCCTCATTTCCCTGTCGTACGTAAATTCTGAAATTGGGACTTATCAAAACCTCGCAAATATCCGTAGCGCGATAGCTAACAGCAAAGCCATTCTCCATGTTGACGCTTCCCAAGCACTGGGTCGCCTACCCATAGATGTGAGAAAGTATGGAATCGACTGCGCGTCTTTCTCCGCTCATAAAATTGGAGGACCTAAGGGAATAGGGGCACTCTATACTTCGTCAAGATCAATGCATAGACTTCGGCCAATCACGTTTGGAGGTGCACAATCTGAACTGCGCAGCGGCACACTTCCTACCCCGTTGATCGTGGGATTCGGAGTAGCGGCGAAACTGATCGCGGAGAAGAATTTACGTGCAGCTTGGAAGTCCGCAATGTTAAGAAGACGTCTGATACTAAATATCCTCACTCAGCAGGGGATCCACTACCAGCTCAACTCACCCCTAACACGTTCTACACCTCACATCCTGAACCTTTCGATACCTGGAGTACGCTCAGAAACACTCATAAACTGTCTTTCTAGCGTCTGCATATCCTCTGGATCGGCATGCAATACACATAATTTATCCCCGTCGCACGTTATCACAGGGATTGGTCACTCTAAAGCGCGCGCGGAATGCGCGCTTCGAATCTCTTACGCATCCGATATCGATATCGACGAACTGCAGGTCGGCGCAGAACGCATTGCCTCAACTTTGAAACTCTTGAACAACTTGACCCGGGAGCACCCATAAAAATGTGCGAAAATATTGCAATTATTACAGGTGGCAATTCATCCGAGCGCGAAGTTGCTGAGCAAACCGCTGCAACGGTGTCTCGATCACTGTCAAAACAACACATTCCCCATTGTGTCTTCAACATAACGCGCATCAATGATCTGTATCAATTAGATCTCACAGCGTTCACGCGGGTCTTTCTAGCACTGCACGGGGGTTTCGGCGAGGATGGTCAAGCACAATCCTACTTAGATTCTCAAGGTATCTCCTACAACGGTCCATCGCCGACTGCAAGCGCTATTTGCATGGACAAGATCCTGACAAAGCTTATCGCCAAAGGACTGGACATCAACGTTCCAAACTATCTTGATTTATCTGATACCTCCCTCTCGTTTCAGGACGTTACAAACAAAATCGGAACGCATATGGTAGTAAAACCTATAAGAGAGGGTTGTAGTTTTGGAGTTTCGCTGGTCGAAAACGAGCCTGACGTATTTCATGAAGCGAGGCAACATGCATTGAGTTTTAAAGCGGGCGTCGTAGCTGAAGAGTATATACCCGGCCCTGAACTTTCTGTCAGCTTCCTCGCAGGCGAATTATTGCCATCGTTTAAGCTCGACTTTGAAACACCCTTTTTTTCCTATGAAGCGAAATTCTCCTCCTCGCATACTACTGCCTCACTCATTCATCTAAAGAGCGCCACCCAAAACAAGCTCAGAAGAGACTGCAAAATAATAGCACAAGCCATAGGTCTTGATTATTTCAGGGCAGACATCATCATAAATAATGATCTACCCTATCTCATCGAACTAAACACGCTCCCAGGGTTAACCAGCCACAGTTTATTCCCTAAGGCGTGTATGTCACATGGCTGGTCCCTTGACAATCTCATCCTTTACCTCAACAACCTCACCCCCGCAAAGAGGGTGTAAAGATTGCCGGCACTTTGCAATGATAAGCTAAAACCGCTCTTCGTCTTCGTATCTCAGCCGGGGTTTCGCCGCGTGCACACTGGAATTTTTACGAGAAGCCTAGTGAGTGCACGCGGTGAATAAATATTCCAAATACTCATGGAGTATTCCGCCTATTCTTTTCAGCATTCACCGGTTATCGTTCGGCCAGGCCATCCGCTTGAAACCATCCTACAGACTTTAGAAAGCAGTGCTCAAAGCGGCGAGCCCATCGAGAACTTACACTGAAGGCAAAGTAATTGGCCATAGCTCAGCATGCCGCACGAGACGTCGCCGCTTGATCCGAACCGGAAGAAAGCGCTTTTAAGCTCAGCTTCACCTTCACGAAAGCTCAGAAGCTTCGGACAACGCAACGTCTTTACTTGAACTCAATCCGATGCATGTTTATTCAAGCCCAACGGACAAGCCTCGCGTTTATGCATCTCGCTGTAGATCCGACGGAATGGGCAAGTCAGTCTTCAGCGGATCTGGCCGCTTGCCCTTGCCTGCGTGGTACTGACGGATCTGGAAGACGTACGCCAACACCTGAGCCACCGCCAGGTACAGGCCGGCAGGAATTTCATGCTCCACCTCGGTGGAGTAGTAGATCGCCCGAGCCAAGGCGGCGGATTCGAGAATCTGGATCTTGTGCTCAGCGCCGATCTCGCGAATCTTCAAAGCCATGAAGTCGCTACCCTTGGCCAACAGCAAGGGGGCCGAATTCCCGTTCTCCGGATCGTACTGCAGGGCGACGGCGTAGTGGGTCGGGTTGGTGATGATCACATCGGCCTGGGGCACAGCCGCCATCATTCGCCGCTGCGACACCTCGCGTTGCAACTGGCGGATACGCTGCTTGACCTCGGGCTTGCCCTCGCTGTCCTTGTACTCGTCGCGCACTTCCTGCTTGGTCATCTTCATTTTCTTGTGGGTTTGCCACAGCTGGAACGGGGCGTCGGCGGCGGCGATCAGCAACAGCCCGGCCGACATCCACAGCGCGCTCCACCCCACCACTTGCAAGCTGTGGATGATCGCCTGCTCCAGCGGTTCGTTGGCGATTGACAGCAGGGCTTGACGGTCGCTGGCGAGCACCGCCACGGCCACCACCAGGATCACGAAGAACTTGGCCAGCGCCTTGAGCAACTCGGTCAGGGCATGCATCGAGAACATGCGCTTGATGCCAGAAAGCGGGTTCATTCGGCTGAATTTGGGTTGCAGCAAGCTGCCGGAGAAGACGAAACCGCCCAGTACGATCGGTGCAACGAAAGAGATCACGAATAGAAGTATCAGAATCGGCTGTACGGCCCAGATGGCCATTTTGCCGGAGGTGAGCAAGAACGCCCCCATGGACCGCTCATCGACGATGATCTCGCGGGTCAGGCTGAAATTCATGCGCATCATTTCCAGCAGGGTCTCGGCCAGATACCCGCCGAAGGCTAGCACGCCACCGGCACCGGCCAGGGTTACCGAAACAGTGTTCAGCTCCTTGGAGCGGGCGATCTCCCCTTTTTCCCGCGCATCGCGCTTGCGCTTCTCGGTGGGTTCCTCTGTCTTGTCCTGACCGCTTTCGCTTTCCGCCATTCAACCGGCCCTCGCCAAATCGCGTAGCCACAGCAGCGTTTCGCTGGCCAACGCCTGGTAATGGGACAACACATCGGCAAGGCCGATCCAGAAAATAAGCATGCCCATGACCAAGGTCAGCGGGAAACCAATGGAAAAAATATTCAACTGCGGCGCCGCACGGGTCATCACGCCAAAGGCAATATTGACGACCAACAAGGCTGCGATCACCGGCAGGATCAATATCAGCCCGGCGCCGAACACCCACGCCATGCGCCCCACCAACTCCCAAAAATGAGTGACCACCAGGGCATTGCCCACCGGGAGCGTGGTAAAGCTCTCGGTCAGCACTTCGAACACCACCAGATGGCCGTTCATCAGCAGAAACAGCACGCTCACCAGCATGGTCATGAACTGACTGATCACCGTCACGTTGACCCCGTTGCCAGGGTCCACCATCGAGGCGAATGCCATCCCCATCTGCACCGCCACGATCTGCCCGGCGATCACGAAGGCCTGGAAAAGCAACTGCAACGCCAGACCGAACATAGTGCCGACGATGATCTGCTCGGCACACAGCAGCGCCCCTTTGAGGCTCAACGGATCGAACGGCGGCAGTGGCGGGAGCGCCGGTACGATGACCACGGTGATCGCCACGGCAACGTACAGGCGCACCCGCGCCGGCAACATGCGCGTGCCGAAGATGGGCATGGTCATCAGCACCGCCGTCACCCTGAACAGCGGCAGGATGAAGGTGGCCACCCATGTGCCGATTTGCGTGTCGGTCAGCTCAAGCATCGGCGCATCAACCGATGAGCTGGGGGATGTTGGTGTACAGGGTGGTGATGTACTCCATGAACTTCTGCACCAGCCAAGGCCCGGCCACGATCAGCGTGATCAGCATCACCAGCAGGCGCGGCAGAAAGCTCAGGGTTTGCTCGTTGATCTGGGTGGCGGCCTGGAACATGGCCACGATCAGGCCCACCAGCAGGCTGGGGACCACCAGCACGGCGACCATCAGCGTGGTCAGCCACAGGGCGTCGCGAAACAGGTCGACGGCTACTTCAGGCGTCATGCACGGCCCTCCCAGGCAAAGTCACACACCACCGAAACTGCTGGCCAGCGTGCCCATGATCAAGGCCCAGCCATCGACCAGCACGAACAGCATGATCTTGAACGGCAACGAGATGATCAGCGGCGACAGCATCATCATGCCCATGGCCATGAGCACGCTGGCCACCACCATGTCGATGATCAGAAACGGAATGAAGATCATGAAGCCGATCTGGAAGGCCGTCTTGAGTTCCGAGGTGACGAAGGACGGCACCAGGATACTCAGCGGCACCTGGTCGGGGCTGGCGATGTCGGTGCGCTTGGACAGGCGCATGAACAGGTCCAGATCGCTCTGCCGGGTCTGGGCCAGCATGAAGTCCTTGAGCGGGCCCTGCGCACGGTCGATGGCCTGCTGTGCGGTCAACTGCTCGTTCAGGTAAGGCTGCAAGGCCGTCTGGTTGATGCGGTCGAACACCGGCGCCATGATGAACAGGGTCAGGAACAGCGCCATGCCGGTCAGAATCTGGTTCGACGGCGTCTGCTGCAGCCCCAGCGCCTGGCGCAGGATGGAAAAGACGATGATGATCCGGGTGAAGCTGGTCATCAGGATGACGAACGCTGGAATGAAGCTCAGCGCCGTCATGATCAACAGGATCTGCAGGCTGACCGAATACTCCTGCTGCCCATCGGTACCGTTGGACAGGGTGATGGCTGGAATCGACAGCGGGTCGGCAGCCAGTGCCAACGGCGCCGCCAACAGCAGCGCCAAGGTGAACAACAGTCGCAGCGCTGCGCTCATCGGGTCTTGTCCTTAAGGTCCTTGCCCATCAGTTCCATCAGCCGCTGGGCGAACTCAGGCGTCGCCTGGCGAGCCCCCTGGGGTACATCCACAGGCTCGGCCAGCACATGCAACGCTTCGATGCTGCCGGGTGTATGACCAATGAGGATCTGTTCCTTGCCCACCTGCACCAGCAGCAGGCGATCACGCGGCCCGATGGCGCGGCTGCCGATGATGTCGATCACCTGACTGCCCTTGACCGCCGAGCCTTGCATCCGGCGCAGCAGCCAGGCGAGCAGGAAGATCAGCCCGACCACCAGCAGCAGGCCGAAGACCATCTGGGCCAGTTGCCCGCCCAGGCTTCCTGGCGGGTTGGCCGGCGTTGCGGCAGGCGTGGCGGCGGCCAGGCATACCTGGCTGGCCAGTGCCGCGGCAGCCGCTGCGATGACGCGCACCCTGGCCTTCATCAACGCAGCTTCTTGATGCGTTCGCTGGGGCTGATCACGTCCGTCAGGCGGATGCCGAACTTCTCGTTGACCACCACCACTTCGCCATGGGCGATCAGCGTGCCATTGACCAGCACGTCCAGGGGCTCGCCTGCCAGGCGGTCCAGCTCGATCACCGAACCCTGGTTGAGCTGCAGCAGGTTGCGGATGTTGATTTCGGTGCTGCCCACTTCCATCGAGATGCTCACCGGGATGTCGAGAATCACATCCAGGTTCGGGCCTTCGAGGCTGACATTGGCATTGGGCTTGGGCGAGCTGGCGAACTCTTCCATCGGCAGACGACCGGGCCCCTGATTCTGGCTGGTATCGCCCAGCAGCGCATCGATGTCGGCCTGGCCGGCCGCACCGGTTTCTTCCAGCGCAGCAGCCCACTCATCGGCGAGCGCCTGGTCCTCTGGAGAGGTGATCTCGTTTTCGTTAGCCATGATTTCCTCGACAGGCATTCAATTCGTTGGGAGCGGCCGCCATCAGCGGCGTTCGATCGGGTCGATGATCTGCAGCGCCAGGTTGCCCTTGTGCGAGCCCAGGCGCGCCTTGAATGCCGGCACGCCGTTGGCGCGCAGCACAAGGTGCTCGGGCAGCTCGACCGGGATGACGTCCCCGGGCTGCATGTGCAGGATGTCCCGCAGTTTGAGCTGACGCCTGGCTACCGTGGCCGTCACCGGCACGGCGACATCAAGCACGTCCTCACGCAGCGCCTTGACCCAGCGTTCGTCCTGGTCGTCCAGGTCGGACTGGAAGCCGGCGTCGAGCATTTCACGTACCGGCTCGATCATCGAGTACGGCATGGTCACGTGCAGGTCGCCCCCGCCGCCGTCGAGCTCGATATGGAACGTGGACACCACCACCGCCTCGCTGGGGCCGACGATGTTGGCCATGGCCGGGTTGACCTCGGAGTTCATGTACTCGAAGTTCACCTCCATGATCGCCTGCCAGGCCTCCTTGAGGTCGATGAAGCACTGGTCCAGCACCATGCGCACTACGCGCAACTCGGTCGGGGTGAACTCGCGGCCTTCGATCTTGGCGTGCCGGCCGTCCCCGCCGAAGAAGTTGTCCACCAGCTTGAACACCAGCTTGGCGTCGAGGATGAACAGCGAGGTGCCGCGCAGCGGCTTGATCTTGACCAGGTTGAGGCTGGTGGGCACGTACAGCGAATGCACGTACTCACCGAACTTCATCACCTGCACGCCGCCCACGGCCACATCGGCCGAGCGGCGCAGCAAGTTGAACATGCTGATGCGGGTGTAACGGGCAAATCGCTCGTTGATCATCTCCAGGGTCGGCATGCGGCCCCGGACGATACGGTCCTGACTGGTCAGGTCATAGCTTTTGATACTGCCAGGTTCGGATGCACTTTCAGTCTGCACCAGGCCATCGTCGACGCCATGCAGCAGGGCATCGATCTCATCCTGGGACAGCAGGTCCTGTACGGCCATTGCGTGCTCCTACTGCAATACGAAATTGGTGAACAGCAACTGGTCAATCACAGGCTTGCCGACTTCTTTCTGGGCGACTTCCTGCACCACGACGGTCGCTTTCTGGCGCAGCATTTCCTGGCCGACCGAGCTGCTGGCCAGGGTCTCGAAGCCGACCCCGGAGAACATCATCACCAGGTTGTTACGTATGACTGGCATGTGCACTTTAAGGGCATCGAGGTCAGCCTGATTGCGCCCCTGCAAGGTGATGCTGACCTGCATGTAGCGCTGGCGACCATTCTGGTTGAAGTTCACCACGAACGCGGGCGTGAGCGCTTCGTAGATGGCCGCTGGCTTGGTGGTACTGGCGCCTTCCTGTTCAGCAGGGGCAGGCTCGCTCTTGTGCATGATGAACCACGTGGCGCCCACGGAGATGCCTACGGCCACCAGCAGGCCACCCACGGCCAGGAGGATCAGTTTGAGTTTGCCTTTTGGGGCAGGGTCTTTGACTGCTTCGGTATTCGCCATGCCAATATTCCGTCGTCCATCGGGAGTAACTGGGAAGATGGCTTGGGGTGAGCAAGTGTTATGCCAAATACGCGAGCGTCAAGGCATGCCGGGGATAGCAGCAGTAGCGTGCGAACAAAAACCGGGGCTGTTTAGCAGCCACTGCCCTTCATGTGCCTCAGGCGTAGTAATCCACAGCGCTATCCCCGATCACGACCTGCTGCTCCACAGGCCGTTCTCGCTCGGCAGCGTCGACCGACCCCTCCCCTGCACGCGCAGCAACGCCGGACAGGCTACTGCCCCCCTGCCCTTGCGCCGCCTGCCCGTGTTGCTGCTGACCACGCGACTGGTCGGCCACATTGACATCCGGCTGGGCCAGGCCCTGCTGGGCAAAGAGTTCGCGCAGCCGGTGCACCTGGCTGTCCAGCGTATCGCGCACACCGACGTGGCCGCTGATGAAGGTCACCTGGGTGGCCTGGTCGGCGGCGACATTGACGCGGATGTTCAAGCGCCCCAGCTCGGCGGGCTCGAGCTGGATATCGGCCGACTTGAGGTTCTGGCTGGACAGGTACATGACCCGGCTCACCAGCCCCTCGGTCCAGGCGTTCTGGTTCATCGAGAGCGGCTGCTGCAACGGGTTGGGGTTAACCGGCACGGCGTTGGCCGTCTTGGCCGTTGCGGCCTGGGTGAGGTTGGCCAGGCGGCTGGCGAAGTCGTCGATACGGGTATCGCTGCTGGCGCCCTTGGTGTCTTTCAACCCTTCTTCGAGCAATGCGCCGAAGGCCTTTTCACCGGTGTCGGTGGAGGCTTCCTCGGCCCCTTGACCCGCCTGCGCCAAGGTATTGACGGATGCAGCCTGAGCCTGCTGCTGACCCGGGTCTACGGCATGGGCCGAGGTTGCCCCCTTGGCCTGGGCACTGTGCTCCAGCGCCAGGCGCAGGGTAGGCAGGTTCGCCAGGGCATCGACAGCAGGGTCGAAGTCCGGCGCTTCTTCGGACGGCGGCTGATCATTGGCAGCCTGCAAGACAGGCGCTACTGCCTCGGCCTGGGCCTGGATCAACTGGGCGCCAGGCTGCGCATCAGTGACCTGCCCGGCAACCAGGCTGGCATCGCGCATACCCGTATCGGCCTGGGTCGCTTGCTCGGTTGGCGAGCCATTGCCGTCATCGGCAACGGCGCGCTTGTCAGCGGGCTTGCTTTTGCCGCTTGAGGTCCCCTCAGCCTTGTCAGCGGCCTTGCTCGCAGCAGGCTTGTCTGCAGCACCGGCAACCTTGTCACGTCCCTGCTTGGCCATCACCTGACCGAAGCCATCGCCCTGCTCGCCCAGTGTCTGCTGGGGTTTGGCGGCTGTGGCGCTAGCAGAGCGGGATGCGTCGGCCTTGATGTTGGCTTGCAGCAAAGGGTTGGATGCAACAGGCATTGAGCACTCTCCGCGCCATAAACAAAATGATCACGGGTATTACCCAGCAAAACTCGCGCCAACTAATACAGAGGCGGTAAGCGCATGGGGCTAACCGGCCGATATACGATGATGTTCGGCCCGGTAGAAGCGCTGCACCTCGGCAAACTCCACATCAATACGGTTGATGAGGTCTTCGATGCCCAGCAGCGGAGGATGGCGGGCCTTGTCCTCAAGTTCCTGGCAAAGGGTTGCCAACGCAACGGCGCCCATGTTGCTGCTGCTGCCTTTGAAACTGTGGGCGGCGGCGCCGAGTTCAACTGCGCTGCGGGCAGCGTGAAGCTGGCCAAGGCGCCGTTCAGAGTCGTCCAGGAAGGTTTGCACCAGCTGCAGATAGCCGTCTTCCATGATTTCACGCAGGTCACTGAGTACCTTGTGGTCGATATGCATGTCAGCCACTTGTTCGCTCCTTGATCAAGTCAGATTATGGCAGAGCCCGACGCGGACTCACCAGATGAACTCAACGTGCGCACAGCGCCCGCCCTCTGTCCAGCGCGCCACCGTAGACAGGCGCCTGACCAGTGCCAGTCCCCGGCCACTGAGGCCTCGCTCTGGCAACGGCTGCGCAAGCACCTGCTGCACGTCGAACCCATCGCCGCTGTCCCTGACCTCCACTTTCAGACGCCCACCAGCGGCAAGCGGTTCAACTGCAAGATCGATGCGCACGTAACCTTCCTCGATCACCTGCAAACGCCTGGCTCGCTCCTGATAGTAATCGGCAAAGCCTGGCGCATCGCATTTGAGCCGAGAGTCCAGCCCCAGCACGCCATGTTCAAGCGCATTGGAATACAGTTCGCTCAGCACACTGTAGAGGGTGCCGGCCGATGAACGCAGGCCGTGTATTTCCTGCAACAACTGCACCAGGTAGGGCACCGGGTTGAAACGGCGCAGACTTTCGCCCCTCACATCGAAACTGAGCGACCAGTCTATGGCGCTACAGCGGGCCAAGTCCTGAGGCAACATCGGCATGGGCTGCGGCAACTGCGCACCCAGCATGCGTATGTCACACAAGCTGACATCGTCACGCGCCCGCCCACCGAAGCGTTGCAGCGCGTCGAGCAGCTCATCGAACAACAGCGCGGGATCGCGATTGGCTGCCAGTACTGCCCGCAGGCGTTGCTCCCCGAACAAACGCTCCTGATCGTCGGCGGTTTCCAGCACCCCATCGGACATCAACAGCAGCCGCTCGCCCGGCGCCAGCGGCCAGACTTCGGTCTGGTCGTCAAATTGCTCGGCACTCAGAACCCCCAGCGGCAAGTGCCGGGAACTCAACGCAGACACCACCTGGCCCTCAGCAGCCAGCACGAAGCCATCAGGCATGCCGCCATTCCACACCTCCACTGCGCCGCGCTGCATGCTCAGGTTGACCAGCAGTGCGCAGCAGAACATGTCGCCAGGCAGGATGCGCTTGAGCTTGGCATTCATCTCTCGCAAAACTTGCGCCATGCCATAACCCTTGGCCGTCATGCCGTAGAACACTTCAGCCAATGGCATGGCTCCCACGGCAGCCGGCAGCCCGTGCCCGGTGAAATCCCCCAGCAGCACGCGCATGTCCCCGGACGGCGTGAGCGCGGCCAGCATCAGGTCGCCGTTGAACAGCGCATACGGCGATTGTAAAAAGCGGATGTTCGGTGCATCCAGGCAGCCGGAATGGGCCACCTTGTCGAACACGGCTTTGGCCACCCGCTGTTCGTTGAGCAAGTGGTGGTGATGCCGTGCTATCTGGTCGCGCTGGTCCAGCACCGTGGCCTGAAGCCGCCGCAGCCGGTCCATGGCCCGAATCTTGGCTGCCAGGATGACTGCGCTGTAGGGCTTGGGCAGAAAATCATCGCCACCGGCTTCCAGGCAACGCACCAGGGCCTGCTCTTCGTTGAGTGCCGTGAGAAAAATGATGGGCACCAGGGCCTCGCCAGCCAAGGCCTTGATCTGCCGCGCCGCCTCGAAGCCGTCCATGACCGGCATCAGCGCATCGAGCAGCACCAGCTGCGGGCGTCGAGCCTTGAACACGTCCACAGCTTGCTGGCCATTTTCCACCGTGAACACTTGATGCCCTTGGCGTCTGACGATCTGTGCCAACAGCAAGCGATCGGCCGCGCCATCTTCAGCCACCAGCACGGTCAACCCAAGCTCATCAGCCATCGGCGTGCTCAACTGATGTCGAAGAGCTTGTCGAAATTGGAAATGGCGAGGATCTTGCGTACATCGCAATTGGCATGGACGACCCGTACATCCGCCTCGTCCCCGCCGGCATGATCGCGCAGCAGCAAGAGCATGCCCAATGCGGAGCTGTCCAGGTAGGTCACCTCCCGCAGGTCGACGATGAACACGTCAGGGCGCCTTGGCTGGCGCTCGTAGGCCTCGCGAAAGGCTTGGTGCTTGCCGAAATCGAAACGTCCCTTGATCGTGATCGTCAGCTTTTTACCGTCCTGCGAGACATCGGTTTCCACTGCCATGCTAGCGATTCCTTCGATGATGGCGGATGCGGCTCCATGAAGGTGTAGCAGTCATGGGGCGAGGGGGCAAGCGGGTGACGGGAGTGGTGTAGATTGACAGGCATGGCGCAGGGCCGTGTTGGGCGCTTAGCCCCCGCGGATCTTAGGCGCTCAGCATAGATCGCTGGGGCCGCCGTGCGGCCCAAAGGCTTACCCGCTACAACGGCCCCTGGCGCGGCAGCCGCTGGGACAACTCGTCGAGCAAGCGCTGCTCGCGCTTGTCCTCGGCGCGCCGAGCCTCGTCCATATAGCGTTGCACCAGCTTGCGCAGGCCCTCTACCCGCGCATACGCCTGCTGCCAGGTGTCGCGGGCGTTGGCGAGGTTGTTCTGGTGCCAGGTGAGGCTCTGGCGCTGTTGGGTCATGGCCGTTTCCAACTGGCCGAGAAAGCGCTGGTAGTTGACCAGCCAGTTCCCGTCGACGCCCTGGCCACCCCGGTTAAGCCACTGTTGTTGATAATCCTCGCGAAAGCGCTCCAGTTCCGTCAGCTTGGCCTGGGCCGTGACCACCTGCTGCTGGAAATGGCCCAGACGCTGGGCCGCCTTGCGCTCGGCTTCCTCGGCCATGTCCACCACGGGAGCCAGGCGCGCCGCACGTCCGGGCAGTGCCATGGCCTATCAGCCCGCCGGGGGCGTGAAGATCGCCCCCAGTTGGTCGCGGCTTTGCGCCATGCTCACGTTTTCACGCAGCCCTTGACGCAGAAATTCCACCAGCCTGGCCTGCAGCGCGATGGCAAGGTCGGTCTCGGGGTCCCCACCCGCCACGTAGGCACCCACGCTGATCAGGTCACGGCTCTGGGACAGCCGAGACCAGAGCTGCTTGAATTTCTGCGCCTGGCGAAGGTGGTCGGCGTCGACCACCTGGGGCATCACCCGGCTGATGGACGCTTCGATGTCGATTGCCGGGTAATGGCCCTCCTCGGCCAGCCGTCGCGACAGCACGAAGTGGCCGTCCAGCACACCCCGCGCCGAGTCGGCGATCGGGTCCTGCTGATCGTCCCCCTCGGACAGCACCGTATAAAACGCCGTGATCGAGCCGCCACCCGGCTCACCATTGCCAGCTCGTTCCACCAGCTTGGGCAGCTTGGCGAACACCGAAGGCGGATAGCCGCGCGTGGCGGGCGGCTCACCGATGGCCAGGGCAATTTCCCGCTGCGCCTGGGCAAAGCGGGTCAGCGAATCCATCAACAGCAGCACGTTCTTGCCCTTGTCGCGAAAGTACTCGGCAATACGGGTGCAGTACATGGCGGCCCGCAAGCGCATCAGGGGCGCATCGTCAGCGGGCGAAGCCACCACCACGGAACGCTTGAGCCCCTCCTCGCCAAGAATGTGCTCGATGAATTCCTTCACTTCGCGGCCCCGTTCGCCAATCAGGCCGACCACGATGATTTCGGCTTCGGTGAAGCGGGTCATCATGCCTAGCAGCACCGACTTGCCCACACCGGTACCGGCGAACAGGCCCAGGCGCTGACCGCGCCCGACGGTGAGCAGGCCGTTGATACTGCGAATGCCCACGTCCAGCGGCTTGCTGATCGGGTCGCGGTTGAGCGGGTTGATCACCGGCCCGTCCATCGGCACCCAGTCCTCGGCCTTCATGCCGCCCTTGCCGTCCAGTGCGCGGCCCGCGCCGTCCAGCACCCGGCCCAGCATGCTCATGCCCATGGGCAGCCGACCACCGTCGTCGAGCGGCACCACGCGGGCACCGGGGGCGATGCCGACAATGCTGCCAACCGGCATGAGGAACACCTTCGACCCGGAGAACCCCATCACCTCCGCCTCGACCTGCACCGGGTGGTAGCTGTCGTCGTTGACCACCAGGCAGCGGCTACCTACGGCTGCCCTGAGCCCTTCGGCTTCCAGGGTCAGGCCCACCATGCGCAGCAGTCGCCCCTCGACCACCGGTTGCGCCGGCACCTCGATGGCCTCGGCATAACTGCCCAGGCGCTTGGCGAAGCTGGTACGGTCAAGGCGCATCGGGGTTCTCCACCGGCGCGTCCAGATCAACGCTCAGATCCGGCGCTGCCGGGTGCAGCGCATGGTCGTGCATCTGGTCGAACAACTGCGCGACGGTCTTCTCGATGCGGGTTTCCATGGTCGCATCGATACGGCTGTGGGCGGTCTCGATCCGGCAGCCACCGGGAAGCAGGGTGCTGTCCTCGAGCAGGCGCCATTGTTCTTCGTGGCGCTCGCGCAAGGCCTTGGCCAGTTCGAAATCCTGCGGGTTCAAGTGGATACGGATGTTGTCGGCACCCATGGGCAGGCGCTTGAGGGCTTCGCGCAGCACCTGGGTGATCTGGCTGGAATCGCTCGTAAGTTCCCGGCCGATCACCTGGCGCGCCATGTGCGACACCAGGTGCACCAGGGTTCTCTCGATCTGGGTGTCCTGCTCGGCGATAGGCTCCATCAAATGGGTCATCAGCTTTTCCAGGCTGGCCAGCTTGGCCTTCAGGGCCTCGTCGGCCTCTTGGCGCACTTTGAGCTGGGTGCTGTGAAAACCATCACGCTCACCTGTGGCGAAGCCTTCGTTGTAGGCTTCCTGGCGAATGGCTTCCAGCTCTTCGAGGGTCAGCGGCTGGACTTCCTCCAGCGGCACTTCCTCGACTTCTTCCTCCACCTCGACCGGTTCGGGCTCAGGCTCGGGCGCAGGCTGGGGGTCGAAGCTGGGCAGCGTCCAGACATCCACGCCCTCGAGGTCGCGGGCCCGGATCAGGTCACTGGGGTGGTGTTCTTTGGTCGACATTCAAAAACCTGTCTATCAGGGTGCCAGGCGCCATGCCGCCTGTCGAAGACTGCACGCTAAGGCAGATTGCGTGCGCGACGCAATCGCCTTGCGCGGACCCATTGGCGGCTCGCCGCTTAGATCATTTCCTCGGCACCTTTGCCGCCGAGCACGATTTCGCCGGCTTCGGCCATGCGACGGGCGATGGTGAGGATTTCCTTCTGGGCCGTCTCGACATCGCTGACACGGACCGGGCCCTTGGCCTCGAGGTCGTCGCGCAGCAGTTCCGAGGCCCGCTTGGACATGTTCTTGAAGACCTTGTCCTTGACCCGCTCGTCCGCACCCTTGAGCGACACCACCAGCACGTCGGAGGACACTTCGCGCAGCAGCGCCTGGATACCGCGGTCGTCCACATCGGCCAGGTTGTTGAAGACGAACATCAGGTCTTCGATCTGCTCGGACAGGTCGCTGTCGATTTCACGGATCGAATCCATCAGGGCGCCTTCCACCGAGCTGTCGAGGAAGTTCATGATGTCAGCGGCACGCTTGATGCCACCCAGGGTGGTGCGCGCGGCGTTGGAATTGCCGGAGAACTGCTTCTCCAGAATCTGGTTCAGCTCCTTGAGGGCAGCAGGTTGCACGGTATTGAGCGATGAGACGCGCAGTACGATGTCCAGCCGTACCTTGTGGTCGAAGTTGCTCAGCACCTCACCGGCCTGGTCAGGGTCCAGGTAAGCCACGACAATGGCCTGGATCTGCGGGTGCTCGTAGCGGATCACGTCGGCCACGGCGCGTGGTTCCATCCACTTGAGGCTGTCCAGGCCGCTGGTGTTGCCACCGAGCAATATGCGGTCGACCAGGCCGTTGGCCTTGTCCTCGCCCAGTGCCTGGTTGAGCATCTTGCGAATGTACGCATCGGAGCCCACGCCCAGGCTGGTCTGATCGCCAACCACCTCGACGAACTCGCTCATCACCTGTTCGACCTGGTCACGGTGCACGTTGCCCATCTGCGCCATGGCCACGCCCACGCGCTGCACTTCCTTGGGCCCCATGTGGCGCAGTACCTGCGCGGCATCGGTTTCACCCAGCGAGAGCAGCAGGATGGCTGCCTTGTCGACGCGGCTCAGCTTGGCGGTAACGGCTCGGTTATCACTCATCGGCGTTGATCCAGTCTTTCACGACCTGGGCCACACGGCCCGGGTCTTCGGCCACAAGGCCTTTGATTGCGTTGAGCTGTGCCTCGTAACCCTCGGTGGGGCTAGGCAGCAGAATGCTTGTCGGGCCACCCAGGCTGACGCGGTCGTTGGCCAGTTCGCCATCCAAACCGATCATGCCGCCCAGTTCCATGTCGTTTTCCAGGGCAGGCTGCTTGCCACCCCCTGTCAGGTTGTTGAGCACAGGACGCAATACACCGAACACCAGCACCAGGATGAACAGCACGCCCAGCACTTGCTTGACGATATCCCAGAACCAGGGCTGCTGGTAGAACGCGATATCGGCAATCTCTTCGCCACGGTCTGGCGCAAACGGCACGTTGATCACGGTCACGCTGTCGCCCCGGCTGGCATCAAAGCCAACGGCGTCCTGGACCAGCCGGGTGAAGCGCGTCAGGTCCTCGGCAGCCCACGGCACATGGGTGGTCTCACCGGTGGCGGCGTCCACCTTGACCTGATCGTCCACCACGACCGCCACGGACAGGCGTGTCATGCGCCCCTGTTGCTGGCGGGTATGGCTGATGGAGCGGTCGAGCTCGAAGTTCTTGGTGCTCTGCTGGCGTTTGTCGGACGGATAAGGCGCGAGCATCGGCTGGCCGGTGGCCGGGTCCATGATCTGCTGGCCATTGGCATCGACCAAGGGCTGGCCAGGCTGGATGGCGCCTGCTGCACCCGCGGTGCCACCCGTGGTCTGTGGCGCCGAAGCAGCACCCGGCGGCTGGTTGCTCAACGCGCCCGGCACACCTTGTGGGCCCTGGCTGCTGGCGCGCTGCTCGTCGACCGACTGCTCACTGCGCAGCGCCGGTTGGTCCGGGTTGAACTGCTCGGAGGTGGACTCGACCGCACTGAAGTCCAGGTCGGCGGACACTTCGGCCTTGTAACGGTCGTTGCCCAGCACCGGTTGCAGGATGTTGTGCACGCGCTGGGTCAGCATGCCTTCCATCCGACGACTGTAGTCGAACTGCTTGCCGGCCTGGGTCAGGGCAGAATCCTGGATCTGTTCGGACAGCAGGTTGCCTTTCTGGTCGACCACGGTGACCTGGGACTTGTCCAGCTCAGGCACACTGGTGGCCACCAGGTTGACGATGGCCATTACCTGACCGGGCTCAAGCGCACGACCTGGATAAAGCTCGACCAATACCGATGCACTGGGCCGACGCTCGTCGCGCACGAACACCGAGCTCTTGGGAATGGCCAGGTGCACGCGCGCCCCCTTGACGTTGTTCAGGCTCGACACGGTGCGCGCCAGTTCACCTTCCAGGCTGCGGCGGTAGCGCGTGGCCTCCATGAACTGGCTGGTGCCCAGGCCCTGCTCCTTGTCGAGCAGCTCGAAACCGACGTTGCCGTCGGTAGGCGCCACGCCTGCTGCCGCCAGCTTCAGGCGCGCGCGGGAGATATCGTCAGCCTTGACCAGCAGGGCCCCGGAATTGGGTTCCACGTTGTAGGCAATGTCGGCCGCCGCCAGGGTGTCCATGACCTGCTTGGTGTCCATGCCCGACAAGCTCGGGTACAGCGGACGGTAGTCCGGTTGCTGCGACCACAGCACCACGGCAAAGCCGATCGCCACGCTGGCCGCCAGGCCGACCATCAGGCCGATCTGACGCAGCATGGGCATCTGCGCAATGTTTTCCAGGAACGCCAGGCGCACCAGGGGGGCCTTGGGCGCTGGCGCGCCGCCCTTGGCGGGCGCGTTGTCGACGACTGCTTCAGCCATGGTCTACGTCTGCCCTCACACCGGCATTTGCATGATGTCCTGGTACGCCTGGACGAGCTTGTTGCGTACCTGGGTCAAGGCCTGCATCGAAACGCTGGCTTTCTGCGAAGCAATCATCACGTCGGTGAGATCGACCCCGGTCTTGCCGATTTCGAAGGCGTTCGCCAGCTGCGAAGAGGCCTGCTGGGTGTCATTCACCTTGCCGATGGCCTGGCCCAGCATGTCGGCAAAGGTACTTTGCCCTGGGGCCAGCTCAGGGGCGGCTGATACTTTCGGCAGCGACATGGCATCGGCCTGCATGGCGCGCATGTCCAGCATCAGACGATTGAATTCAACACCTTGGGTCATGGGCTTCTCTCTCCGGCGGCCGCATATTTTTGACAGTCATGCGGCGGATAGCCTTCGTAAAGCAACAAAGGTGCCAGCCTTGAAAAAGGCTGAATGGATCGGGGAAAAACCGCGGATATCAGGCTACGAGGCACCGTGAAGATCGGTGCCCGCACGGCGAGCAATGGCTAAAAGCGGGCTGCATTGCACAGGCTCGAGAGGATGTGCACAGGGTGAAACGGGACTGCTTCACTCGCCAAACAGGCTGGCTTCGACGTCGAAACCGGCGTCGCGCATCTGGGCAAGCTTATAGCGCAGCGTGCGCGGGCTGATGCCCAGACGCTCGGCCGCCTCCTTGCGCCGGCCCCGTTCGGCCCGCAAGGTATCGATGATGTGCTGGTACTCGTGACGTCGCTTGTCGTCGACCTGCTCGACTGACTGTTCACGTTGCACAGATAATGGCACAGTGCCACCTGACAAGGGAATGGCGCCATCAAGACAAAAATCCGCCGCCTCGATCACGCCGCCTTGCTGCAGAATCAGAGCGCGCTGCAATGCGTTGTCCAGCTCACGTACGTTGCCAGGCCAGGTCCAGGCTTGCAGGCAGGCCTGCGCATCGGCAGACAAGCGCACCGGCGCATGCTGCATCTTGGCAACGTGACGTGCCAGCAAGCGCTCGGCCAATTGAACGATGTCGCCGGGCCGCTCGCGCAGGGGTCGCCAGGCCAGCGGAAACACGGACAGCCGGTAGAACAGGTCCTCGCGAAAACGACCGGCAGCCACCTCGCCCGCCAAGTCCCGGTTGGTGGTGGCCACCACGCGGATATCCAGCGCGATGGGCTTGCGCCCCCCTACCCGCTCGACCTCACGCTCCTGCAGCACCCGCAGCAACTTGGCCTGCAAGGCCAATGGCATTTCAGAGATCTCGTCCAGCAGCAAGGTGCCACCGTTGGCCTGCTCGAACTTGCCAGGCTGGGCAGCGATCGCCCCGGTGAAGGCCCCCTTCTCGTGGCCGAACAGCGTGGCTTCTAACATGTTGTCCGGTATGGCGGCACAGTTGATCGCAACGAACGGCTGGCTGGCACGGGTCGACTGCTGGTGGATGTAGCGCGCCAGCACTTCCTTGCCCGTACCCGACTCACCAGAAATCAGCACCGTCGAGTTGCTGCGCGCCACGCGTGCGGCCAGCTCCAGCAACTGCCGGCTGGAGGGCTCGCACGCAACAGGGCCCTCCTCGTCCGTCACACGCCCGGCGGCATGCCGCTGCACAAGGTTGAGCAGCGCCTTGGGCTCGAAGGGCTTGACCAGGTAATCCACCGCGCCTTGGCGAATGGCCTCCACCGCCCGTTCCACGGCCGCGTGAGCGGTCATCAGCAATACCGGCAAGTGCGGCTGCTGGCGGCGCAGCTGGGCCAGCAATTGGTGACCGTCCATGCCAGGCATGTTCACGTCGCTGATGACCAGGTTGAAGGGTTCTTCATGCACCACTTTCAAGGCCTGCTCGGCGCTGTCCACCGCCCTGAAGGCGAAACCACCCAGGTCGAGGGTATCGGCCAGTGCCTCGCGCAGCACCCGGTCATCCTCGACCAGCAATACGTTCACCGTCATCACCGGCTCTCCGCCAACGCCGCGTCGATCAAGGGCAACTCTACTCGTACGCAGGTGCCGCGCCCCACCTTCGAGCGCATCTGCACGCTGCCGTGGTGGGCCTTGACCACCGCCTTGACCACCGCCAGCCCGAGCCCCGTGCCGGTCGACTTGGTCGTCAGGAAAGGCTCGCCAATACGGGCGAGCAGATCAGGTGCAATGCCAGTGCCAGCGTCACTGATGCACAGGTGCAAAGTCTGCTGGCGCCGCCATAGGTGCACCTTGAGCCGCGCAGCGCCCTGGCTGGCCTGGGTGGCGTTTTCAATCAGGTTCAGCAGCGCGCCCACCAGCGTGTCGCGGTTGCACAGCAGCTCACCCAGGCGACTGTCACACTGCCAGCGCACCGCGTGCCCCTGAACATGCGTCTGCGCGGCCTGCTGCAACGCCTGGAACAAGGCTTTAGGAGAAATTCGGTCCGTGAGGGGCAACTCGCCACGGGCGAACACCAGCATGTCGCGGACCTGTTGTTCCAGCTCGTGCAGGCGCTCCTTGAGGCTGCCAGCGAAGCGCTGCCGGGTCTGGGTGGTCAACGTCTGTTCAGGGTCGGCCAGGTGGCTGGCGTAGAGCATGGCGGCAGAGAGCGGCGTGCGGATCTGATGAGCCAGCGAGGCGACCATGCGCCCGAGTGACGACAATCGCTCGTGGCGTGCCAGTTGGTCTTGAAGGCGACGGGTTTCCGTCAAGTCGTTGAGCAGCACCAACTGCCCCGGCTCGGCATCGAGCGAGCGGGTGGCGATGGAGAGGCGACGGCCGTCGCGCAGGGACACTTCATGGCCGTCGTCCAGGCGCGGGGCAAAACTGCGGGCAATGACTTCACGCCAAAGCTGCCCGATCAATGGCTCGCCCAACAACTCACAGGCGGCCGGATTGGCTTCGCGAACGCTACCCTGCCCGTCGATGACGATCACCCCGCCGGGCAGCAAATCGAGCAAATGCTGCAAGCGGTTGGCCAGGCGCTCTTTCTCGCTCAGCTCCTCGATGCGCTGGGCGCTGACCACCGCCAGCTCACCCTTGAGTTCACTGACCCGGGCTTCGAGCAGGCTGTAGGACTGGCTAAGCTGGCTGGAGACCTGGTCGAACAAAGCGAACGCCTGCTCGACACCCTGGCGGCTTTCCTGCTCGACCAGTGAATGCGCCTGGGGGGAAAGGGCTCGGGATACATGGGCGGCCTGGGGCATCGTGCTCTCTCGCGTGGCTGACCGTCATAAAAACGGTGTGGTGGCCAGTGCGTAGCAATACCCGTGCCGGAGATAAGGGCTTACAACATTTGCCGGAGGCTTCGCACTCCAGGCAGAGCATCTACCGCCTACCGACGACGATCACTCCTCTGCCTGGTCTTCACCACCCTGCCGGCTCATCCCATACTTGCGCATTTTCTCGACCAGCGTGGTGCGGCGAATGCGCAAGCGCTCGGCAGCGCGGGCAACGATGCCGTTGGCGTCGTCCAGGGCTTGCTGGATCAGACCCTGTTCCAGGCTGCCCAGGTAGTCCTTCAGGTCCAGGCCTTCAGGCGGCAACATGGCTGGGTTGCTGAAGTTGGGCGCGTGCCCGTTGATGGCGATGCGCTCTTCCAGGTCGTTGCGCAGGGTATCGACCATCTGCTCGTCTTCGTCATCGATGTAGCGGAATTTCTTCGGCAGCTCCGATACACCGATCACGCCGTAGGGGTGCATGATGGCCATGCGCTCGACCAGGTTGGCCAGTTCGCGCACATTGCCCGGCCAGCCATGGCGGCACAGGGACATGATCGACGCCGAGTTGAAGCGAATGGAACCGCGCTTTTCGTGCTCCATGCGCGAGATCAGCTCGTTCATCAGCAGCGGGATGTCTTCGACGCGCTCGCGCAGTGGCGCCATCTCGATGGGGAAGACGTTAAGTCGGTAATACAGGTCTTCGCGGAAAGTGCCGGCCTCGATCATGTTCTCAAGGTTCTTGTGGGTCGCGGCAATGATGCGCACATCGATGCTCTGGGTCTTGTTGCTGCCCACCCGCTCGAACGTACGCTCCTGCAGCACGCGCAACAACTTGACCTGCATGGGCAGCGGCATGTCGCCGATTTCATCGAGGAACAGCGTGCCGCCATTGGCCAGCTCGAAGCGGCCAGCGCGGCTGGTGATGGCGCCGGTGAACGCGCCTTTTTCATGGCCAAACAGTTCGCTTTCAAGCAACTCGGCCGGGATCGCGCCACAGTTGACCGGCACGAACGGCGCTTCGCGGCGCTTGGAATGGTAATGCAGGTTGCGCGCCACCACCTCCTTGCCCGTGCCAGATTCGCCCAGGATCAGCACACTGGCGTCGGTATCGGCTACCTGCTGCATCATCTGGCGTACGTGCTGAATGGCGCGACTGGTGCCTACCAGGCTGCGGAACAGGTTCGGCTCGCGCTGGCGACCGCGCTCACGCGCCTGGTCGTACATCTCGCGGTACACCTGTGCGCGGTGCAGCGAATCGAGCAGTTGGCTGTAGCTGGGCGGCATTTCCAGGTTCGACAGCACGCGGCGGCGCAGCTCTTCAGGAAGCTCGCTTGAAGAAATATCACCTAAAAACAGAACAGGAAGGAACTCATCCCATGAAAGCACTGTCTTAAGGAGCCCGAGCAGTGTGCCGGGCGTGTTGACAGCGCCCACGAGCACGCACAGCACCTCGCGACTTGAAGACAGGGGCTCGACCACCTGCTGCCACTCATGGCTGGCGCAGGACAGGTTTTCTTCGCCCAGGAAGTTGAGCACCACCGCCAGATCGCGGCGGCGGGTGCTGTCGTCATCGATCAGGAGAATCTTGGTTTCACGCCACATGCAATAGCAACTTCCCTAGTCATATCGGCGCCCGAGGGCGTGCTCGACATCATTCCGACTGAATGGTCAGTGTTTCGACGTCTGGAATACGAGAACAGGCACTAGTAAAGTCAAAAACTTCCGAGCAGTCAAATATATGGCGCCGAAGAACTGCGGGCTGCATACGGCCTCACGCAATCTCAGCTGAACAGATGGTATACCTTTGTCGCCTGTTTGGCTTGATTGATATTCGACATTTCCGCGACCAGAGATTGACGCTCATCACTTGCAACGTCGATTAGCTGACGATAAACGGCCATGAGGGCCTCTAGGTTGGCCTTGAGCGCGGTCGCATCTTCCTGGTCGGCTACCAGCGCCTCGTCGACGAGCGCCCGGCAACCCAAGTCCAATTGACCAATGGTTACCCAGTCGCGGGCCTCCAGCGCTTCGTTCAAGGCGTGGCAGGTATTGGCAATCTGATGCAATGCGCTCATAGGGGACTCCTTGCAGAGGGGTTGTTACTCGGCAGTCGCGATAGCATCCCAGCCGCTCTTGACGGTGATCATGAGTCGTGCGACTTCATCGATCACTTCGGGATCACTGTGTATGTTGGCCTGGGTCAGCCGGCGTGCCATGTACTCATACAAACTGTCCAGGCGATCCAGTTCATCCGGGTCGACGGCCTTGTCTTTGTCCAGCCCTTCGCGCAGGCCGCCGATGATGTCGACAGCCTTGCCCAGCATGACACCTTTTTGTGCCACGTCACCGCGAGAGATGGCACCCTTGGCTTGAGCCATGCGATCCAGCGCGCCCTCCATGAGCAACTGCACCAGGCGATGGGGCGTGGCTTCGGAGATCTGGGCGTGGGAATTGACCTTCTGGTATTGGCGAAGGGCTCTCATCGGGTGCATGGTGGATCCTCAGTGAACAAGGCTGGACGGGGGCCGTATAACCTATTTATCGGCGCCCCGCAGGGTTTCTTTAGCGCTGTCAGCTGTCGCTCTTGGCTTTATTCAATGCGTTGAGCGTGGTCATGACGCTGTCGCTGGTCGCCTTGAGCTGCGCAACCATGGTGTCCATCGCGTTGTACTTCTTGGTCAAGGTATCGGTCAGTGAATCGATGCGCCGATCCAACGCCTGCTGCGACTCCTCGAGCTCCTTGAGCTGATTGGTAAGGCTGGTCTGGCGCGAGGCGAGGATGCCACCGGCTTTGGTGTACTCCTCGGTGACGTTGGTCATGCGCGTCAACAGCCCATCCTTGCCGGTGAACAGGTTGTTGATGTCGGCACCATAGGTTTTGACCGCCGCGTCCCACTTGGTGTCGTTGAACTCCAGCAGGCCGGTTTTCTGCACCGTGTTGATGCCGAGCTGCGACAACGTTCGCAGGCCCGTTGCACCCACGCTGTGGCTGATTTCATTGCGCACGGAATTGACCAGCGAGCGCATGGTGGCATCACCGGTCAACGCGGCCGAACCCGTGGCGGCGCCATCGGCCCCGGTGGTTACCTTGGTCTGGGTGTTGATGGTGGTCATCAGCGCGTTGTACGCCGTGACGAAAGACTTGACCGACGTCTTGAGCGTGTCGCTGTTGCTGGTGACTGCCAGGTTGGACTTGCCTTCCTTGACCAGGGTGATATCCACACCACTGATCGCGCCGGTCACGGTGTTGGACGCAGACTCCAGCGCCAGCCCATCGAGGGTGTACTTGGCGTTCTGCGGCTTGGCAATGGTAGACACACCCTGCGCCATGCTCGCGTCGCCCCCCAGCGTCAACTCGGTGCCCTCGCCCATCTTGGTCGACGAGAAGATGAGCCGTGACCCACTGGCATCGGTCACGATGTTGGCCGTGATGCCCTTGGACTGCAGCTGGTCATTGATCGTGTCACGCGCCTGCTGAAGTGTGGCGCCCGCGGCAATGTTTACGCTGTGGGTCGCATTGCCCTGGTTGATGGTCAGGGTCTGGGTTTCACCCGAGTCGTTGACGATTGTCGAGGTCTTTTCATAAATCTGGGTGGAAATTTTCGACGCGGTCGCCAGCTGGGTGACTTCGAGCGCGTAGTTGCCCGAGGAAGCGCCGTCGCCCAGCTTGATCTTGGCGATGGCTTCGTCCGAGGACGAAGAGGCCAGGCCAGAGAAACTCGAAGCGGTGTTGAGCTTGGCGACTGCGGCACGGAACGTTTCGAGCGCGCTCTTGACGGAGCCGATGGCCGAAAGCGAGGTGGTGGCGGTGGTGGTCTGGTTGTTGATCTGGGTTTGCTTGGGCGCCTTCTCGGCACTCGCCAGGGCCTTCACAATGCCGCTGATGTCCAGGCCAGAGCCAAGCCCATTGATGGTCGAGCTTGCCATATCACATCTCCTTTATCGTAACCGCCGGTATTCCGACGAAAAAGCATCCGTGCGCTGGTAAACAAATGCCGTGCCAACTCAAACCTGGGTGCTGAACAACAGGCTGTTGGCGTCTTTTAGGTTTTCCGCAAGCTTTAACGCAGCTTCAGAAGGCAGCTGGCGGATGACTTCACCGCTTTGGCGGGCGATGACCTTGACCACCACCTGGCCGGTGGAGTCATCGATCGAAAAATCCAGTTGTCGCTCCGAAGCCTTGACGAAGTCCTGGATGGCACTGACGGCGCTTTCCAGGTCAGGCCGGGCTACGGGCTTGGAAACTTTGTCGGCGGGCTCGGCCTTGACCGGCTCGCTGGGTGGCCGCGCGCTGGGTGGCGCGTCCGGCGTGATGGCGGCGGGATGGGACAGGCCCAGCTTCATGCTTATATCCACGACTTACACCCTCAAGTGATGAAAAGACGAAAGGGTACGCGAACGTACCCTTCGTCAAACTTAGCCTGCTTTGGCGATTAGCCCAGCAGTTTCAGTACCGAGGACGGCAGCTGGTTGGCCTGGGACAGGATCGCGGTGGATGCCTGCTGCAGGGTCTGCTGCTTGGTCAGTTCGGCGGTTTCCGAAGCGAAGTCGGCGTCCTGTACACGGCTGCGGGCAGCGGTGGAGTTTTCCGAGATGCTGTTCAGGTTGGCAACGGTGCTGTCGAAGCGGTTTTGCACGGCACCGAGCTGAGCGCGCTGGCTGTCGATCTGGGCAATGGCAGCGTCCAGGGCCTGGATCGACTTTTGCGAATCGGCAGCGGTGGTGATGCTCAGGCTCGAAACGGTCGCTTCCTGGGTGATGGCAGTGGTGCTACCTGCGGTCAGGCCTAGGGCTTTCAGACCGGTCCCTTGGCTGCCGTCGGCGATGGTGATGTTCTTGGCCGAGAACAGGTTCAGGGTGTTGTCATCGTTTTTGCTGGCAGTCACGCCGGTGCTGGCGGTGTTGATGGACGTGATGATCGAGTCCAGGGTGTCGCCTTTCTTGAACTTGACTTCGGTGCCGTTCAGCGAAATCGACGTGTCAGCGACCAGTTTAGCTTCGGTGGTGCCTGCGGACAGACCAATCTTGGCCAGAGCACCTTGTCCTTCATCACCTTTACCGTTGGTGAGGCTGATGGCTTTGCCGTCGGTGGAAGTCAGGGTAAGGCGACCATCCTTGAGGGTTGCTGCCACGCCAGTGTTGGTGGTTTCGTCGTTGATGGCGTCGCGCACAGCAGCCATATCGTCGTCTTTTTTAGCGCCGATGGTGGTGCCGTTGATGTTGAAGGAGATGTCGCCAGCCAAGCGATTGATGGGTGTTACAGTCGCAGCGGCCGGAAAACCAGCAGTGTCAGTCGGGTCAGTACCGACAGCAGTGGCGGTAAAGGTAGCCGAGGAAGACATTACGATGTCGCCGTTGGCATCCAGCGCTGCGCTGACACCAGTAGCATTCGCACCGGTGTTAGCGGTGTTGATTTTTCCTACTACAGTGGCGGCAGTATCATTCTCGTCGATTGTGATAGGAGTGGCCGCACCGTTCAAGGTGAGAGCTACAGTCTGGCCAGCAGCGGGAGCTGTGAAGGCCACCGGTGCTGCAGAGTAAGTGGTGGTGCCGGCGGGTGCTACCGCACCGGTAACGACGGCCGACAAATCAGTAGCTGCACCGTCAGCCTTAGCTTCGCTGAACGAACCTTTCAGGCCAGTTGCGCTGATATCAGTCATGCCGAACGAAATGGTTTCGTTGGCGCTAGAACCGATCTGGAAGCCGACGTTCTGGAACGAGCCGTCCAGGATGTTACGACCACCGAAGGTGGTGGTGTTGGCGATACGGGTCAGTTCGCCGGTCAGTGCGGTGAATTCCTGCTGCAGGGAAGTACGGTCGTCATTGCTGTTCGAGCCGTTGGCAGACTGCAGGGACAGTTCGCGCATACGCTGCAGAATGCTGGTCGATTCCTGCATGGCGCCTTCAGCGGTCTGGGCGATCGAGATACCGTCGTTGGCGTTCTTCATTGCCACGCTCAGACCTTTGATCTGGCTGGTCAGACGGTTGGCGATCTGCAGGCCAGCGGCGTCGTCTTTGGCGCTGTTGATTTTCAGGCCAGAGGACAGGCGGGACATCGAAGTACCCAGCGCTTCGGAAGCGCGGTTCAGGTTCTTCTGAACGCCCAAGGAGGTGATGTTGGTGTTGACGGTCAAAGCCATGACGAATTCCTCGTGGTATGGATACTGCGGCTTCCGGCCCTGGCGACAGCCGGGTATGGCCTAGAGAACCTTCGTAATGGTTATCGTCGGATGGCCCGGTTGCTTGAGGGGTTTTTGCAAAAAAAAATGCTGGCATGCGGCCAGCCCTGGAAAATCAAGGGGTTAAGCGCGGAATTTTGGCGTCAAAAAGCGGGTTGGGGAGGTATGAGGGGGATGACGGCGTCTGGAGCGAGTCGAGGGATGGCCTGGCGAACTGGGGGCTGAAGAGGAGGTGGCGAGGGTTCAGGGTATGCAGCTTCGCGTCAGGAAATGTCGGGGCCGCTGCGCGGCCCATCGCGGCGCGAGGCCGCTCCCACAAAGTCCTGCGAACCCGCGAATTCAGGCGTCACGCGGTCGGAGTGGGAGCGGCCTCGCGCCGCGATGGGCTGCGCAGCGGCCCCAGGGTTTGCGCTTAGCAGCTGATCTTGGCACCGTCCGCGATGGGCCTTTAAGCGGCCCTGGAAGTTGGGCTCAACCCATTAAGCACAGGGACCAGCCCGAACAAAGGCAGAACGCCCCTACCCCACCGCGAACACATCAGTCCCGATAAAGAATCGCCGAAGCCCAGGACAGCCCCACCCCAAACCCGCTCACAGCCACCCGCTTCCAGCTGCCGTCGAGCATGTGCTTTTGCAGCAGCAACGGCACGCTGGACGACACGGTATTGCCCGTCTCGAGCATGTCTTTCACGAATTTATCCGGATGATGCTCCTCGAACCGGCGAGCCACCGCATCGACGATCGCCGCACTGCCCTGGTGGATGCAGAACGCATCGATGTCCGACGACTGCAGGCCACTGGCATCGAGCAGCTCGTGCAGATGCGCCGGCACCTTGACCAGGGCAAAGTTGAACACCTGCCGGCCATTCATGAAGAACGTGCCATCGGACACCTTCAGGTGCTCGGCACCCGATCCGTCGGTGCCAAAACGTGCCTCGCCCAGCTTCCAGACTGCACCATCGGCCATCCAGGTAGCCGTGGCCGCGTCGCCGAACAGCATGGTGGTATTGCGATCTTCCGGGTCGACGATCTTCGAATACGGGTCGGCGGTGATCAGCAGCCCGTTCTTCAGACCCGCCGCCTCCATGAAGCCCTTGATCGCATACAGCCCATACACATACCCCGAGCAGCCCAGGGAGATGTCGAACGCTGCCACACGGGTGGACAACCCAAGCTTGCTCTGGACGATGGCGGCCGTGTGCGGCAGGCCTTCTTCATCGCCATTCTGGGTCACCACGATCAACGCGTCGATCGACTGCGGATCGAGGTCGGGGTTGTTGGCGAACAGTGCCCGGGCGGCCTCCACGCACAGGTCGGAGGTTTCCTGCTCCGGGGCCTTGCGTGGCAGGAAGGACGCACCGATCTTGCCGAACATGAACTCTTCGTCCTTGCCGAACTTCGCACCCTGGACGTAGTTGTCCAGGCCAGCGGTGGGCACGTAACTCGCGATACTCTTGATGCCAATCATTCTGGCTTCCCAATGAAAACAGCCAAAGACCACCACTCGATCGATTGAGGGCGCCAAAAACCGGAGCGTCACCGCCTGGGGAGGGGATAAAGCAGAGCCTGCCTGCGCACCGGTAACAAAATGCTGCAACAGCTGCTGCATAGAATACAGGGAAGATGACCGTTTTGACTCATTGGTCACATTGAAATGCAACGAAAGGCAGGTATCGAGGGCGTGGCACGTTGAATTCATCACGCGCCGTGCATGGGGATGTCCCGTCATTGAGGGACAAAGCCGCAGGTTTCAAACAAGCTCGCTTTTGAGGCGCCCGTTGCTGCCAGCGCCATCATTTGAGCGCGCTAACCCAGCAAGGTCACACAATCACAGCAGTGGTCGGTTGCAACGAAGCAGAGCGCGAAGCCTGGCTCCGCGCCCCCGGGCCACTTAAAGCTTATCGAACAAGCTCAACTGCGATATTCGCGCAAATGCCAGCTGAGAGGCTTCGAGCATCGCCTGTTGCAGGGTCAGCTGGATAGTGGCGGTCGCCATGTCGGTGTCGCCAATTGCGCTTTGCGTGCTCTTGTTGGCAAGACCTAGGCTTTCGTTTTCCTGAGCCTGTATCTCAAGCGAATTGGCCCGGGCACCGATCGAGCCTCGGGTGATGTCGATGCGATCACGCGCACTGGCCAGGTTGGAAATCGCCGAGTCCGTTGCGGCCTTCAGAGCAGCCTGCGCTTCAGGCGTATCAAGGGGTTTCTCCAATACGCTTCGCAATTGCCCCAAGGTGTCCAGCGGGTTCTGCGTGCGGTGGGTGTTGGCATTGATGGAGAACTGATCACCCTGGGCCGGCGCCCCGTCGAACTGATAGGTCACACCCGCTACCGTCACGGCATTACCCGCCCCCACGGTGCCCGAGGCAATCGGTTTGCTCTGGGCATCGTAGGGCTGCGCAAAAAGCTGGTACTCGGTGTCGCTGGTGAACCTGAGCACTGCGCCGTTGCTTGGGAAGGTACTGCGATAGGCATCGGGGTCGGTAACGCTTGAGCCTACGACCTGAGAGGTCGAGGGGTTACCTGCACTGCGAGTAGCGGTCAGGGTGTCTGGCTTGGCTTCGAGGGTGAAGACATGCCCTGCCACCACGGCATCAGGATCGTCACCCTCGGCAAGGTTCAGGTTGACCTCGAAATCCACACCCCGCAGCGAGATCATCTTGCCGCCTTCGGTATTGACATCGAACTTGCCCTTGCCAGCGGTTTCGTTGGTGATGTCGTTACCAGCGGCGTCCTTGATGCTGTATTCAGTGGCGCTGGTGAAGGTAACCGTATAAGGCTGGCCCGCAGCGAACTTGTCGCTGTAGGTGTTGGCCGATGTCAGCAACCCACCCGAAAGCAGCACCTTGCCATCATTGGGCGTCGGTGCCTGCAAGGTCGACTGCGTACGGCTGTTGTTGGTGGCCTGGTCGAAAACGCTGAAGCCACTGTCGTTGATGGCCAAATGCAAGGTATCGGATACCTGCAGGCTCATCTGGGTCTGATCGCCCTGATAGCTGTAAGAGCCGTCGGCATTGCGAACATAGGGCGGGGTCGAATTCTTGGACCCTCCAAACATGTAGTCCCCGTTGGCGTCACGGGAATTGAGCAGGCCGAACACGTTGGCCTCGATTTCCTTGATTTCGCTGGCGATGGAGGTGCGGTCAGCGTCGCTTAGACCACCGTTACCCGCCTGAATCGACAGCTCGCTTGCCCGCTGCAGCGCATCGTTGATGGTAGACAGCACGCTTTCCTGCTGCAGCAGGGTGTTCTTGACGGTGGTCATGTTGCCACTGTACTGATCGAGCAACGCGCTTTGCTGTTGCAACAACAGCAAGCGCGCAGCGCCCACCGGGTCGTCGCCTGCGGTCTGAATGCGGGACTTGGAGGTCACCTGGGCCGTGATCTTGGCCAAATCCGAATAATTCTTGGAGTAGGTGTTGGAGCTGGTTTCGTAAAACTGGGCAGTTGAAATTCGCACGATCAGCCTCCTTATAGCGCGTTGATCAAGGTCGAGAACGTTTCTTGCGCCGCCTTGATGATCTGCGACGACGCGGTGTAGTAATGCTGGAACTTGACCAGGTTGGCGGCTTCGTCGTCCAGGTTCACCCCAGAGACGGCGCTGCGGCTTTCACTTGCCGACTTGAGCACCGCGGCCGTTGCAGTGGTATCGATAGACGCTTGACTGGCCTTGGCGCCCACCCGCTCTACCAAGGCGGCATAGGCGGAAGTGAAACTGGTGCCGCCACCGGAATTGGTACCCACGGTCGATTTGGTCTGCAAGCCCAGCAGGGCATTGGCATTGCGGTTATCCGCCTTGCCATCGACATTGAACGACAAGGTAAAGCTGTCGTTGGTCGCCGGGCTGCCGCCGATGGTGGTTTCCAGCGCAAAAGTGCGCGGATTGCCGCTGGGGTCGAGAATCGGGTTGCCCGATGCATCACGCATCGGTATCGACAGCGAGAGCTTATTGTCCTGCCCTGGCACCACGGTCCCGGTGCCGATCTGCGCGCCCTTGGCATCGAACAGCTTGTAGCCCTGGGACCCACCGCTGGCTGCGTCGAACACCACGCGCACCGGCATGGCGTCCTTGATCGCCTGCTGCGTCAGGGCCGTGTCGGCACCGCCATAGATATCCAGCGCTTGTCCAAGGTTAGGTTGGGTGATAGTGCCGGTGCCGCTGTTGCCGCTGCCGACGGCAGCGCTCACTGGGCCGGCGAACGCCAGCTTGTTGGCATCGGAGAGCACTGTGGTGATACCGGTGGCGGCCGAGCGGGTAGGAATCACCTTGAAGCTGTCGCCGGCGGCCAGCGCACCACCCTTGAGGGACAGGCTAAAGCCATCGATGACCGGCGCAGGGTCTGCATTGAGGTCGAACGAGCCCATGTCGGTGCCGTCGGAGCGGCGCACACTGTACTGATTGCCGCTGATGAACTTCACTTCGTAGTCGTAGGTGCTCAGGGCGCCGCTGTTGGCAATGGTGACATCGAGGTTGCCCGAGCCTGCGCTGTTGTTCGACGAGGCCAGGCTGCGCTGGGCGATGGCACTGGCGCTGTTGATGCTGGAGAACAGCGAGCTGCCGAACTGGCCATTGGCGTCCAGACCCTGGCCCAGCTGGCTGTTGATGCTGTCGGCGACGACCAGCGCCACGCGGCCCAACTCGTTCATCGACGGCGTCAGCACGTCCTGGCGGTAGCGCAACAGGCCACCGATGGTGCCGCCGGTGGCTACCGAGGTCACGTCCGAGCTGAACGACTCGTAATTGATGCGCAAGGTCGCCTGGCTTTTGTCGGCCACCCCCGGCTGAACCGACAACGGGTTGGACCTGCTCCCGGTCACCAGCGACTGGCCGCTGCCCAGGATCACATCGTAGTTGCCTTCACGCTCCTGAACGGTCACGCCCACCAGTTCGTTCAACTGGCGCACAGCCTCGCTGCGGGCATCGAGCAGGTTGTTGGGCGTGCTGCCGGTGCCGCTGGCGGCCACGATCTGCTTGTTGTATTCGGCGATGCTGCTGGTGAGCTTGTTGACCTGCCCCGCCAAGGTATCGAGCTGGGAGTTGATGACATCGTTCTGCTGGGTCAATTGGGTGCTGACAGCATTGAAACGGTTGCTCAAGGTCTGCGCCTGGGTCAGCAACAGTTGCCGCGAGGCCACATCGCCGGGCTTGGCCGCTGCGGTTTGCATGGCCGAGAAAAACGCAGTCAGTACCGAGCTGATGCCGGTATCCCGGTCAGCCAGCAGCTTGTCGACACCGGTCACCTGGTCACGGAATGCCGTGGAATCGGCTTGCAGGGACGTCGCCGTCTGCAACTGATTGTCGAGGTAGGCACTGTAGATACGGCGCACGTCTGCCAGCGTGGTCCCACTGCCCAGAAAACCTGCGCCCATGTACTGCGAGGCGCCGGCCACTTGCATGGCCTGCTGGCGCGAATAGCCGCTGGTGGCGGCGTTGGCGATGTTGTTACTGGTGACCGACAGGTGCGCCTGGCTGGCACTCAAGCCACTCAGGCCGATCGAAATCAGGCTCGACATGATTTAGTCCTTTCAAAGGTTCGTGGTGCTGCCAGCCATGGCGTATTGCGGTGTCTTCTGCATTTGCTGGGCGATGCTGATGATTTTCTTCGCATAGCCTGGGTCGGTCGCGTAACCGGCCTTTTGCAACTCGCGTGCAAACTGCTCAGGGTTATCGGCCGACTTGACCGCTTCTTGATAGCGCGAATTGTTCTGCAACAGGCTCACCAGGTCGTGGAAGCTGTCCTGGTAGGAGTCGTAGCTGCGGAACTGGGCGGTTTCCTTGACGAACTGGCCGTCGCGGAATTCGCTGGTGATGGCCCTGGCCTGCTCGCCCTGCCAGTTACCGGTGGCCTTGATGCCGAACAGGTTGTGGCTGCTGCTGCCGTCGCTGTTGCGCATGACCGACTTGCCCCAACCGGTTTCCAGCGCAGCCTGGGCGACCAGGTAGCGCGGGTCGATACCGATGCGCTTGGCGGCCTGCTCGGCCATTGGCAGCATGGTGGCGATGAACGAATCGCTGTCGGTGAAGGCCTTTTTCGGTGCCAGCGGCGGCTGGGCGATGGCACGGCCGGTAATGCGCAGCCCGTTCTCGGGCACGGCAAAGGCCTTGGCCGGCTGCTGGCCGTCGCGCACGGGGGCTGCGGGGGCCGCGCCGACGGGCGCCGTGGCCGCAGTAGGCACGATGCCGGCCAGCAGGCGGTCGGTAAGGCGGCTGGGCAACGCCAGACGCCGCGCATTGAGCGCGGCGACGTCGTTGCGGGTGCTGGCCGCTTGGGTGGCGTGGACCGGGTCTGCGACCTTGCTACCCCACAACACCGGGCCGGCCTGGCCACGCGGGAACGGGCTGGTATTGGCGGCGGCGCTGCGGCTTTTGGTCAGCTGGCGTACCAGCACATCCTGCAGGCCGATACCGCCACCCTCGCGGGACATGCTCACCGACAACTGCTGGTCGTACATGTCCCGGTACTGCTTGACCGTCTCGGTGTTCATCGGGTTGTCGTCGGCCAGGACATCGCTGGCCTTGCGCGAGGCCTTGAGCATCTCGCTGATGAACATCGACTCGAACTCCTGGGCCACCTTGCGCACGTTGGCTTCGCTGTCGCGATCACCGTGCTTGAGGGCATTGAGGCGGTTGAGGTCGGTGAAGGCACCGCTGTCGACACTGCCGGAAACCAGGCTCTTGCTGTTCATCGACGCCGTCCTCAGATCACGATCAGGTCGGCCTGCAAGGCGCCGGCCTGTTTCAGGGCTTCGAGAATGGCCATCAGGTCACCGGGCGCGGCGCCCACCTGGTTCACCGCCCGGACGATTTCATCCAGCGTGGTACCCGGGCCGAACTTGAACATCGGCTTGGCTTCCTGCTCGGCATTGACCCGCGAGCGCGGGACCACGGCGGTCTGGCCATTGGAGAGCGGGCCCGGCTGGCTGACGATGGGGTCTTCGGTGATGGTCACCGTCAGGCTGCCGTGGGTTACCGCCGCCGGCGATACCTTGACGTTCTGGCCGATGACGATGGTGCCGGTACGCGAGTTGATGATCACCTTGGCCACTGCCTGGCCCGGGTCGATTTCCAGGTTTTCCAGGATCGACAGGTAGTCCACCCGCTGGCTGGGGTCCATCGGCGCGCTCACGCGCACCGAACCGCCATCCACGGCCTGGGCCACGCCAGGGCCGAGCAGGTCGTTGACCTTGTCGACGATGTGCTTGGCGGTGGTGAAGTCGGGGCGGTTGAGGTTCAGGGTCAGGGTGTTGCCCTGGTTGAAACCGCTTGGCACTGCCCGCTCGACGCTGGCGCCGCCCGGGATACGGCCGGCAGACGGCACGTTGACGGTGATCCGCGAGCCGTCGCGCCCTTCGGCATCGAAGCCGCCCACCACCAGGTTGCCCTGGGCGATGGCGTAGACGTTGCCGTCGATCCCCTTGAGCGGGGTCATCAACAAGCTGCCCCCACGCAGGCTCTTGGAGTTACCGATCGACGACACAGTGATGTCCACCACCTGCCCTGGCTTGGCGAAGGCCGGCAAGTCGGCATGCACCGATACTGCGGCAACGTTCTTCAACTGCACGTTGCCCGATCCAGGCGGCACCTTGATGCCGAACTGCGACAGCATGTTGTTGAACGTCTGCACGGTGAAAGGCGTTTGCGTGGTCTGGTCGCCGGTCCCGTTCAGGCCGACCACCAGGCCGTAGCCGATCAACTGGTTGGAACGTACGCCCGAGATGCTGGCGATGTCCTTCAGGCGCTCGGCTTGCGCCGCGCAGGCGCAGGTCAGCAGCAAGGTGGCGGTGAGCAGTTGCCTCAGGTTGAGCATGGTCAGGGTACTCAGAAGGGCCAAAGCGGGCTCATGAAGAAGCGGTCCAGCCACCCGGGCTGGCTGGCATCGGCAAACGAGCCGGTGCCGGAATAGGTGATGCGCGCATCGGCCACCCGCGTGGACGGTACGGTGTTGTCGGTGGCGATGTCGTCGGCGCGGATGAGCCCGGCGATGCGCACCAGCTCTTCACCGGTGTTCAGGGTCAGCCACTTCTCGCCGCGCACGGCGATGATGCCATTGGGCAGCACTTCGGCCACGGTGACGGTCACCGAGCCGGTCAAGGTGTTGCCCTGGGTGGCCTTGCTGTCGCCCTTGGTGGTGCGATCACCGCTGTAGCCGGCATCGAGCGACAGGTCGCCGCCGCCGAACGGGTTGTTGGTGTTCGGCCTGGCCCCGAACAGCGACGACAGGCCAAGGCTGGCCTTGCTGTTCTTCTGGATCTGGGAACCTGCGTTTTTGCTGGCCGAGGTGCGCTCGTTCAGGGTGATGGTGATGATGTCACCCACGCGGAATGCCTTGCGGTCGCCATACAGGTTCTGCTCGAAACCGGCCTGGTAGATCGAACCGTTGTTGGCCGCTGCCGGCAAAGGGGTGCGCGGGAGCACCGGCGCATAGTACGGGTCGTTGGGCTTGGCCGCGGGGGCGACGCAGCCTGCAAGCAACACCGCACCGCCCAGGGCGAAAACGGACAACAGACGATTCATGATGCATACCTCACGGGTGCTACGGAAGTTGCTGGGATCACAGCTGCTGGGTAACGGTCTGCAGCATCGAGTTGGCGGCAGAAATGACCTTGGAGTTCATCTCGTAGGCGCGCTGGGTGGTGATCATGTTCACCAGCTCTTCCACGGTGCTGACGTTGGAGTTCTCCAGGGTTTGCTGCAAGGTGGTACCGAAGCCGTTCAGGCCCGGGGTGCCGACCTGGGGGGCGCCGCTGGCGGCCGTTTCCAGGAACAGGTTGCCACCGATGGCCTGCAGGCCCGCCGGGTTGATGAAGTCGGCGGTCTGGATGTTGCCGATCACCTGGGCGGCCGGGTTGCCGGCGGTGGTGATCGATACGGTACCGTCCTGGCCGACGGTGAAGGTCTGCGCGTCGTTGGGCACGACGATGGCAGGCTCCAGGGCATAGCCGTTGGCGGTGACGATCTGGCCATCGGAGTTGAGGTGGAAGGTGCCGTCACGGGTGTACGAAACCGTGCCATCTGGCTGCAGGATCTGGAAGAAACCGCGACCATTGACCGCCATGTCCAGCGGGTTCTCGGTGGTCTGCAGGCTGCCAGCCACGAAGCTTTTCTGGGTGCCGACAATGCGCACGCCAGTACCTACCTGCAAGCCGGAGGGCAGCTGGCTGTCCTGGGTGGACTGGGCACCTGGCTGGCGACGGATCTGGTACAGCAGGTCCTGGAACTCGGCGCGATCACGTTTGAAGCCGGTGGTCGACACGTTGGCCAGGTTGTTGGAAATCACCGTCAGGTTGGTGTCCTGGGCGGACAGGCCGGTTTTGGCGACCCATAGAGCTGGAAGCATGTAAGTTCTCCTCGCGCGCCTGTTTTACGGCACCCGTTCAAATGTCATTAGCCGATTTGCAAAACCCGCGCCATGGCTTCATCGCCTTCCTTGGCCGCGCTCATCATTTTCACGTGCAGCTCGAACTGGCGGGACAACGCCAGCACCGAGGTCATCTCTTCCACCGCGTTGACGTTGCTGCCTTCAAGAAAGCCCGAGACCACGCGAACATTGACGTCGGCATCGGCCGGCTGGCCGCTGGCGGTGTGAATCAGGCCGTCTGCACCTTTGTTCAACCCCTTGGTGTCCGGGTTGACCAGCTTGATGCGGTCGACTTCGGCCATCACCCGCGGGTCTTCGCCCATGGAGCGGATGCTGATGGTGCCGTCGGCACCCACTTCCACCTTCTGCTCAGGTGGAATGGCAATCGGGCCGCCGTTGCCGATCACCGGCATGCCGTTGCCGGCGCGCAACACGCCAAGGGCGTCGATATTCAGGCTACCAGTGCGCACATAGGCTTCGCTGCCGTCGGGGGCCTGCACGGCGATAAAGCCATGGCCGCTCACAGCCACGTCCAGGTCGCGACCGGTTTCGATCATCGGCCCTTCGCTGAAGTCGGTGGCTGGGCGCTCGGTCAGGGCGAAGGCGCGCGCCGGGAAGCTGTCGCCAAAGACCGGCATCGAGCGGGCCTGCTCCAGGTCGCGCTGGAAACCGTTGGTGGAAACGTTCGCCAGATTGTTGGCGTGGGCCTTCTGGGCCAGCGCGTTCTGGCTAGCCCCGGTCATGGCCACGTAAAGCAATTTGTCCACAGCATCTCCTCCGCGCGCCAGTACCGCGCTGTCATCAGGCAGGGTCTAGCAATAATCGAACCAGCTTTGCACCCCGGTGAATCGGGCACTTCAGCGCGACGGCTTTACCGTCGGTGTCAGTTTGTTGGCATCGGATCAAAAGCGCCTGGATCAGTGATCGCGGCAGGCGCCATTTTTGTAGGGGCCAGCAAACCGGGTCCAGCCTGAACCCGGGTTGCCTTGGACGCAGATGTATCGCCCGGTGACCAGGCTTTGCCAAAGGAAGAAAGGCCTTGGGGCGGCCTCTGCCCAGTGGGCACTACCACCCCCTATCACCAGCAGAAAGGACAACAACCAGACATGCTTCATCGACACTGCTCGTAAACCCTGAGTGTCACGCCTCGGCACGCCATCAGCTCATCTGGATGATGGTTTGCATGATGGTGCTTTCGGTTGAAATCGTCTTGGCGTTGGCCTGGTAGTTGCTCTGCGCCTTGATCAGGTTCACCAGCTCGCCAGTCAGGTCGACGTTGGAATCCTCCAGCGAAGAACCTGCAATCTGGCCCAAGGTGCCGGTATCTGGCGCGCCAATCACCGGGACACCCGACGAGAAGGACTCCTGCCAGTTGGTGCCGCCAATCGGCGTCAGGCCCTGCATGTTGGCGAAGCTGGCGATGGCGACCTGGCCGATGACTTTGTTCTTGCCATTGGTGAAGTTGGCGAACAGGAAGCCGCCCTTGTCTACCGACAGGCTGGACAGCTCACCGGTAGCGAACCCGTCCTGATCCTTGGCGGTCACGGCCGAGGCGGCGTTGTACTGGGTCATGCCCAGCATGTCGAGGCTGACGCCGCCGGGGTTGGCGTTGGCACCGTTGGCTGACCACTGGCCGGCAGCGTTCTTCTGCGCGGGGATCCAGTTGTCCAGGTTGAAAGTCTTGTTCGCATTGATCGACAGGCCACCGGCCACCGGCCCTGGCGTGAGGGCATCGGCGTTGAGCGTGCCGTCGGACTTGAATGGCAGGTCATTGATCAGCGGCTGCGTGGAGGTCGGGTCCTGTGGGTTGCGCCCGTCGATGGTGCTGTACATCTTCCAGGAATTGGACGTGTCATCCTTGATGAAGTACTGGTTCAACTGGTGCGCGTTGCCCTGGCTGTCGTACACGTCGCTTGAGAACGTGAAGTTGTAGCTCTTGACGTCGGCTGGGTCGAATGGGGTGACCGTAGGCGCGCCATCGCTGGACTTGAGGTTGACCGTCTGATCGATCTTGGACGTGGCCTTGGGGGTGAGGTTGGCCGTGTCGATCTGAAGGTTGGTCAATACGCCCTGCACCACCTGGCCATTTTCGTCGACGCCATAACCTTGCAGGTTGGCGCCGCCGGCGTTGACGACGAAGCCCTGCTTGTCACTGTAGAACGCACCGGCCCGGGTATAGATCTTCGAGCCGTTGTCATTGAGCGCGAAGAAGCCGTTGCCGTCGATGGCCATGTCCAGCGCCTGGCCGGTGCCGTTGATGTTGCCGGAGCTGAACTGCTGGGAAATGGCGGCTGTTCTTACGCCGGTACCAATGGTGGTACGGCCGGCGCTGGTGCCGCGAATGGAGCTTGAGTACTGGTCGGCGAATTCGGCGCGCGAGGACTTGAAACCGGTGGTGGCGACGTTGGCAATGTTGTTGCCGGTTACGTTCAGGGCCTTGTTGGCTGCATTGAGGCCACTTAAGCCAATGTTGTAAGACATACGCTAACTCCTGAAGATGTGCGCTAGGCCCTAGATGCCGATGCTTTGAATGGTGGAAAGTGGAACGCTGCCCAGCCCTGCCAGGTTCAGCGACATTTCGCCGCCGTTGGTGCCCATGGTCACGCTGGTGACGGTGGCCGGCAGGTTGGTGGTCATGGCCGTGGACGTGCCGTTGATCGAGGCGGTGGCCTTGAAGCTGTAGGTGCCGGCCGGCAGGGCCTCACCGGCGTCATCCTTGCCATCCCAGGTGAAGTCCACCTTGCCGCCTGCCTGGCTGCCCAGGTCGAGAGTGCGCACCAGCTTGCCGTCCTTGTCGTACACCCCCACCGAGGTGGCGGTGCTCGAGCCGGTGAGGTTCACCGAGCCCTTCATGTCCTTGCTGGTGTCGACCATGGCCTTGTCGGTTTGCACGATCACGTTGCGCCCGACCAGCGACGACGCCTGCAAGGCCTGGGACGACTGGAACGCACCAGCGATGTAGCCGACCGAGCTGTTGAGGGTCTGGATACCTTCCAGGCTGCTGAACTGGGCCAGCTGCGCCACGAACTCGCCGTTCTGCTGCGGGTCCAGGGGGTTCTGGTTCTTCATCTGGGTGACCAGCAGCTGCAGGAAGGCATCTTTGCCCAGTGCACTGCCGGCGGCGCCGGTCTTTTCGTCGTTCTTGCTTTCTTTTCGCTGCAGCGAGTTCAGGTAGCTACTACCGACTTCGCCTGTGGCATTGGTGGTGGTCATGTCGGCGTCCTATCACTGACCCAGGGTCAGCACCTTCTGCATCATGCTCTTGGCCGTGTTCATCAACTCGGCATTGGTCTGGAACGCGCGGCTGGCCGAGATCATGTCAGCCATCTCCTCGACCACGTTGACGTTGGGGTAATACACGTAGCCGTCCTTGTTCGCCGCCGGGTGGCTAGGCTCGTAGCGGGCCTCGAGGTTGCTCTGGTCCTCGACGATGCCGGTCACTTGCACGCCCTGCCCTGCCTCGCCCTGGTCCTCGAACAGCGACTGGCTGGTGCCGGCCTGGGTGTTCTGGAACGTGGTGGCGAACACGGGGTGGCGAGCGCGGTAGGTCTGGTCGATGCTCGACGAGACCGTCTCGGCGTTGGCAATGTTGGAGGCGACGGTGTTCAGGCGCGTGTTCTGCGCGCTCATGCCGGAACCGGCAATGTTGAAGACGCTGGAAAGGGACATGGTCATTCTCCCCGAAGGGCTGACACCAGCCCTTTGAATTTACTGTTGAGCAACGTGAAGCTGGCCTGGAAGCCAATCGCGTTTTCGGTGTAATTCGACTGCTCGATCTGCGCGTCCACGGTGTTCTGGTCGATCGAAGGCTGCATCGGCGTGCGGTACTTGAGAGCTTCGTCGCTCAGCGCCACGCCGTCGGCCTCGATGTGCCGGCTGTTGGTGCGCTCCAGGCCGAAGCGGCCGCCGTTGTGCTGCTTGTCGCTTTCGGCGGCCAGCACCGAGGCGAAGTCCAGGTCACGGGCCTTGTAGTTGGGGGTGTCGGCGTTGGCAATGTTGTTGGCCAGCACTTCGGCGCGTTGCGCACGAAAGCCCAGGGCCTTTTCATGGATGCCTAGCGCCTTGTCGAAGCTGATGCTCATGTCGGGGAAACCTTCAGCGGTTGACCAAAGTGTCGTTGCCGAAGGTTTTAGCAAGGCTTGTGCCAACATCGGCAAAGCCCGTATTCAAGGCCTTGCAGCCCTTTTCAAAGGGGCGCTATGCCAGAAAAGCGGCAAACCGCACGCGGCCCAATGGCCACAAGCGGCAAAAACAAGAGCACATGAGCGGCAAAACAAAAAATTGACGTCAGCGACAGGGCCGACTCATTGAAAGCCGCTGACAAGGCATCGCCCGGCCAGCGGCACATACGGCATGGGCCTATTTGGCCTGGTAGATGATGCCCGGGCTGCACTGCACCATCTGGTAATGGTCCGGCAGGCCGTTGAGGGCCTCAGATGCGCCCAGGAACAGGTACCCGCCTGGCTTGAGGGTGCTGTGAATGCGCAGCAGGATGTCTTTCTTGACCTGGGCCGAGAAGTAGATCAGCACGTTGCGGCAGAACACGATGTCGAACTTGCCCAGGCTTGCATAGCTGTCGAGCAAGTTGAACGAGCGGAACTCCACCCGATTGCGAATCGCCGGCTTGATCGCCCAGCGCCCCGGCCCCTTGGGGTCGAAGTAGCGCTGCAGGCGCTCGGCCGACAAGCCGCGGGCGATCGCCAGGCTGTCGTACTCGCCAGTCTTGCAGTTGTTGAGCATGGTGCCCGACAGGTCGGTCGCGACGATCTGCGCGCCCATTTTCAGCTGGCCCAGGTTGCTGCGTTCGAACTCGTCGATGGCCATGGAGATGGAGTACGGCTCCTGGCCCGAAGAGCACGCCGCCGACCACATGCGCAGGCGCTGGCCGGGGTTGTTGCGGATGAACTCGGGGATGACCTTGTTCTTGAGCACCTCGAACGGGTAGGTATCGCGAAACCACAGGGTTTCGTTGGTGGTCATGGCATCGACCACCTGCTCGCGCAGGCCGCCACGCGGCTGGGCCTGGATGCGCTGCACCAACTCGCCCAGGCTCTTGATGCCCTGCTGCTCCATCAACTTGTTGAGGCGGCTGGACACCAGGTACTGTTTATTCTCGCCCAGCAAGATGCCACAGGCTTTTTCCAGAAACACCCGGAACTGTTCGAAATCCAAATTACCCGTAGACACTGCTGCCGCCTCTTTTCAATCACTGTGGCCGGGGCGAGCCCCGGCGCCTTTCAATGTGCTGCCTTGATCCGGTCAACCACGCGCTGGGCCAGATCATCCGGCCGGAACTTGGCCAGGAAATCATCGGCGCCCACTTTCTTGACCATCGCCTGGTTGAACACCCCGGACAGGGAAGTATGCAGGCAGATGTGCAGCTTTTGCATGCGCGGGTCGCTGCGAATTTCCGCTGTCAGGGTATAGCCGTCCATTTCCGGCATTTCGATGTCGGAAATCATCATCAGAAACTCTTCTTCGGGCTTCTTGCCTTCGTCCACCAATTGGCGCAGGTAGTTCAAGGCCTGGCGACCGTCATTGAGGGCCACCACCTCGACGCCAACCGTCTGCAGGCAGCGGCTGACCTGCTTGCGTGCCACCGACGAATCGTCGACGGTCAACACCCGTAGCATCACGGCCTTGTCCTGCACCTCGGCGTCCACCACCCCCGCCGACACCGCCTCCGAAGACGGCGCGACCTCGGCCAGCACCTTCTCCACGTCGATGATCTCGACCATGCGGTTGTCCACCCGCGTGACTGCCGTCAGGTAATGATCGCGGCCGGTCCCCTTGGGTGGCGGGTGGATTTCTTCCCAGTTCATATTGACGATGCGCTCGACCGAGTGCACCAGAAAGCCCTGGGTCTTGGTGTTGTACTCGGTAATGATCACGAAACTGCTGCGCGTGTCCTCCTGCAACGGGCGCAGGCCGGTGGCCATCGACAAGTCAAGGATCGGAATCGTCGCCCCGCGGATGTTGGCGACGCCGCGCACCACAGGGTGCGCCTTGGGCAGTATGGTCAGCGCAGGGCATTGCAGCACTTCCCTGACCTTGAAAACGTTGATGCCATAAAGCTGTTCGCCGTTGAGGCGGAACAGCAGCAGTTCCAGGCGATTCTGCCCTACCAGCTGTGTGCGCTGGTTGACCGAATCCATAACCCCCGCCATGCCGAACTCCTTACCTGTCAGCCATTCGTTGCCACTTACTCAAGAAGTCGGCACGGGCTTTGCTTTTTTGAGCGCCATGTACATGAAAACGACAGTTTCCCGACGATTGACGCGCCTGCTGGCTGGCTTGCTGGCCGCATTGTGCCTGCTGGTACCGGTTCGCACCTGGGCGGACGCGTTCACCATGCCTGAACAGCTTATCGGTGTCACCCAAGGGTTTCTTGAGTTCACCGTCGAAGATTATCTCGCCACGACCCAAACGGCCGGCCGCTACGAGATCCAGGTGAACCCGTTGGACCCAAGGTTGCGCATGCCCTTGTGCAGCCAGGCGCTCGACGCTTCGCTGGAAAGCCCGAGCGTGCCGCTGGGGCGGGTGACGGTGCGTGTACGTTGCGACGGCGCGGCGCCCTGGACCGTGTTCGTGCCCGCCACCGTTCGCCTGTTCCGCGAGGTGGTCGTGGTCACCCGCCCGCTGCGACGGGACAACGTGGTGAGCGAAGGCGATGTGGCCCTGCGCGAACGGGACGTCGGCACGCTGGGCCAAGGGTTTCTGACCGATGTGGGCCAGGCGGTCGGCATGAAGATGCTGCGCCCGACGGTGATGGATCAGGTGCTGACGCCTCAGCACCTGGAGCAGGCGGAGGTAGTACGCAAGGGCGATCATGTGGTGATCGTTGCCCGCAGTGGCACATTGAGCGTGCGCATGCCTGGCGAGGCGCTGAGCAAAGGCGGCATCAGCGAGCAGATTCGGGTGCGCAATCTCAATTCGAAACGCGTGGTCAAGGCCATGGTGACCGGCCCGGGCCAGGTCGAGGTGAGCATGTAGGCCAGCGGGCGGAAGCCGCTGGCGCCGGGGAACCGCTTTTTTTAGACTGTGTCAGAAAACGGGTAACAGGCTGTCGCTCAAGACAGCCACGCATTTGTGCCTAAAGTTTATCGTGAGTTGGCCGAAAACAAGGCAAGCGTCCATAAACCCAGAGGTTTTCTGATCATGGTCATCGACTTCAGTCGTTTGAATAATTCCCCGGCCGTCACCGGCGGTGTACGCGGCAGCAATGCCCCTGGCAGCACTGAAAAGCCGGCTGCCAGCCAGGAAACAGTAAAGGGCACGGGTGCAAGTGGAGAAGCCGTGCACCTGAGCCCAGAGGCCCAGCAGTTGCAAAAGATCAGCGACAAGCTGCGCGATGAACCCGTCGTCAACAGCGCCAAGGTAGCCCAGCTCAAACAGGCCATTGCCGATGGCAGCTACAAGGTCGATGCCGGCCGTGTCGCCAGCAAGCTGCTCGATTTCGAAGCACAGCGTTGACCGTCGGGTGCGCTGACTTCAATGGACGCTTGAAAACCGGGAGTTAGCCATGCACGACACCACCCTGCTGCAATTGATCGAACAAGACATCGCCCCGATGCAGGAGCTGCTCGAGCTGCTGCAGAACGAGGCTGTCGCGCTGCACGGTCGCGACATGCAGTTGCTCGAGCAGATCCTGGCGCGCAAACAGTCGCTGATCATCCTGCTCGAGCAGCACGGCCAGCGCCGTGGCCAGTTGCTGAGCGACCTGGGCCTGAGCGCAGACCGCGCCGGCGTACAGGCGGTGGCGGCGCAATCGCCGCATGGTGACGTAATGCTGGAGCGACTCGATACGCTGGCGCAACTGATGGACGCCTGTCAGCAGGTCAACTCGACCAATGGCCGTATCATTCAGGTCCAGCAACAGGTCACCAACAATCAGGTCCGCATCCTCATGGGCGGCGACTCGCCGTCGCTCTACAACAGCCGTGGCAGCACCTCGCCCCTGACCAAGCCGCGCGCCCTCAGCCAAGTGTGATTTCCCTATCAAGGCACCGCACATACTGGCAAAATGCTGTTAATTGCCTGTGTCGCTTTTGCCTGGAGAACGTCAAGCCGTGTTCAATGAATCCGATGCCCCGCAACCGCCCAAGGTGCTGAGCACACCCTTGGAAATTGCGGCCAATTTACGGCAGCTCCAGGAAAGCCACGACCCCCTGATCATCACCTTCCATGACCGAGGCCATCGCTTCCAGAGTTACGTGGTGGACGTGGATCGGGAAAACAATGTGCTGGCGCTTGACGAGCTGATTCCCCGTGACGGTGAGAAATTCATCGAAAACGGCGAGCATTTCCGGGTGGAAGGCTTCCACGACGGTGTGCGCATTGCCTGGGAATGCACCCACAGCCTGCGCATCAGCGAAGTGGACGGTCATCGCTGCTACCGCGGCGGGCTGCCGTTGGAGATGACCTATCACCAGCGCCGCAACGCATTTCGTGCTGCGCTGAAGCTGTCGCAGCTGGTGGACATCATGCTCGATGGCACGCACCTCAAGGGCAACGGTGCCTTGCGGGGCAAGTTGCTGGATGTTTCGGCTACCGGGTGCAAGCTGCGCTTTGATGGGAATGTCGAGGATCGCCTGCAGTTGGGTCAGGTATATGAACGCTTCAAGGCCGGCGCACCGCTTGGGTTGGTAGATACCATGGTCGAGTTGCGCCATCTGCATTATGAAGAGCGGATCAATACCACGTTTGCTGGGGTTCGCTTTCATAACCTCAGTGGGCCTGCCCAGCGCAAGGTGGAGAGTTTTGTGTATCAGCTGCAGCGTGAAGCGCGGCGGTTTGATAAGGACGATTATTGATTTGCAGCTGGCGGGAGGGCCACTGCGGCCTTTCAATGATGTTGCTGCTACCACGTAGTTTTTCGTTGGTGTGGGCGGTTGAAACCGTTTAGGTATTCATTGGCGAGGGTGGCGCACAGTCACCCTTCCGCCCTTACGGCGGCTCACTTTTTGTCTTGTCAAAAAGTGAGCAAAAACCGCCTGCTCCTGTCATCCGGCCCCTGCGCTGCGCTCCGGGGTTCCCTCGCTCCGGGCTTGCTCCCGGGAGGACCGCGCTGCAGGCCCCATCCTGGGGCCCAGCGCTTGACAGGCATCCATGCCTGTCACCTCCCTTCGCAAGCCCTGCGCTCGGCCTCCTGAAGTCGCGATCTGCGGCGCCTGGGCTACCGCGCGCTTAAAAGCAAACGCAACGGCTACGTCTACGTCTACGTCTACGTCAAGAAGGCTGGCGAATTTCGGGTAGTGCGGCATCGCAGGAGCGCTGGACCGGCCGCGATGGGCCGTGCAGCGGCCCTAGGCGATATGCTGGAATACAGAAATTACCAGATCGGGATGCGTCGCCTGGCACACGTCACGCTCAACGTGCTCCAGACGCGTTACGGCCACCTTCAAGCCGGCTTGTCCCCCTGCACCTCCTCCAGCGGCGGCTCGCCGTCTTTCTCGGCTTCCTCGGTGTCCTCGGCCGCCACCGGCGTCTGCATCACATCCTGCACGGTCTGCTCATCCACACGCGGGTCCAGCGCTGCCGACAGGGGCGAGCCGGCGGCGGGCATGGCGACGTGGCCCAGGGGGGCATCCTGGACCTGGTGCAAGCCGGTGACAGCTTTTGGACGGATGCGCCAGACCAGTACCAGGGCAAAGAACACGAAGAAGGCGTACAACATCTGTACGCCCAGCACTTTCATCAGCACGCCAGCAGCCAGGGGCCCGATGCACGCCCCCACGCCGTAAGTCACCAACAGCATGGCAGTCAGCGAAACGCGGCGCTCGCTCTCCACGTGGTCGTTGGAAAAAGCCACGGCCAGCGGGTACAGGCTGAACTGCAACAGCGATACCACAAAGCCCATGGCGAACAGCAACTCCAGCGGCACGTCGGGCAGGATCGCCAACGGCGCGGCGGCTACGGCCAGCCCCACCGCGACACTGCGAATCAACACCGCCCGGTCGTAACGGTCAGACAACCAGCCCAGCGGCCACTGAACCACCAGCCCTGCAAAGATGCAGCAGCCCATGAACAGACCGATCTGCTCGGTGCTAAGACCCTGACTGGCGGCATACAGCGGAGCAAGGCCGTAGAACGAGCCGACGATCAGCCCGGAACCCAGCACCGTACTGAGCGACTGCGGCACGCGCTTGATGAAGAACTTGGGCTCCATGGGTGCCGGACGCAGTGGCGCGGGGTGGATGCGGCGGGTCATGGCCACCGGCACCAGGCACAGGGCGAAGCACATCGCGACCAGCATCAGCAGCTCAAGCCCCAGCTCAGGGTGCACCACCAGTATCAGCTGACCCAACACCAGGCCCAGGTAGGACGCGATCATGTACCCGCTGAATACTGCGCCCCGGTACTTCACGTCCGCCTGCTCGTTGAGCCAGCTTTCGATGACCATGTACTGGCACATCATGCCCAGGCCTACAATCATCCGCAGCCCGACCCAGGCCGGCAGCCAGTTGGTCAGGCCGTGCCCGAGCACGGCGGCGCCGACGATACCGGCGCAGGTGGCATAGGCACGTATGTGCCCTACTCGGCCGATGAGCCGGTGGCCGACCTTGCCGCCCACGGCCAGGCCGAAGTAGTTGGCCGCCATCAAGGCACCGACCCACAGGCTATCGACGTTGTCGGCAGCCAGGCGCAGCGCCAGGTAGGTACTGAGCAGGCCCGAGCCGATCAGCATCATCAGTGCAGCGAAATACAACGACTGAAACGGCTTCCAGATAGTGCGCATAAATCCCTTCGGCTCCCGGGTTGAGCTGGCAGTTGTTGGTGCAGAATAAAGGCTAACGCCAAGCGTTGCAGGCCCCGTGCTGCAAAATCGAATGGTCCCTTGCCCATGGCCAGGTAAAAAATGGATCAGGCCAGGCCACAGGGCGTCGACGAGCTTGGACAGCAGTCATTCGCGCAAGGTCATCCCGTTTGCCGGCAATGGCAACGCCGTTTTGTAGCGCACCTGCTTGAGCGCGAAGCTGGAGCGAATGTTGGCAACGCCCGGCAGGCGGGTCAGGTAATCCAGAAACCGCTCCAGCGCCTGGATACTGGGCAGTAGCACACGCAGCAGGTAGTCCGGGTCACCGGTCATCAGGTAGCACTCCATGACCTCGGGCCGCTCGGCGATCTCCTCCTCGAAGCGGTGCAGTGCCTGCTCGATCTGTTTTTCCAGGCTCACATGGATGAATACGTTCACATCCAGCCCCAGCACCTCGGGCGACAACAGCGTGACCTGCTGGCGAATGACGCCCAGCTCTTCCATGGCCCGCACTCGGTTGAAACAAGGCGTAGGCGACAGGTTGACCGAACGTGCCAGTTCGGCGTTGGTGATGCGGGCGTTTTCTTGAAGGCTGTTGAGAATGCCGATGTCAGTACGATCGAGTTTGCGCATGAGACAAAATCACCGGTTTATTGTGTTTATGAGGAATGTTTATCTGGCCTGCTTACCAAAGGCAATCAACTAGAGAGAAATATTCTGCGCCAGGGCAACTAACATGTAGCTAACGCTGACCTGCTGGTCACGAGCCGGCACTCAGCGGCGACCGCTTCAAAGCTCACAAAAACAAATACCCGAGCGAGCGTAAACAGCATGAACGAGTACGCCCCCCTGCGCCTGCATGTTCCCGAGCCTACCGGCCGGCCAGGCTGCCAGACCGATTTTTCCTACCTGCGCTTGAACGACGCAGGCCAGGTTCGTAAACCCCCCATCGACGTAGAAGCCGCCGACACCGCCGACTTGTCCGGCAGCCTGGTGCGCGTACTGGATGAACAGGGCAATGCCCAGGGCCCCTGGGCCGAGGACATAGACCCGCAGATACTGCGCCAAGGCATGCGCGCCATGCTCAAGACCCGCATCTTCGACAGCCGCATGGTCGTCGCCCAGCGCCAGAAGAAGATGTCGTTCTACATGCAGAGCCTGGGCGAGGAAGCCATCGGCAGCGCCCAGGCCCTGGCGCTCAACCGCACCGACATGTGCTTCCCGACCTATCGCCAGCAAAGCATCCTGATCGCCCGTGACGTTTCGCTGGTGGACATGATCTGCCAACTGCTCTCCAACGAGCGCGACCCGCTCAAGGGTCGCCAGTTGCCGATCATGTATTCGGTACGCGAGGCGGGCTTTTTCACCATCAGCGGCAACCTGGCGACCCAGTTTGTGCAAGCGGTGGGCTGGGCCATGGCCTCGGCCATCAAGGGCGACACCAAGATCGCCTCGGCCTGGATCGGCGATGGCGCCACTGCCGAGTCGGACTTCCATACCGCCCTCACCTTCGCCCACGTCTACCGCGCCCCGGTCATCCTCAACGTGGTCAACAACCAGTGGGCGATTTCCACGTTCCAGGCCATCGCTGGCGGCGAGTCCACCACCTTCGCCGGCCGCGGCGTGGGCTGTGGCATCGCCTCGTTGCGCGTGGACGGCAACGATTTCGTGGCCGTCTACGCGGCCTCGCGCTGGGCAGCCGAACGCGCACGCCGCGGCCTTGGCCCCAGCCTGATCGAGTGGGTGACCTACCGTGCTGGCCCGCATTCCACGTCCGATGATCCGTCCAAGTACCGCCCTGCGGACGACTGGAGCCACTTCCCGCTGGGCGACCCGATCGCTCGCCTGAAGCAGCACCTGATCAAGATCGGCCACTGGTCCGAAGAAGAACACCAGGCCACCACGGCCGAATTCGAGGCTGCCGTGGTCGCCGCGCAGAAGGAAGCAGAGCAGTACGGCACCCTCGCCAACGGACACATTCCCAGTGCCGCTTCGATGTTCGAGGACGTGTACAAGGAAATGCCGGACCACCTGCGTCGCCAACGTCAGGAACTGGGGGTCTGAAATGAACGATCACAACAACAGCATCAACCCGGAAACCGCCATGGCCACCACCACCATGACCATGATCCAGGCCCTGCGCTCGGCCATGGACATCATGCTCGAGCGCGACGACAACGTGGTCGTGTATGGTCAGGACGTCGGATACTTTGGCGGCGTCTTTCGCTGCACCGAAGGCCTGCAGAACAAGTACGGCAAATCACGGGTGTTCGATGCCCCGATCTCCGAAAGCGGCATCGTCGGCACGGCCGTGGGCATGGGTGCCTACGGCTTGCGGCCGGTGGTGGAGATTCAGTTCGCCGACTATTTCTACCCAGCCTCGGACCAGATCGTGTCGGAAATGGCGCGGCTGCGTTACCGCTCCGCTGGCGAATTCATCTCGCCGCTGACCCTGCGCATGCCCTGCGGCGGGGGCATTTATGGAGGCCAGACCCATAGCCAGAGCCCGGAAGCGATGTTCACCCAGGTGTGCGGGCTGCGCACGGTCATGCCGTCCAATCCCTATGACGCCAAGGGCCTGCTCATTGCCTCGATCGAGTGCGATGACCCGGTCATCTTCCTTGAGCCCAAACGCCTGTACAACGGCCCCTTCGATGGCCACCACGACCGCCCCGTGACGCCATGGTCCAAGCATCCGCAAAGCGCCGTGCCTGACGGTTATTACACCGTGCCGCTGGACAAGGCAGTGGTGACTCGGCCCGGCAACGACGTCACGGTCCTCACCTATGGCACGACGGTCTATGTCGCCCAGGTCGCGGCCGAAGAGACGGGCGTCGATGCCGAGGTGATCGACCTGCGCAGCCTGTGGCCGCTTGACCTGGAAACCATCGTCGCGTCGGTGAAGAAGACCGGGCGCTGCGTGGTGGTGCATGAAGCTACGCGTACTTGCGGGTTCGGCGCCGAACTGGTCTCGCTGGTGCAGGAGCATTGCTTCCACCATCTGGAAGCGCCCATCGAGCGCGTTACGGGTTGGGACACCCCCTACCCCCATGCACAGGAATGGGCGTATTTCCCAGGGCCATCGCGGGTGGGTGCGGCATTGAAAAAGGTCATGGAGGTCTGAATGGGCACGCATGTCATCAAGATGCCGGACATTGGCGAAGGCATCGCGCAGGTTGAGTTGGTCGAGTGGTTCGTCAAGGTAGGTGACCTGATCGCCGAAGACCAGGTCGTGGCCGATGTCATGACCGACAAGGCGACGGTGGAGATCCCCTCCCCGGTCAGCGGCAAGGTCATGGCCCTGGGCGGGCAGCCTGGGGAAGTGATGTCGGTCGGCAGCGAACTGATCCGCATCGAGGTCGAAGGCAACGGCAACCATGTGGACGCCCCACAAGCCAAGGCGGCCGAAACACCGCCTGCCAGCCAAGCACCCGAGCAGGCAGTACAGGAACAACCCGTGCCGGCCGCCTTGACGCCCCCGGCCAGCCGCCCGGCCGCACCGCTGGCTCCACGCCAGGCCAGCGATAAACCCCTCGCCTCGCCCGCCGTACGCAAGCGCGCGCTGGATGCTGGCATTGAATTGCGTTACGTGCACGGGAGCGGCCCTGCCGGGCGCATCCTGCATGAAGACCTCGATGCCTTCCTCAGCCAGCCTCAACGCGCCGGTGAGCAGGCCCCCAGCGGCTATGCCAAGCGCACCGACAGCGAGCAAGTCCCGGTAATCGGCCTGCGGCGCAAGATCGCCCAGCGCATGCAAGACGCCAAGCGTCGCGTGGCCCATTTCAGCTATGTCGAAGAAATCGACGTCACCGCCCTCGAAGCGCTGCGCCAGCAGCTCAACAGCAAGCATGGCCAAGACCGGGGCAAGCTCACCCTATTGCCGTTCCTGGTCCGCGCACTGGTCGTGGCACTGCGTGACTTTCCGCAGATCAACGCCACGTACGACGACGAAGCACAGGTCATCACCCGCCACGGCGCGGTGCACGTCGGCATCGCCACCCAAGGGGACAACGGCCTGATGGTGCCAGTGCTGCGCCATGCCGAGGCGGGCAACCTGTGGGCCAATGCAGCGGAAATTGCACGGGTGGCCAATGCCGCTCGCACCAACAAGGCCAGCCGCGAGGAGCTGTCGGGCTCGACCATCACCCTGACCAGCCTCGGCGCACTGGGCGGCATCGTCAGCACGCCGGTGGTCAACACCCCAGAAGTGGCCATCGTGGGGGTCAACCGCATGGTCGAGCGGCCTGTGGTCGTCGACGGCCAGATCGTGGTGCGCAAGATGATGAACTTGTCCAGCTCGTTCGATCACCGGGTGGTCGATGGCATGGACGCCGCACTGTTCATCCAGGCCGTGCGAAGCCTGCTGGAACAACCCGCCTGCCTGTTTGTGGAGTAAGCATGCAACCGATCATCGAAACTACGCTGCTGATCATCGGCGGCGGCCCCGGCGGCTACGTGGCCGCCATCCGCGCCGGCCAACTGGGCATCCCCACGATACTGGTCGAAGGGCAGGCGCTGGGCGGAACGTGCCTGAACATCGGCTGCATTCCGTCAAAAGCGCTGATTCATGTGGCCGAGCAGTTCCATCAGGCCACCCGGCTTGCCGAGGGCTCCCCACTGGGCATCCGCGTAGCCTCCCCCGAGCTGGACATCCGTCAGAGCGTCGCGTGGAAAGACGGTATCGTCGACCGACTGACCACTGGTGTGGCCGCCCTGCTGAAAAAGCACGGGGTCAAGGTCATCCAGGGCTGGGCGAAGCTGCTCGACGGCAAGCACGTGGAAGTCGACGGCCAGCGCATTCGCTGCGAGCACCTGCTGCTGGCTACGGGCTCGAGCAGCGTCGAGCTGCCCATGCTGCCCCTGGGGGGCGCTGTCATTTCATCGACCGAGGCGCTGACCCCCGCTACGGTGCCGCGCCATCTGGTGGTGGTCGGTGGCGGGTACATCGGTTTGGAACTGGGCACTGCGTACCGCAAGCTAGGTGCGCAGGTGAGTGTGGTGGAGGCCCGCGAGCGGGTGTTGCCCACCTACGACGCCGAGCTCACCGCCCCCGTGGTCGAGTCGCTGAAAAAGCTGGGCATCGCCGTTTACCTTGATCACAAGGTGGAAGGCTATGAACAAGGTACCCTGATGGCCCGGAACAGCGAAGGTTCGCCCCTGCGCCTTGACGCCGACAGGGTGCTGGTAGCGGCCGGCAGGCGCCCGCGCACCCAGGGCTTGAACCTCGAATGCCTGGACCTACGCATGAATGGGGCGGCGATTGCCATCGACGCGCAGTGCCAGACCAGCATGCGCAACGTGTGGGCCATTGGTGACGTGGCGGGCGAGCCCATGCTGGCGCACCGGGCGATGGCCCAGGGCGAGATGGTCGCCGAACGCATCGCGGGCAAGTCACGTCGCTTCGAGCCGGCCGCCATCGCCGCGGTGTGCTTCACCGACCCGGAAGTGGTCGTCGCTGGCCTGCCCCCTGATCAGGCGGTGGCGCAAGGGCTGGACTGCATCGTGGCGCAATTTCCCTTTGCCGCCAACGGTCGGGCCATGAGCCTGGAGTCCAGGACGGGGTTTGTGCGGGTGGTGGCACGCCGCGACAACCATCTCGTGCTGGGTTGGCAAGCGGTGGGCGTGGCCGTCTCTGAACTGTCCACCGCATTCGCCCAATCGCTGGAAATGGGCGCGCGCCTGGAAGATGTGGCGGGCACGATTCATGCCCATCCGACCCTGGGCGAGGCGGTGCAGGAGGCCGCCCTGCGCGCGCTGGGCCACGCACTGCACATTTGACCCCTGGCGCGGCCTGGGGTCGTTGGTCACTGGGCGACGGCGTTCTTGCCTGCGCCCTTGGCCCGGTAAAGCGCCTGGTCGGCGCGCGCCAGCAGGCTGTGGGTGTCATCGCCTTCGCGCCACTGCACTACGCCGTAGCTCAAGGTCAATCGACACTCGCCAATGGGCTCCAACTGCGCCACTACCTGGCGCAGTTGTTCGGCGCAGGCGCAGGCTTGCTCCAGGCTCGTCTGGGGCAGAACCAGGACAAATTCATCACCTCCCCAACGGGCCAGCAAGTCACTTGTGCGCTGGCGCAATCGCAATGCCTCGGCCACACGAATCAAAGCGGCGTCGCCCTGCGCATGCCCGTATTGGTCGTTGATCGGCTTGAAGTCATCCATGTCCATGGCGATGACCGACAGTGGCTGCCGAAAGCGCTTGGCCCGCTCGCACTCCTGCTTCAGCACGCTCTCCAGCCGATAGCGGTTGGCGATACGCGTCAGCGAATCCCGCTCGGCAAGCTCGCGGTTCTCGTCCAGCTGGCGCTGGAGCTGCTCGTTTACCCAGGACAATTCGCGCGTGCGCTCGGCGACCAGGCATTCCAGCGATTGGTTACGCCGCTCAAGCTGCGCCAGTTGGCGCTTGCCGCTGTCGATGTTGCGATGGGCCCCCAGCATGCGTGCAACCGAGCCATCGGGGTTGCGTGCGATCACGTACCCACTGTCCTCGACCCACAGGTAGGTGCCGTCGGCGCAGCGGCACCGGTACTCGACCAGGTAACGCTCGTTGCGCTGGTGGACATAGGCATCGAAGTGGGCCATGACACGCTGGAAATCGTCGGGGTGGATCAACCGCTCCCAGGTCAGTACCGAGTTTTCCTGGGAGTGAGGCGTATAGCCGAGCATGAGGTACCAGCCAGGGTTGCGATAGACATAACCCGTATTGGCATCCCAATCCCAGATACCGTCGCTGATCAGGTCAAACAGCGTATGCAGCTGCTCTTGGGTAAAACCCGTGGGCACGGGGGTGACGTGCTGGCTCATGCAAACTCCTGGATAACCAGCAACTGCGCCCAAAATCCAAGGGCTGCTGAGGTGAAGAAAGACGGCGCGCGCCTTGTGAGGGTGACCGTTGACGGGGCCAAGCATAGGGGTACGGACGTAGGGCTGAAATACGTCTTAAGGCGTAGATTTGTAACGGGCGATTAGCGAAGGAGAGCGGCGTGCTGGAGGCACTGGGGGGAAATGGCGTCCCAGGCAGGAATTGAACCTGCAACCTTCCCCTTAGGAGGGGGATGCTCTATCCAATTGAGCTACTGAGACACGGCAACTGGCAGCAGGCGCTGCTCAGCGGGACGGCGTGCATGTTAACCAGCGTGTGGCCGTTTGTCATGTGTTGCAGTGCCATTTGAGCGTAAACCTTTTCCGAAGCCCTAGTGCGCCTGGATAACACCCTCTTCTCGCAACACTGCCAGCAAGGCCTCGACTGCCGAGGACAGCGTAGTCGAGTTGTCCACCGTGCGGGCGCCATCGTCGGCCGTATCGCTCAGGCTGACATGCCGAGCCAGACGCTGGTCGATCTCGTTTTGGGTCTCCCGCCCGCGGGCCTGCAGGCGCCGACGCAGGATATCGAGACTGACGTCCACACGGATGGCCAGCAAATCAGGGTAGCGGGTACGAGCCTGCGCCAGGTGGCCGCGCGAGCCGTTTACCAGCACCGACCTGCCTTGCTCCAGCCACTCATCTACCTGCCGGGGGATGCCGTACTGCAACCCGTTGGCCTGCCAATGCATGGCGAATGCGCCTTGCTGCTTCATACGTTCGAACTGCTCGACACTGACACCTACCGCTGCCTCCCCCCTGGCTTCAGGCGAGCGCGTGATGACCCGACGGGCTATTTCGACATGCGCTGCCGCCAGCTGCAGGCGCGCTGCGTCGATCAATGAATCTTTGCCCGCGCCAGACGGTCCGATCAACAGAATCAGCCTGCCCTTTAGCGGCGAAGCGCAGCTTGCATCATGGTGCATTGCCACTATGCTCTCTGATTAAGAACCTGTGCGTTTGACGCTACTTTCGGCGCAGGTTTCAGGTTTTTTGCAGGATTCGCGGGGATACGTCTGACGTGAGGCCATGACTGCACATGTGAAAATTTTAACCAGTGCTCATTTCTGACAATTGGTACTGGCATAAAGCCTTTATGCAGATCACTATTTGTCACAGAATTGACGCCAAGGAAACGGCAGCATTGAGGCAAGATGAGCGTCCATCTGCACAACCGGTTGAACATTTTGGCGATAAGGCGGTCGTATTTCCACCCCGCGCGGCCAATTTGAGAACCGCTTCCCCTGAACCAAAATCTGGTCAATTTATATGCGCCCAATGAAACAGGCTATTTATTCGAGCCGCACTGCTGACAAGTTCGTCGTTCGCCTGCCAGACGGGATGCGTGAGCGCATCGCCGAGGTAGCACGCAACCACCACCGCAGCATGAACTCGGAGATCATTGCACGCCTGGAACAGAGCCTTATCCAGGAAGGTGCCCTGGGTGAGGAATTGAGCATGCGCCTGGACAGCCCTGAACTGTCATTGCACGAACGCGAGCTGCTGCAGCGCTTCCGCCAGCTGTCCCATCGTCAGCAGAATGCGCTGGTTGCCCTGATTGCCCATGACGTGGAAATGGCTGCTGACGCTTCCTGACGCAAACCATTGCTGCCATCCACAAAAAAGCCAGCTGATGCTGGCTTTTTTTTGAAGTGATGGCCTCTTCGCTGCCTTTATCATCCAGACAAACCGGGCGTCACGCACGGCGTAACGCCCCGAGCCGTTAGAGCAAGAACACGGTGGCGAGCCCCAGGAAGATGAAGAAGCCGCCGCTGTCGGTAACTGCGGTGATCATCACGCTCGACCCCATTGCCGGGTCGCGCCCCAGGCGCGTCAGGGTCATCGGTATCAGCACGCCCATCAGGGCCGCGAGCAGCAGGTTCAAGGTCATCGCGGCTGTCATCACCAAGCCCAGCGACCAGCTGCCATAAAGCCAGAAGGCCACCGCGCCGATGACGCCACCCCAGATCAACCCGTTGATCAAGGACACCGCCAGCTCCTTGCGCATCAGGCGCGAGGTATTGCCTGGGGACACTTGGTCAAGGGCCATGGCGCGCACGATCATGGTGATGGTCTGGTTGCCGGAGTTGCCACCGATGCCCGCCACGATCGGCATGAGCGCGGCCAGGGCAACCAGCTTTTCGATGGACCCTTCGAACAAGCCGATGACCCGGGATGCGACGAAAGCGGTAATCAGGTTTACGGCCAGCCATGCCCAACGGTTGCGCAGCGACCGCCAGACCGACGCGAAGATGTCTTCTTCTTCGCGCAGACCCGCCATGTTCAGCACTTCGGTCTCACTCTCTTCGCGAATCAGGTCGACCATTTCGTCGATGGTCAGACGCCCGATGAGCCGATCGCTCTTGTCCACGACTGGTGCCGATACCAGGTCGTACCGCTCGAAGGCCTGGGCTGCGTCGTAGGCGTCTTCGTCGGGATGGAAGGACACGGGATCGGTGGCCATGACGTCGGCCACTTGCTTGTCCGGGTCGTTGACCAGCAGGCGCTTGATCGGCAACACACCCTTGAGAATGCCATCGTGATCGACCACGAACAGCTTGTCGGTGTGGTTGGGCAATTCCTTGAGGCGGCGCAGGTAACGCAATACCACTTCCAGGCTGACGTCTTCACGGATGGTCACCATCTCGAAGTCCATCAGCGCGCCGACTTGTTCCTCGTCATAGCTCAGCGCGGAGCGTACGCGCTCGCGTTGCTGAGCATCGAGGGTCTCCATCAGCTCATGAACCACGTCCCGTGGCAACTCAGGCGCCAGGTCGGCCAGTTCGTCGGCGTCCATTTCCTTGGCAGCGGCCAGCAGCTCGTGATCGTCCATATCGGCGATCAGGGACTGGCGCACGGCGTCTGACACTTCAAGCAGAATGTCGCCGTCACGATCCGAGCGCACCAGCTGCCAGACCGTCAAGCGGTCTTCGAGAGGCAAGGCTTCGAGGATATAGGCGATATCGGCGGGGTGCAGATCATCGAGCTTGCGTTGCAACTCGACAAGATTCTGCCGGTGGACGAGGTTTTCTACCAAGTCGTTGTGTGCACCTTCCTGGCGGTGCGTGACATCTTCAACCAGGCGCTGGCGCTGAAGCAGGTCGACGACCTGGGACAGACGATCCTGGAGGCTTTCTTGCGCTTTCTTTACTTCTACTTCCGTCATAGGCGAACTCCACTCCCAGCCGCGGAGCACGCCGGGAGAATCAATCGATTAGATCTATCTGTACGAAACGGTTTGGCGAGTAACTACTGGGTAAGTCCATGGTGGTGATCCACAAGCCCCGGCGGGGCTGACGGGCGCAATCATACACTGCTCAAGCTGACAGATCGCTTAAATTTTTGGCTATAACAATCGTTTGCGCGTCATTGCTCTGACAACGCATGAAACCATCGGTGCAATAGTTTGGGCGAGGTTGCGCGTGCGCCCTGCCAAGCGCTTGGCGTGCAGGCACAGAGCCCCAGAGCCCGTACAGAGGGCATGGCTGAACAAACAATTGAATGCGCAAAGGTGGGGGAAAACAAAAAGCCCGCTCAGTGAGCGGGCTTTCTGTTTGGGTATGGCGGACTCAGCAGGATTCGAACCTGCGACCGCTCGGTTCGTAGCCGAGTACTCTATCCAGCTGAGCTATGAGTCCGTTTGGTAGTTTTAGACCAGATTACCACTGGTTTTTGAAGCAGCCTTGATAACAAAACCACTTCGAAAGTGGCGGACTCAGCAGGATTCGAACCTGCGACCGCTCGGTTCGTAGCCGAGTACTCTATCCAGCTGAGCTATGAGTCCGTTTGGTAGTTTTAGACCAGATTACCACTGGTTTCTTGAAACAGCCTTGATAACAAAGCCACTTCAAAAGTGGCGGACTCAGCAGGATTCGAACCTGCGACCGCTCGGTTCGTAGCCGAGTACTCTATCCAGCTGAGCTATGAGTCCGTGTCTTGCCGCGCATTATAGGCTGCTGAAACATTTTTGCAAGAACTTTTTCGTTTAAAATCAACTACTTAGCGTTCTTACAACTTACAGCAACCTAAGCGAATAATGGCGGTGAAGGGGGGATTCGAACCCCCGATACCCTTATGAGGTATACTCCCTTAGCAGGGGAGCGCCTTCGGCCACTCGGCCACCTCACCGCAACACGAGGCGAATATTAAACAGGTTCTTCCTCGTCTGCAACCCTTTTTTTGAAAAAAACTTCAAAAGAATTAAAGGCTTGGCTCCTCGTCCTTCTCGTTCTTGATCCGCAGGTAGATTTCCTCGCGGTGAACAGCCACTTCTTTTGGCGCGCTGACGCCGATACGTACCTGGTTGCCTTTGACGCCGAGCACCGTCACGGTGATCTCGCCATCGCCAATGATCAGGCTCTCCGCACAGCGACGAGTCAGAATCAACATAGCTTTCTCCTTACGCAAAACATTCAGGGGTAACAGTCTTTTGGGTTTCAGCCCGGTCGTGGACGTCGACACAGGCTGCTGTGCTTCATACGCGGACCTGGACGGGGCCTGCGCAACGAGCAGAAACGCGAAGGGCGCGGCAAGCCGCGCCCTCCCAGGCAAGGCCTTACTCGCTCTGTCGAGCCGGGGCGTCAAGCTCGAAGGCGGTGTGCAGGGCGCGCACCGCCAGTTCCAGGTATTTCTCCTCGATCACCACCGACACCTTGATCTCGGAGGTGGAGATCATCTGGATGTTGATGCTCTCCTTGGCCAGCGCTTCGAACATGCGGCTTGCAACACCTGCGTGTGAACGCATGCCGACGCCGACGATGGAAACCTTGGCGATCTTGGTATCACCGATCACTTCACGGGCACCGATTTCGCGCGCGGTATTCTGCAGCACGCTCTGAGCCTTCTCGTACTCATTGTGCTGTACGGTGAAGGTGAAATCGGTGGTGTTATCGTGGGCGACGTTCTGCACGATCATGTCCACTTCGATGTTCGATGCACTGATCGGGCCGAGAATCTTGAACGCCACGCCTGGGTTGTCCGGTACGCCGCGAATGGTCAGCTTGGCTTCATCACGGTTGAAGGCGATACCGGAAATGATCGGCTGTTCCATGGATTCCTCTTCATCGATGGTAATGAGGGTACCCGGACCCTCCTTGAAGCTGTGCAGCACGCGCAGCGGGACGTTGTACTTGCCGGCGAATTCCACCGAGCGAATCTGCAGCACCTTGGAACCGAGGCTGGCCATTTCCAGCATCTCTTCGAAGGTGATCTTCTCCAGGCGTCGTGCCAGCGGCACTACGCGAGGGTCGGTGGTGTAGACGCCATCGACATCGGTGTAGATCTGGCATTCCTGCGCCTTGAGCGCAGCGGCCAGGGCGACACCTGTGGTGTCGGAACCACCCCGACCGAGGGTGGTGATGTTGCCGTGCTCATCCACACCCTGGAAGCCCGCCACCACGACCACACGCCCGGCCTTGAGATCAGCACGGATCTTCTGGTCGTCGATCTGCAGGATGCGCGCCTTGTTATGGGCACTGTCGGTAAGGATGCGTACCTGGTTGCCGGTGTACGACACGGCAGGCACACCGCGCTTGGTCAATGCCATGGCCAACAGCGCGATGGTGACTTGCTCGCCCGTGGACACGATCACATCCAGCTCGCGCGGAACCGGATGCTCGCTGATCTGCTTGGCCAGGTCGATCAGTCTGTTGGTTTCGCCGCTCATGGCAGAGAGCACGACCACCAGGTCGTCGCCTGCCTCACGGTGCTTCTTGACCTTGTCGGCTACCTGCTCGATCCGCTCGATGGAACCGACAGAGGTGCCGCCAAATTTCTGTACGATCAACGCCATTTCAATGGTGCCTCAGCCCATACAGGGCCCCAAAAAACAATCCAACCTGAAGGACAGGACGACTCACCCCAACGGGGCCAGGAGCGCAGTTCGCGCTCAAGCCGCCCTGCCCTTCATCTCAAAGTCCCTGCTCTGCGAACGGCACGGCCAGCGCCAGGGCCTGGTCCAGGGCCGCGACGTCGACGCCGCCACCCTGTGCCATGTCCGCACGCCCGCCGCCCTTGCCACCCACTGCCGCAGCGGCTTGCTTCATCAGATCGCCAGCCTTGAGTTGGCTGGAGAGGTCTTTGGTCACGCCGGCCACCAGCACGACCTTGCCCTCATGCTCGCTGCCCAGCAGGATCACTGCATGGCCGAGCTTGTTCTTAAGCTGATCGACCAGGGCGAGCAAGGCCTTGCCATCCTGCCTGTCTACACGGGCGGCGAGCACCTTGGCACCCTTGACCGCCACAGCCGCGTTGGAGAGATCATCCCCGGCGGCGCTGGCGGCCTTGGCCTGCAGCTGCTCGAGCTGCTTCTCCAGCTGGCGGTTGCGCTCAAGCACAGCCGACAGCTTGTCGATCAGGTTGTCGCGGTTACCCTTCACCAGTTGCGCCGCTTCCTTGACCTGCTCCTCGGCAGCGTTCAGGTAAGCCAGCGCAGCGGCACCGGTCACGGCCTCGATACGACGCACGCCCGACGCCACGCCGCCTTCGCTGATGATCTTGAAGACGCTGATGTCGCCTGTGCGCTTGGCATGAATGCCACCGCACAGCTCTACCGAAAAGTCGCCGCCCATGGTCAGCACGCGCACCGTATCGCCGTACTTCTCGCCAAACAGCGCCATGGCACCCTTGGCCTTGGCCGTCTCGATGTCGGTCAGCTCGGTTTGCACAGGCGTGTTGCGGCGCACTTCGCGGTTGACGATGTCTTCCAGCGCCTTGATCTGCTCAGGCTTCACTGCTTCGAAGTGGCTGAAGTCAAAGCGCAGGCGCTGGCTGTCCACCAGCGAGCCTTTCTGCTGCACATGCTCGCCCAGCACCTGGCGCAAGGCTTCATGCAACAGGTGGGTAGCCGAATGGTTCAGGGCGGTGGCGTGCTGCACATCCGCGTCGACCTTGGTTTGCACCGCAGAGCCTACGACCAGCGCACCGGTGGCGACCACGCCGTGATGCAAGAAGGCGCCACCGGTCTTGGTGGTGTCGCGCACGTCGAAGCGCGCCGAGCCTGCCTGGATGTAACCGGAGTCGCCCACCTGGCCACCGGACTCGGCGTAGAAAGGCGTGCGATCTAGCACGATCACGCCTTCCTGGCCCTCGCCCAGTTGGTCAACCGACTGGCCATCGTGGTACAGCGCAATGATCCTGGCCGAGGCCTCGGTGGCCTCGTAGCCCAGGAACTCGGTTGCACTGTCGACCTTGACCAGGCTGTTGTAGTCCATGCCAAACGCGCTGGCAGAGCGTGCACGCTCGCGCTGGGCCTCCATTTCACGTTCGAAACCGGCCTCGTCGATGGTGAGCTCACGCTCACGGGCGATATCGGCAGTCAGGTCCATGGGGAAGCCGTAGGTGTCGTAGAGCTTGAACACCACATCGCCCGGCACCACGTTGCCCTGCAACTGGGCCAGGTCCTGCTCGAGAATGCGCAGGCCCTGCTCAAGGGTCTTGGCGAACTGTTCTTCTTCGGCTTTAAGCACACGCTCGATGTGCGCCTGTTGGCTGCCCAGCTCCGGGAATGCTTCACCCATTTCGGCAACCAGCGCGGCGACGATCTGGTAGAAGAAGCTGCCCTTGGCGCCCAGCTTGTTGCCGTGACGGCAAGCACGACGAATGATGCGGCGCAGCACATAGCCACGGCCTTCGTTCGAAGGCAGCACACCGTCGGCAATCAGGAAGCCGCAGGAACGGATGTGGTCGGCCACCACTTTCAGTGAGGCCTGCCCCTCGTTGCTGCAACCGATGGCCGTGGCCGCCGCTGACAGCAGGTTCTGGAACAGGTCGATCTCGTAGTTCGAATGCACATGCTGCAATACGGCGCTGATGCGCTCCAGGCCCATGCCGGTATCGACCGACGGCGCCGGCAGCGGGTGCAGCACGCCGTCGGCAGTACGGTTGAACTGCATGAACACGTTGTTCCAGATCTCGATGTAACGGTCGCCGTCTTCTTCGGGCGAGCCGGGCGGGCCACCCCAGATGTCTGCACCGTGGTCATAGAAGATTTCGGTGCACGGCCCGCATGGACCGGTGTCGCCCATGGTCCAGAAGTTGTCCGACGCATAGGGCGCGCCCTTGTTATCACCGATGCGCACCATGCGCTCGGCGGGCACCCCTACTTCCTTGGTCCAGATATCGTAGGCTTCGTCGTCGGTGGCATAGACCGTGACCCAGAGCTTGTCCTTGGGCAGGTTCAGCCACTTCTCCGACGTCAGGAAAGTCCAGGCGAAGGTGATGGCGTCGCGCTTGAAATAATCACCGAAGCTGAAGTTGCCCAGCATTTCGAAGAAGGTATGGTGACGTGCGGTGTAACCGACGTTTTCCAGGTCGTTGTGCTTGCCACCGGCGCGCACGCACTTCTGGCTGCTGACAGCACGGGTATAGGCGCGCTTCTCCGCTCCGAGGAAACAGTCCTTGAACTGGTTCATGCCGGCATTGGTGAACAACAGGGTCGGGTCGTTGTTCGGAATCAGCGAACTGGACGCGACTCGGGTATGCCCCTGTTCTTCGAAGAAGCGAAGGAAGGCTTCACGGATTTCTGCGCTTTTCATAGGATCTTCCACGGAAACGGCGGCCCATCAGGGCAAAGCGTCGACGAAACGACGGCAAAGGGCCGCATTATATCGGGCCTGCAGGCTTGGTGCAGTGAGTTTGTGCTATTGAAATGGCCGAATCGGCTATTGGCAGCGTCAAACGCATCAATCATTCATCACGCCTGATGCTAAATCCCTGGCTTCCTGGCTGGCAACTCCTGAAACCGCTGTCTGCCAACGGTAGACCCGACATGCGGCCCGAACACCGAGGGTCATCAAGCAAACGCAGTAGCCGATTACCGCTGAGCCGCCCTGGCCGGGGCTTAAGGTGCTTTCCTCGAAACCAGAAGGATATCGCCAATGCCTCAAGCCAATCTCGTCGTATATACCCCCGCCGGCCTAGTGGAGCAGCATGTGCTTCCCTATCAGGACCAGGCGTTCATCATCGCGCGTGAAGATCGAATCGTGCGGGTGCAGGCGCTGCAACCCAGTGTCACGCTGTCTGTCGAAGCGCACGCCAGCGGCGTGATGCTACGCAGCAGCGGCTTGCGCTACGAACTAGCGCTGATGGGCGACGACATCCTTCACGTACGCACAGGCCCTGGGAATGACCGTGTACACGTGGCCACCGCGGTCGCCAACCAGGTAGTGGTGGAAACCGGTGATGGCGATGACATCGTTCAAGTGGAAGGTCTGGCCACTGCTGACAGCACCGCCGTCGGGCGAGTGGTGGTCGATGCAGGCCCAGGCAACGACCTGATCGAAACTACGCGCCTGCAGCAAGTGGAGATCGATGCCGGTACCGGCAACGACACCGTGCACAGCGGCGCAGCCCATGCCTTCATCTACGCAGGCGAAGGCGAGGATATCGTCAAGGTTGTCGAAGGCAGGGCCGTGATCGAGGCACTCGACGGCCATAACCGCCTCACTACCGGCATGCTGGACGACCGCTTGTACGGTGACGCACGCGCTATCACGCCAGAAGGCGGCTTCACAGCGCCTGTACTTTATGACCTTGCCCAGACAACCCTACCCGCCGACTACCTCAAGACATTCCTGGTGCAGGGCGAGGCGCACTACATCGAGAAGGTGAACCGTCAACTCAACCTGCTCCGGGCCAGCCCCACCGCCTCGGTCTTGCTCCATGACCTGGTGACCAACGGTGCGCGGGTGGTCATCTCAAGCATAGAGTCGATGGACAACGCCTATGCCGGCTATGACCCTGGCCAGGGTGATCCAACGATTCGCAACGGCAAGCGCGGTGCACGCGCACTCAATTGCCGCATCGGCTATAACCCGCTGGCTCAGCGCCCTGACACACCTTCATTGGTCATGCTCTATCACGAGCTCTGTCATGTCTGGAATTTCGTCACCGGCAGCGTCATGGACGAGCCGGAACGGCAGGCCGTTGGTTTGGAGGCGGGGCCACAAGGCTTCGACTACGACGACGATCCGGCCACCCCGCCAGACACCAGCAACCCCTTCCCCTTCAATGAGAATGCACTGCGCTTGGAGCTTGGCCTGCCAGCCCGGCAGACCTATCCGTAGGCAGGATTGGACACAGACTCCGGTGGATCACCGGCCCATTCAATACAGCTTCGGCTGAGCCTAAATAACTACTGCACCCAGCAAAGCCGGCAGGCTTAGCCTGAATGCTCTTGAACAGGAGATCATGCCCATGACTGCAGTAACCCAAACCTTCAATATCGACGGCGGCGACAAAAGCGAGCGTTTGAGCTTCGGGGAAATGGACGAAGCGTTAGCCTACGATGCTACAGACGGCGAAGAACGTTTCGGGTCTCGTGTTTATTTTGGTTACGAGCTGTACAAACTCTATTCGGCTAACAAGTTCAACATCCAACGAAGGCTGATCGAGGCTTTCGACGACGATGTGAAGGTTGGCACTCTCGATGAAATCCAGGTCTGGCTCAATACTGCGAATGTTAGCCTGAGCCAGGAGTGCGGCCTGGATCTGGAAGTGGACGGGGTGTCGCTGAGACTGAACAGGTCCACACCCGATCAGCGTGTGCACTTGCTGTTCAGCGGCGAGGAGATTCCAGCAGGGTTGGCCGATAACGCCGATGGCACACTGCGCGTGGATGCCAATGCTAGCGATAATGCGCGTTTCGAAACCACTGCCATCGACCACCTCTTCATCTACGGCACTCCGCAGTTCCAGAACCGGGTGTATGAGCAGCTCGCATTGCTGTCGGGCTACCCTGATTTGAAAAAGGCATTGGACGCTGCCCGTCAAGGCTACGCCGCCGTACCCGACATCGTGCTCATGCAATGCCATGCAGGCCCGGCGCAACAGGGACCAGGCTTCGACCTGAGCCGCGTCATCCCAGCCAAATACGCCGATTTGCTACCCGGTGAGTACACCGCTGTACTGTACGACCCTTACCAAGCCAAGGGCTTGGACGGCCTGACTGCACTTGCCAGGCTGCTGCAGGACGCATACGAAGCCTTGGCTCCGGGCGTACTGCTACCGGCTCCGGGTACCGACATCTAAGGTTCAGGCCAGATTTTCACCCTCATCAGGCACCACGATGATCCCCGCCCTGAGGCCATTACGCACCTTGGGGTTGGGGAAGATGATCCGTGCGCCCTCTTCTTCGATTACCCAGCGCACGCCGGCCAGGTCATCGGCCAGCAGGTAGCCTTTGTCCAGCGGGGAGAAATTCTGGATGTCTGCTGGCAGGTGCAAGCGGAAACCGTCGCTGTGCTTGATGACCTCACGCGCCACGCGAAACAACTCCAACCCCTCCAACGACCCGTCGTCATCGGGCTCGGTGGCCTGAAGGATGTGCACCAGCCTGGCTTCGAGCTTGTCCAGATTCACCACGTCGTTCTGGCCAAAAGGGCGGGCCTTGCCGAGCTCAAGCGTAAAGGCCTCGGCATCGAGCTGCTCGTAGGTAAAGGCACTGAACGTGATCGAAGGCTTGCACTGCAACAGCACCGCCTCCATGCCAGCTGCTGCCAGGCGGGCCAGTTCACGCCGGGAATGTGTGCGCCCTTGCTTGAAGGGATACAGCGCGAACTGCTCGATCCTGGAGCCTCGAATGGCCGTGTGCAGGTCGTAGTGCAGGCGACTACGCCCAGGCTTGCTGAAAAAGACCCGCGCGAACTGTTCGAGCTCGGCAGCGCGCAACGCCTCCGGCCCGCTGGATTGCTCGTGGCGGCCATTGAACAGGCGGTTGATGTCCTGTTCGACGAACCGCTCACCTTTGACGATGGCCGCCGGGTTGCCGAACAGGAACAGCACGCGCGCCCGAGGCACGATGTCTCCACGTGCAACACCATGCAGCAGACGTTCGAGCAACTCGATCGGGGCGGTCTCGTTGCCGTGAATTCCTGCAGACAGCAACAGGTCCAGGCCGCAGTCGTCAGCGGCGCTGGGGCTCACTTCCAGGGCTCCCTGCCCCAGCCAGCGAAGGCGCACGCCCCTGGACGTCACTTGGGTCTTCTCGGCCGGTTCATGGCCGGTGAGGGTCAGCTCAAGCAATTTGCCAAGGGCGAGCATGGCGGACGTCCTCAGTGATGGTGGCCGCAGTCCGGACCGTGAACGTGGTCGTCGTCTTCGCCGACGTCGGCCGGCTCCATTTCCAGTTGCAGGCTGACCAGGTTGGTCGCCAGGGGGCGCAGCAGCAGGTTGGCATATTCGGCGTCGCCCTCCTCCACATCCACCCCGATCAGCAGTTGGCCGCGGCCATCCTGCTGGATCCATACTTCCTTGCCTTGCCACATCACGGCAAAACGCGTGCACGAAGTTTCCAGCTGAGTGCCGTCTTCATCTTCCAGGATCAGGCGCAGGGCGTCGGTCATTGCAATTCTCTCTTCAAGGTTGGCGTTGGAACGGGTATACCGAGCCCAACTTGAGTATCTGGGTCAATTCGTCCAGTGCCGTACGGCACTCCTGCAGCAACAGAGGATCGGCCAGGTCAGCGTCGACCAGACGGTCACGGTAGTGCCGATCGACCCACTGCAGCAGTGTCTCGTACAACGGGGCGCTCATGATAACGCCTTGGTTCACCGCCGCCAGTTCCGTTTCGTTCAGGGCCACACGCAGGCGCAGGCAAGCCGGCCCGCCACCGTTTTGCATGCTCTGCTTGAGGTCGAACACCTGCACCTCCCGCACCGCCGTGCCCAGGCTGGTAAGCTGCTGCAGATACGCCCAGACCCGCTCGTTGTTGCGGCACTCTTCCGGCACCACCAGCAGCATCGAACCATCGTCGCGGCTGAGCAGCTGGCTGTTGAACAGGTAGGAGCGCACGGCATCCTCTACCGATACGGTGGCACGCGGCACGCAAATGGCCTGCAACTCACCGCCCTTGGCCGCCAGCTTGGCACGAAGCTCGGTGAGCACGGCCTCGGTGTCGAGAAACGCATCCTCATGGTAGAACAGCACCTCCCCATTGCCGACCGCGATCACATCGTTGTGAAACACACCCTGGTCGATCACCGCGGGGTTTTGCTGAGCATAGACCACCGCGTCGGCGCTGAGCCCGTGCAGGCGGGCCACGGCCTGGGACGCTTCGAGGGTTTGCCGGGCCGGGTATTTCTGAGGTGCCGGGTAGCGGCTGTCGAAGGCACTGCGGCCATAGACGAAGAATTCGACCCCAGCCTGCCCATAATCGCGGCAGAACCGCGTATGGTTCGCGGCGCCCTCATCGCCAAATTGGGCGACGCTCGGCAAGGCGGGATGGTGACTGAAATGAGCCTCGTCCCCGAACATGGCTGCCAGCACGCGACTGGTAGTGGGGTGCTCGATACTGCGGTGGTATTTGCAGTTGAGGTTGGCAGCAGTGAAGTGCACCCGCCCATCGGCCGTATCGGCGCTGGGGCTGACCGTCGCGGCGTTGGCCACCCACATGCTCGACGCCGAGCAACTGGCAACCAGCAGCGGCATGGCCTCCCGTGCGGCGCGCTGGATCACCTGGGCATCGGTGCCGGCGAAGCCAAGCTGGCGCAGCGCGGCCACATCGGGGCGCTCCTGGGGCGCCAGTACCCCCTGCTTGAAGCCGAGGTCGGCCAGCGCCTTCATTTTCGCCAGCCCCTGGCGCGCCGCTTCGCGCGGGTTGGACCCTTGGTGGCTGTTGCTCTGGGAGGCCACGTTGCCGTAGGACAAGCCACCGTAGTTGTGGGTAGGCCCTACCAGGCCGTCAAAATTCACTTCGTATGCTTTCATCGGCAAGGCTCCGACCATCGTTATAGTGTGACGCCCGGCGCCAGGGTGGCCGGCAAGGTCAGGCTGGTGGCCTCCAGCGACGCGACGGGGTAGGCGCAGTAGTCGGCTGCGTAGTAGGCGCTTGCCCGGTGATTGCCACTGGCGCCCACCCCACCGAACGGCGCGCTGCTGGCTGCACCGGTGAGCTGGCGGTTCCAGTTGACGATGCCTGCGCGGCTGTGTAGCCAGAAATGCTCATAGCGGGCCTGGGAATCGCTGAGCAACCCGGCAGCCAGGCCATAACGGGTGTTGTTGGCTTCGGCGATGGCCGCCTCGAAATCGGGGTAGCGCAGCACCTGCAGCAGCGGCCCGAAAAACTCCTCGTCCTTGCACAGCGCAACGCCCGTGACATCGACGATACCCGGGGTCAGCAAGGCGGCATCATGCTGCGGCTGCGTCATCTCCAGCAGGCTGACGCCGCCCTCTGCAATCAGCTCAGCCTGGGCGGTCAGCAGCGCCTGCGCCGCCTGCAGGGAAATCACCGACCCCATGAACGGGGCCGGTTGCTGATCGAAAGCACCTACGGCCAGGGTACGGCTCACCTGGACCAGCCGCTCCAGCAACTGATCGCCCCATGGGCCCTGCGGCACCAGCAGACGGCGCGCGCAGGTGCAGCGCTGGCCCGCCGAAATGAAGGCCGACTGAACGATGGTATAGACCGCCGCGTCAAGGTCCTGGACTTCGTCCACTACCAACGCGTTGTTCCCGCCCATCTCCAAGGCCAGAATCTTGTCGGGGCGGCCGGCGAACTGCTGGTGCAGAAGGTGCCCGGTACCACTGGAGCCAGTGAAGAACAACCCATCGATACCGGGGTCGGCGGCCAAGGCCACGCCCGTTTCACGACCACCTTGCACCAGGTTCAACACCCCGGCGGGCAGGCCGGCGGCAATCCAGCAATTGACGGTTAGCTCGGCCACCTTGGGCGTCAGCTCACTGGGTTTGAACACCACGCAGTTTCCAGCCAGCAGCGCCGGGACGATATGCCCGTTCGGCAAATGACCGGGAAAGTTGTAAGGCCCGAATACCGCCACCACGCCGTGGGGCTTGTGGCGCAGCACCGCAGTGGCGTCAGCCAGGGGGCCGCTCTTCTCGCCGGTGCGCTCACGGTAGCTCTGCACCGAGATTGCCACTTTGTTGATCATGCTGGTGACTTCGGTAGCCGATTCCCACAAGGGCTTGCCGGTTTCCTCGCCAATGCAATAGGCCAGCGCGTCGGCATGCCGTTTTAGCTGCGCCGCAAACTGTTCCAGCACCTCGATGCGCGCCTGCAGGCTCATGTGCGCCCAGGCAGGAAAAGCCTGGCGAGCAGCCTGTACGGCAGCCTGGACCTGGCCTGCATCAGCCCCCTGCCCTTGCCAGACGCTCGCCTGACTCACCGGGTTGAGCGATGCCAAGTGCTCGCCGCGCCCTGCTACCCAGTTACCGCCGATGTAATGCGTGGTCATTTACTGGCCCTCCCGGGCGGCCGACAGGGGCACGGCCCGCACGTTGTCGCCTGCACCCATGCGCAGGCGCTTGGCCGTCAGCGGGTCGACCACCAGCGTACCCGCCGCCAGCCGAGCCGGGGCGGCCGTGATGCGGCAGTCGTCGCGCTTACGGTTGTGGATGATGAATGGCGTGGCATCCTCACCCGGCGTACCGATGGCCAGTACCAATGTCTGGCTGTCGCGTACCGCGCGGATGCGGGCCGTGTCGCATTCGATGGCAGGCCCTGCGTCGAAAATATCCACGTACCCCTGATAGGTGAAACCTTCCTGCTTGAGCATGGCCAATGCCGGCTCGGTGTCGGCATGCACCCGGCCGATCACGCTGCGCGCCGCTTCGGACAGGAAGCAGGTGTAAAGCGGGAACCTGGGCATCAGCTCGGCGATGAACGACTTGTTGCCTACCCCCGTCAGGTAATCGGCCTGGCTGAACTCCATCTTGAAGAAATGGCGGCCCAGGCTCTCCCAGAACGGCGAGCGCCCCTGGGCATCGGACATGCCCCGCATCTCCGCCATGATCTTCTGGCCGAACAGTTCGGGAAACTCGGCGATGAACAGCATGCGTGCCCGGGACAGCAGCCGACCATTGAGCCCTGAGCGGTAGTCATGGCGCAGGAACAGCGAGCACAGCTCGGAATTGCCGGTCAGATCGTTAGCCAGGAACAGCGTGGGGATCTCGCGGTAGATCTTCAATTCCTGGGACGCGCTGACGGTAAGCCCGACGCGGTAGTTGTACCAGGGCTCGCGCAGGCCTACGGCGCCAGCGATGGCACTGATACCCACAACCAGCCCTTCGTCGTTTTCCAGCACGAAGAGGTAGTCGGTATCACCGCGCTCGGCTTCACCGCGGAAGCTCTTTTCCGCCCACCCGACGCGATGCTCCAGGCGTTCCTCGTTGGCAGGCAGCGTGGTCAGCCCCGTGGTGCCGGTGCTGCGTGCCAATTCGATCAACGCAGGCAGGTCGCTACTGCGTACAGGACGAACGATCATGCTATCTCCTTGTGCGGCGGCATCAACCGGCGCGAAACTCTGCTAATCCTGCAAGATGGCGGGCGGCGCTCAGGCCGCGACCAGCCGCACACTGGCACCCTCACCCACCCCCAGGGCGTCGGCCACCTCCTGGCTCAGGCTGACGGGCTTGCCAGGTACCCAGTCCAGTTCCACCAGCACGGCACGGTAATCTTGCAGCTGGCCGTTGCAGACCAGGTACGGCCGTGTGCCGCGGGCCGCAACCGGCTCGATCTTCACGGGCGCCACGCGGCTTTGCGCAATCGAACGAATACCCGAGGTACGGGCATGCAGGGTCGGACCGCCATCGAAGATGTCGATGTAGTGCTCGGTTTCGAAGCCTTCGCGCATGAGGATGTCGAAGGTGATCTGTGCCCGCGGATGCACCTGGCCCATGGCTTCCTGCGCAGCGTCAGGCAGCAAGGGCACATAGATGGGGTAATGGGGCATCAGCTCGGCCAGGAACGTGCGGCTCTTGAGGCCGCACAGGCGCTCGGCATCGGCGTAGCTCAAGTCGAAGAAGTTGCGCCCGATGGCGTCCCAGAAGGGCGACTCGCCCTGCTCGTCGCTAAAGCCGACGATTTCCGTCACAACCGACTCGGCAAAACGCTCGGGGTGCGATGCCATGAACAACAGGCGACCCCGTGAATTGAGCTCGGCCCACCCACTGCCCACAAGCTCGGGCAGCACGTAGAAACTGGTCAGCAAGCTGTTGCCGGTCAGGTCGTGACACAGCGACAGGACGTGAATCTTGTTGTGGATCTTCAGTTCCCGCGAGGCGTGGACGAAAGTTTCGTTGCGAAAACTGTAGAAAGGCTCGGAATACCCTGCCGAGGCGACTATGGCCGAGCAGCCAGCCAGCTTGCCGGTCTCGCTGTCTTCGAGCACGAAGAAGTAGCGCTCCTCGCCATTGAAGCTGACCTCGGCGGCGAAGGAGGTCTCGGAGGCGGCGATCTTGTCGCCCAGCCGAGCGCTGTCGTCCGGCAACGAGGTGACACCAATGGGGCTGTCCGCAGCCATTCGCTGCACTTCGTTCAGATCAGCCATTTGCGCCGGGCGCATCACCAGCATGGTGTCACTCCTTGGAGAACGCGCTGCCGATGGCGGCGCGTGAAAAAGGCAGGCGCCAGGCGCCTGCGTTGGAATCCGGGCTCACCGGCCGGTGTTGCAACCAGCGCGGCGCCAAACCTGCGAGCCGGCTCAGCCTTGGGTCAAGGTGATCACGGCACGTTCGAAGCGCTGCAGGCCTTCGTCGATGTCGGCATCCTCGACCACCAGGCTAGGTGCGAAACGCACCACGTCAGGCCCTGCCTGCAACACCATGACGCCTTCCTTCTCAGCGGCGTTGAGCACGTCCTTGGCCTTGCCCTGCCAAGCCTCGGAAAGCACACAACCGATCAGCAGGCCCACGCCGCGCACATGACTGAACAGCCCATTGTCGCGGCCGATCTGCTCCAGACGAGACTTGAAACGCTCATGCTTGGCCTTGATGCCTGCCAGGGTCTGCGGGGTGTTGATCACGTCCAGCACGGCGCAGGCCACCGCGCAGCCCAGCGGGTTGCCGCCATAGGTCGTACCGTGGGTGCCGACAGCCAGGTGCTTGGCCAAGTCATTGGTGGTGAGCATGGCGCCGATGGGGAAGCCGCCGCCCAGGCTCTTGGCGCTGGTCAGGATGTCGGGCGTCACGCCATAGTGCTGGTAGGCGTACAGCGACCCGGTACGACCGACACCGGTCTGCACCTCGTCGAATATCAGCAGGGCATTGTGCTGGTCGCACAAGGCGCGCGCGCCTTCCAGGTAGGCCTTGTCAGCCGGCACCACACCACTTTCGCCCTGGATCGGCTCGATCACCACAGCGCAGGTCTTGTCGGAGATATGCGCTTTCAACGCTTCCAGGTCGTTGTAGGGCACGTGGCTGATACCAGTGATTTTCGGCCCGAAACCATCGGAATACTTTGGCTGGCCGCCCACGCTCACGGTAAACAACGTGCGGCCGTGGAAACTGTTGAGCGTTGCGATGATCTCGTGCTTTTCAGGGCCGAAGCGGTCGTGGGCTACACGGCGGGCCAACTTGAACGCCGCCTCGTTGGACTCGGCGCCAGAGTTGCAGAAGAACGCTCGATCGGCAAACGTGGCCTCCACCAGCTTGTGAGCCAGGCGCAGGGCCGGCTCGTTGGTGAAGACGTTGGATACATGCCACAGGGTATTGGCCTGATCGGTCAGTGCCTTGACCAAGGCCGGATGGCAGTGGCCCAGGGCATTGACAGCGATGCCACCGGCAAAGTCGATCAATTCACGGCCAGTCTGGTCCCAGACACGGGAGCCCTCGCCTCGCACAGGAATGAAGGCCGCCGGGGAATAGTTGGGGACCATGACCTGATCGAAATCGGCACGTAGCACCGGGGCTTGCTCAACGGACATCTGAGTCTCCTGAAGAGGATCGCTGACCTGGAAGTGGCGAGCGATGGGGGGATTGTAAGGAACGATCAGCGCGTGGCCTTGCGGCCAAGCGACAACTTGTTACAGCGCAAAACCGGCATTCGGGCGGGCTTTCGGCAATGCGACAAACACTGTCGCAATCGCGCAGTGTACGGCAGAGAAGAAGCTGGGTGAACGGGTGTTCACCTCGTTGTGCAGCCCGGGCGTGCCGGCACGTCGACTAGCCTTTTTCAGCCGGCGCGGAGCTCAGTTCGAACGGGCTGCTGTTGCGTCGCTGATTGCGGTCTTCACGGGGGGTAGCGCCAAAGAAGTTACGGTAGGCGCTGGAGAAATGCGGGCCGGAGGAGAAGCCGCACGACAGGCCTATCTGGATGATGGACTTGCTGGTCTGCATCAGCATCTGCCGTGCCTTGTTCAAGCGCAGCTCCAGGTAATACTGGCTCGGCACCCGGCTCAGGTACTGCTTGAAGATTCGCTCGAGCTGTCGCCGTGACACGCAGACATGTTGGGCAATTTCATCGGTGGTCAGCGGCTCCTCGATGTTGGCCTCCATCAACAGCACCGCCTGGGTGAGCTTGGGGTGGCTCGAGCCCAGCCGGTTCTGCAGCGGGATGCGCTGGCGCTCACCGCCCTCGCGGATACGCTCGACCACCAGTTCCTCGGACACCGCGCCTGCCAGCTCCGCGCCATGGTCACGGGCCAGCACTGCCAGCAACAGGTCGGTTACCGCCATACCGCCGCAGGCCGTCAGGCGATCACGGTCCCAGTCGAATAGATGACTAGTGGCGATGACCTTGGGGAAACGCTCGGCAAAATCGTCCTGCCAGCGCCAATGCACGGCTGCGCGGTAGCCGTCGAGCAGGCCAAGCATGGCCAGTGGGTAGACCCCGGCAGACAGCCCGCCAATCATGCAGCCGCTGCGGGCCAATTGCTTGAGCGCCGTCGACAGCGCAGCCCCGATGTTGCCCGGCGCCTCATCGGCCATCAAAAACAGCTTGTGGCACCCTTCCAGGCGCCCGTTCCAAGGTTCGCCGGGCATACGCCAGCTGCCTTCGACCGGGGCTTCGGCCTGCAGGAACAGGGTTTCGTAAACCACGTCGGGATGGACCCGCTGCGCCACCTGCAGGACTTCTTCGGCCAGCGCCAGGGTCAGTGGCCGGGTGCTGGGCCAGATGAGAAAACCAATTCGCTGGGTGGTCATAGGGTAAGGTCCGAAACCTGAGGTCGTTCGATTCGATGCGCCGGGTCAGGCTGCGCGTGACACGCAGCATGCCCTATCGTGGTGCAAAAAAGCAGCTTTTACTTCAGGCTGCCGGACAGGAACTGCTTCAGGCGTTCCGAACGCGGGTTGGCCAGCACCTCACGGGGGCAGCCGGTCTCTTCGACCAGACCCTTGTGCAGGAACACCAACTGGTTGGACACCTCGCGGGCAAAACCCATTTCGTGGGTCACCACCACCATGGTCCGGCCTTCCTGGGCCAGTGCCTGCATCACCTTGAGCACATCGCCGACCAGTTCAGGGTCCAGGGCCGAGGTCGGTTCGTCGAACAGCATGACCTCTGGTTCAACGGCCAGTGCCCGCGCAATGGCCACACGTTGCTGCTCGCCACCGGACATGTGCCCCGGGAAGGCATCCTTGCGGTGGGCAACCCCGACCTTCTCAAGGTAGTGCTCGGCCTTTTCCAGTGCCTCCTTGCGGCTGACCCCCAGCACATGCACCGGCGCCTCGATGATGTTCTCCAGCGCCGTCATGTGCGACCACAGGTTGAAATGCTGGAACACCATCGCCAGGCGCGAGCGCATGCGTTGCAGCTGGCGCGCATCGGCTGCCTTGAGCGCGCCATCCTTGCCGGGGGTCAGTTTCAGCTCTTCGTTGTTGAGCAGTATCTTGCCTGCATGGGGCTGCTCCAGCAGGTTGATGCAGCGCAGGAAGGTGGACTTGCCCGATCCACTGGAGCCGATGATGCTGATGACGTCGCCTGCCTTGGCCGCCAGGGAAACGCCCTTGAGGACCTCATGGCTGCCGTAGCGCTTGTGCAGGTCTTGGACTTGGAGTTTGTACATGCTGTCGATTCTCACAGAGCGGTCAGTGCTTGCGCGGCGCCAGGTAGCCGAGCCAACGGCGTTCGGCCATCTTGAACAGGCGCACCAGGATGAAGGTCAGGCACAGGTAGAACACGCCCGCCGTGATGTAGGCCTCGAAAGGCAGGTAGTACTGGGCATTGACCGTGCGCGCGGCACCGGTGATGTCGATCAGTGTCACGATCGACGCCAGGCTGGTGGTTTGCAGCATCATGATCACTTCATTGCTGTATTGCGGCAGCGCACGGCGCAGCGCAGACGGCAGCAGGATGCGTCGGTACATCTTCATGCGCGACATGCCCATGGCCTTGGCCGCCTCTATCTCGCCATGGGGCGTGGCTTTGAGGCTGCCGGCAACGATCTCGGCGGTATAGGCGCTGGTGTTGATGGCAAAGGCCAGGCACGCGCAGAAGGTTGCGCTGGACAACAAGGGCCAGAACACGCTGGCCCTGACGGCCTCGAACTGCGCCAGACCGTAGTAGATCAGGAACAGCTGTACCAGCATGGGCGTGCCACGAATGACGTAGGTGTAAAGCCAGGCCGGCAGGTTGACCCACGGGCGCTTTGACACGCGCATCAAGCCCAGCGGAATGGCCGCCAGCAAGCCGAAGAACAACGAGACTGCCAGCAGCTTGAGGGTGGTGAGCAGGCCGTCGAAATACATCGGCAACGCTTCCCAGACCACGTTGTAGTCGAAGATCATAATTCGGTCACCTTGACACCCACCGAGTAGCGGCGCTCCAGATACTTCAGCGCCAGCAACGAGACGCTGGTCAGCACCAGGTACAAGGCGGCCACTGCCAGGAAGAAGGTGAAGGGTTCACGGGTGGCATCGGCCGCCTGCTTGGCCTTGAACATCATGTCCTGCAGGCCGACCACCGAAATCAACGCCGTGGCCTTGGTCAGCACCAGCCAGTTGTTGGTAAAGCCTGGAATTGCCAGGCGAATCATTTGCGGCACCTGGATGCGGAAGAACACCTGCCGGGCATTCATGCCGTAGGCGACTCCCGCCTCGGCCTGGCCCTTTGGAATGCCCAGGAATGCACCCCGGAACGTTTCCGAAAGGTAGGCGCCGAAAATGAAGCCCAGCGTACCGATACCTGCCAGCAGCGGGTTCAGGTCGATATAGTCGTCGTAGCCCACCAGCGGCGCCACGCGGTTGATGATGTCCTGCCCGCCATAGAAGATCAGCAGGATCAGTACCAGATCCGGTATGCCGCGAATGACCGTGGAATACAGGTCGCCCAGCCAGGCCAGCCAGCGCACGGGCGACAAGCGCAGCGCCACGCCGATCAGGCCGAGCACGATGGCCAGGGCCATCGACGAAAGGGCAAGCTGTAGCGTCAGCCACGCCCCATCGAGGATGACTGCCCCGTAGCCTTTCAACATGTTGAGGTCCTCGACCTAGAGAATGAAAAATGGTGCAAACCTCAGCGCTTCTGCTGTTTGCACCATTGCATAGCGATTGACGGCTGACTCAGTTCGCGTCTGGGCCGTAGATGTCGAAGTTGAAGTATTTCTTCTCGATCTCTTTGTACTTGCCATTGGCACGGATGGCATCGATGGCCGCATTGATGCGATCGACGTTGGCCTTGTCACCCTTGCGCACGGCAATGCCGACGCCGTCACCGAAGTACTTCACATCGGTGAAGGCAGGGCCTACGAACGCGAAGCCCTTGCCGGCATCGGTCTTGAGGAAGCCATCTTCCAACAGCGTGGCGTCGGCCACGGTGCCGTCCAGGCGACCAGCCGCCACGTCCAGGTAGATTTCGTTCTGCGTGCCGTATGGCACCACGGTGGCGCCTTTGGGCGCGAGCACTTCCTTGGCGAAGCGATCGTGGATCGAGCCACGCTGCACGCCAATCTTCTTGCCCTTGAGCTCATCGAGGCTGTCGGTGACCGCGGTACCTTCCTTCATCACCAGGCGCGCCGGGGTGAGGTAGTAACGCTTGGTAAAGTCCACCGACTTCTTGCGGTCCTCGGTGATGGACATCGAAGACAGGATGGCGTCGATCTTGCGCACTTTCAGCGCAGGAATCAGGCCGTCGAACTCCTGCTCGACCCACGTGCACTTGGCCTTCATCTCTTCGCACAGGGCGTTGCCGATGTCGTAGTCGAAGCCGGCGATGCTGCCATCGGGCTGCTTGAAGGCAAAAGGAGGGTAAGCCGCTTCGATACCGATTTTCAGCGGTTTTTCATCGGCCTGCGATACCAGGGAAAACACGGACAGCGCCAGGGCGCCAAGCAGTGCGAGCTTCTTCATCAGGTAACTCCATCGGTACGGGGCAATACAAGGCAGGTAACAGCTGCCCGATATGCGAATGGTTACAACGCGAGCCGCGCAGGGTTCGACCAAGGTCGCAGACCACGAGCGAGTGAATGGCATTTTAACGACAGCCCGGTAGTCGAAATTTCTTCAAAGCGACAACTACTTACAGAAGCGCCTGAAACCGCTGCGGGCGATGTTGACAGCCAATGCAGAATATGCAAAAGCGCAAGAAATTGAACCCATGAATCTAGCAAATCCTGGGCCTATTATTGGCAAACCCTTGTGGGACGGCAAGTGTAGCGTGATGGACCGTCCTACAAGACAGCCAGAATGCCCCTAAACAGCGCCAAGTGTTTCCAGGCGCCCCGCCATAGCGCATTGCTGGTGACAGAAAAGTAACCGATCACTGCCGGGTAACAGGCCCAGCGGTCTATAAAGCAAAAACCCCGCCGGTTAACCCGGCGGGGCCTGTGCGGGACGCTGGCGCACTGTCGGCGCGACCCAAATCAGCGTGTCATCAAGCTTGAATCTCGGGCCGCGCGCAGTGCCGTCAAGCCGTGGCCAGGCTCATGGCCTTGTGCGTGTCGATCAGGTGCTGCACGACACCTGGGTCTGCCAAGGTCGAGATGTCCCCCAGCGCGTCGTACTCGGCGGTTGCAATCTTGCGCAGGATGCGGCGCATGATCTTGCCCGAACGGGTCTTTGGCAATCCAGGTGCCCACTGAATCACATCCGGCGAGGCGATCGGGCCGATTTCCTTGCGCACCCAGTTCTTCAGTTCAAGGCGCAGTTGCTCGCTTGGCTCGACGCCAGCATTGAGGGTGACGTAGACATAGATACCCTGGCCCTTGATGTCGTGCGGCACGCCCACCACCGCGGCCTCGGCCACCTTGGCGTGCGCCACCATGGCACTTTCGATCTCGGCGGTGCCCATGCGGTGGCCCGAGACGTTCAGCACGTCATCCACGCGACCGGTGATCCAGTAGTAGCCGTCCTCGTCGCGGCGGGCGCCGTCACCGGTGAAGTACATGCCCCGGAACGTCTTGAAGTAGGTATCGACAAACCGGTCATGGTCACCGTACAGCGAGCGCGACTGGCCTGGCCATGAATCGAGGATCACCAGGTTGCCCTCGGTCGCGCCTTCGATCAGGTTGCCCAGGTTGTCCACCAGGGCCGGTACCACGCCAAAGAATGGGCGCGTGGCCGAGCCTGGCTTGAGCGCCGTCGCACCTGGCAATGGGCTGATGAGGATGCCGCCGGTTTCGGTCTGCCACCAGGTATCGACGATGGGGCAACGCTCCTTGCCCACAGTCTTGTAGTACCAGTTCCAGGCTTCGGGGTTGATCGGCTCGCCCACAGAGCCCAGCAGGCGCAGGCTGGAACCGTCGGCGCCGTCTACCGCCGCCTGCCCTTCGGCCATCATGGCGCGGATGGCGGTGGGTGCGGTGTAGAGGATGTTGACTTTGTGCTTGTCGACGATCTTCGACACGCGGGTGATATCCGGGTAGTTCGGCACACCTTCGAACAATACGGTGGTGGCGCCGTTGGCGAGCGGACCGTAGACGATGTAGCTGTGGCCCGTGACCCAGCCGACGTCGGCGGTGCACCAGTACACCTCGCCCGGGCGGTAGTCGAACACGCGCTCATGGGTCAACGCCGCGTATACCAGGTAGCCACCGGTGGTGTGCAGCACGCCCTTGGGCTTGCCGGTCGAGCCGGAGGTGTAGAGGATGAACAGGGCTTCCTCAGCCCCCATTTCCTTCGGCGCGCAGTGGCTGGAAGCCACTTTCATCAGGTCTTCGTACCAGATGTCGCGGTGCTGGTGCCAGGCAATGTCGCCGCCGGTGCGCTTGCAGACGATGATCTTCTGCACGCTGCTGGTTTCAGGGTTGGTCAGCGCCAGGTCGACATTGGCCTTGAGCGGTGTACGGCGACCGCCGCGCACGCCTTCGTCAGCAGTGATCACCACCTTGGATTTGCAATCGATGATGCGCCCTGCCAGGGCCTCGGGCGAGAACCCACCGAATACGACCGAATGGATTGCACCGATACGGGCGCATGCCAGCATGGCGACCACAGCCTCGGGAATCATTGGCATGTAGATGGTGACCACATCGCCGCGGTGCACGTCTTGCCCGCGCAAGGCGTTGGCGAACTTGCACACTTGCTCGTGCAGTTCGCGGTAGGTGATGTTGCGGTGCTCGGAGGGGTCGTCGCCTTCCCAGATAATGGCCAGTTGATCGCCACGCTCTTCCAGGTGACGGTCCAGGCAGTTGGAGGAAACGTTCAGAGTGCCGTCGGCAAACCATTTGATGTCCACGTGGTGGTCATCGAAGGAAGTCTGCTTGACCTTGGTGAAGGGCTTGATCCAGTCGATGCGCTGGGCCTGCTCACGCCAGAAGCCGTCCGGGTTGATCACCGACTGCTGGTACATGGCCTTGTAGGTGGCCTCGTCTGTCAGGGTAGTGGCCGCGATCTCGGGACGAACGGGATACAGTGGAGCCGCACTCATCGTGTTTACCTCGGTGTAATAGTTGTTTTTGTATGGGACCGATGTAACTGTACCAGAGCGATAACCGCCATTCGACGTTGGTAGTAATTTGCCAGTGGATCGGGTCGTAACCGCTCAGGCGCGGGCATTGTGCTGCCCTGCAAGGTGCAGGCCTGGTGGATTATTACCAATTTCACCAACAGACTTTATCAAAAGCCCCACTGTTTCAGCCTGGGTCACAGTTCTAGAATTGATCTCGCCAGCAACGGCAAGAAGATTGACAACCTGTAACCGCCCCCACGAAGGCAACTGTCACTTCTATGCAAACTTGATCAATACCTTAACGGTTGTCGTAGTGCCTTATGCACGGCGCGCACCGTCACGACCTTAAATAGGCAGATAAAACATGAAAGCTTTAATGGTAGTACTGCTGGGCAGTCTGTGCGGGACGGCCATGGCCGACGAAGCCCAGGCCGCCGAACAGGCACCGGTTGAACAGTACAGTTACTCGCAACACCTGGACATCGACCACGTCATTTCCATGAGTGAAATCCCCAATGTCTGCGGCGTAGTGCCCGCTCGCATGACCTACGCCGACTCGCAAGGCCACACCCACGTGCTGGAATACCGCGTGATGGGCAACGGCTGCTCCAACGGCTGACAGCGCGGCGACCAAGGGGGCCGAATGACCCCCTTCGCAGCCATCTGCACACAACTAACAGCAGCAAGTTAAAGCGACAGGAGACTACGCTTAGCACTGTCCAATCAGTGCCCTGACGATTTGCCCAGTGAATAGTCTTTTAACTTATTGGCAATGGTCGTATGCGATACACCCAAGCGTTTGCCCAATGCACGGCTACTTGGAAACTCTTTAAGCAAACTTTCCAATACGGCTTTTTCAAAACGCCCGACAATATCGGACAATGCACCGTCCAGTGAAAAATCCCCCAACGGCTGTCGCACGCCATAATCGGGTAACCGCACATGCTCAGTCTTGACCACACCGTTTTCACATAACGACACCGCCTGGAATACCACGTTTTCCAACTGCCGAACGTTTCCCGGCCAATCGTAGCCGGCCAACTTTTGCATCGCCCCTGGCGCCAGGCGCGGCATGGCGCATCCGATCTGCCGACTGGCCTGATCGAGAAAATACTGCACCAGCCCATCGAGCCCATCCATGCATTCGCGCAAGGGCGGAATGTGCAACGACAGCACGTTGAGCCGGTGGTACAAGTCCTGGCGGAATTCGCCCCGGGCGCAGAGCTCGGACAGGTCCACCTGCGTGGCGCAGATCACCCGTACATCCAGATAGACCTCTTCGTCGCTGCCAACACGGCGAAAACATCCGTCCTGCAAGAACCGCAACAACTTCACCTGAAGCCGCGGGCTCATTTCAGCCACGCCATCGAGAAACAGCGTGCCGCCGGCCGTCAGCTCCAGCAGACCCAGTTTGCCTTCGGCGCGGGCGCCCTCGAAGGCGCCCGGCCCGTAGCCGAACAGCTCGGTCTCGGCCATCGACTCAGGCAGGCCGGCACAGTTGAGCGCCATCAGCGGCGACTGCCCACGCGGGCTCGCCAGGTGGCACGCCCTGGCCAGAAGCTCCTTGCCGGTGCCGGTTTCCCCTTCGATCAACAGCGGCGCATCCAGCGGCGCCATTCGCCTTGCTTCACGGACAACGGCAGCCATCAGGCGTGAGCTCTGGAAAATGCTGTCGAACCCCCGCAACTCCTGCTTGCGCACATTGTAGATACGTTCACCGATGCGATCGGCACGGTGCAGGGTGAGCACGGCGCCAGCCAACGCTTCGCTGTCATCGTGCTCGGACTGCAACGGCGCGATGTCGGCCAGGAACACATGGCCCTTGACCTGTACCCGCAGACCGTTGATACGCGACTTGTTGCTGCGCACCAGTTCCGGCAAGTCGAAGTCGTCCACGTAGCGAGCCAGTGGCAGGCCGGGCACTTCGTCGACCCGCACCCCCAGCAATTGGGCTGCCGACCGGTTTGCCGCCACGATGCTGCCACCCATGTCGATCGAGAGCACGGGAAACTCCAGCGCCCCAAGCAGCGCGTTGAGTTCCATGTGCCGGCGCTCGCTGGGCATCAGCCCCACGCGCTTGACGCCGAACACGCCCGTGATGGCCTCGAACTTGGGGCGCAGGGCCTGGAACTGGAGGTTGATGAGGTTCGGGCAGTGCAGGTAGATGGCGTTGCCATGGTCACCCCCCACTTCGCCCCGCAAGACGTTGATGCCGTAGTCGACCAACAGGTTGAGGATGTCGCGCAGAATCCCGATACGGTTCTGGCAGTGCACTTTGATACGCATAAGGAATACGCCTAGCAAAAACTTCCCGCTTGAGGGGAAAACTTGTAAAGAAATTCTTACGAAATGACCGCTGATGATCATTGCAGGAGCTTGATGTTGGGACAATTCAGGGGTTTTGTAAAATTATCCTTACAAAATAGCGTGCCCGCCTGGGCCCCCTCCCCTCCATGAGTAGATGTGCACTGTGCAATAACGGGTTATTTCTGATGCCTACCTGTACATAACGACAAGAGCTGATCAGGAGACCTTCATGAAGCACACCCACTATGTGGCACGCGAGCCTGATGCGCAGGGGTTCATCGATTACCCGCAGCAGGAGCATGGCGTGTGGAACACGTTGATCACCCGCCAACTAAAGGTGATCGAAGGGCGTGCCTGTCAGGAATACCTCGACGGTATCGAGCAGTTGAAGCTGCCTCATGACCGCATTCCGCAGCTAGGTGAGATCAACAAGGTGCTGGGGGCAACCACCGGCTGGCAGGTCGCACGGGTTCCGGCATTGATTCCGTTCCAGACCTTCTTCGAGCTGCTTGCCAGCAAGCGCTTCCCGGTGGCAACGTTCATTCGCACGCCCGAAGAACTGGACTACCTCCAGGAACCGGACATCTTTCACGAAATCTTCGGCCACTGCCCGCTGCTGACCAACCCCTGGTTTGCCGAATTCACCCATACCTACGGCAAGCTGGGCCTGGCCGCCACCAAGGAACAGCGCGTCTATCTGGCGCGCCTGTACTGGATGACCATCGAATTCGGCCTGATGGACACACCCAACGGCCGCAAGATCTACGGCGGTGGCATCCTGTCCTCGCCCAAGGAGACGGTCTACAGCCTGTCTGGCGAACCCGAGCATCAGGCCTTCGACCCCATCGAGGCCATGCGCACCCCTTATCGGATCGACATCCTGCAGCCGGTGTACTTCGTGCTGCCAGAGCTCAAGCGCCTGTTCGACCTTGCTCACGAAGACATCATGGGCATGGTCGCGCAAGCCCAGCAGCTAGGCTTGCACGCGCCGAAGTTTCCACCCAAGGTTGCCGCTTGAACGCTGCTTGCCACTCACAACGCCACATGGATAAGAACGTATGAATGCCTTGAACCAAGCCCACTGCGAAGCCTGCCGCGCCGATGCACCAAAAGTCAGCGAGCAGGAGCTGGCCGAGCTGATTCGCGAAATTCCGGATTGGAACATCGAAGTGCGTGACGGCCACATGGAGCTTGAGCGCGTATTTTTGTTCAAGAATTTCAAGCATGCCCTGGCGTTTACCAACGCCGTTGGGGAAATTGCCGAGGCCGAAGGCCATCACCCGGGACTGCTGACCGAGTGGGGCAAGGTGACCGTCACCTGGTGGAGCCACTCGATCAAAGGCCTGCACCGTAACGACTTCATCATGTGCGCACGTACCGACAAAGTGGCCGAGACGGCCGAAGGGCGCAAGTAAACTGCCCACGGCGGTCGGCCCGAGGCTAACGCGGACGTGGCCGTCGGCAATGGTGGTGTTCACTTAGGATCGCCGGGGCCGCTCTGCGGCCCCAGTGATCATCAGCCTAAGTCATGCTTTTTATCACGCAGCAAGATCAGCCTTGCACGGCGAGCATGACCGGCCTTGATCAACCGGCGTGCGTAGGAAAAAAGCCAAACTGTCATGCAGACTTGTGTATCCTGCCCCAGCTTCTTGAAGCTTCACACGCGCCTGGCGCAGCCTTTTCACTCACACTTGCGAGGAACGACGAGATGCATGAGATCCCGAATATTCCCTTCCCAAGCCTGAACCCAGAAGAGCCCACCGTTACCGCCCACGCTGACTCGGCACCTGCCCGCGAGCAGGAAGGTGACGATCAGACCAGCGCCGACCAGGACTAGACCGCGCACACTGGCTGTGTGAAAACGGCTGATATGGCGCCTTGCGTTTCAGCACGTTTTCACACCGCTCGGTCGAGCAAGTTTCCCTTCAGCCCCTGGCGAACTGCAACACCACTTCCAACGGATGACGCATCGGCCGCCCAGCCATGCGCTTGACCTGGCTGCGGCAGGAATAACCGGTCGCCAATGGCTCCCCCTCCTTATCCAGTTTCAGCGCCCAGGACTGTTCGAAGATGTTCTTTGAGGTCTGCTGATTGCGCGCCTCGTGCCCATAGGTACCTGACATGCCGCAGCAACCGGTGGCCTCGGTGATCAGCTTGAGCCCCATGCGTTCGAACACCTGCTCCCACTGCCGGGTACTGGCAGGGGCGTTGGTCTTCTCGGTGCAATGGGCCATCAGCCGGAAGGTGGACGTGCACCCTGCCGCTTGCTCGGGCAGTGCGCCCAGCAACCATTCCTGAGGCAACAGCACAGGGGGGCACCCCTCGAGCCCAGGCACTTTCAGGTATTCCTGGCGATAGACGAGGGTCATGGCCGGATCCAGTCCTACCAACGGTACGCCGCAGTCAGCCAACGCCTTGAGCTGGGCGGCATTGCGCACGGCGGCCTTGGCGAAGGCACCCAGAAAGCCCTGAACATGCAGTGGCTTGCCATTGGCACTGTACGGTGCCAAGTAGACCCTGTGGCCCAGGCGATGCGCCAGATCGATGAATGCCGACAGCAACGGCGTCTCGAAGTAACGGGTGAAGGCATCTTGCACCAGCACGATGCTGCGCTCGCGTTGGGCAGGCGTCAGTTCGCGCAGCGCCGGCACCGTGGCCATGCCCACGCCACAGCGTGTCAGGGTCGCCTGGAAGTTGAAACGGCTGATCAACGGGCTATCGACCATGCCTACCTGCTCGGCCAGCAGGCGGCTGACCCATTTCGAGCCCATCACCGCGTTGTACAGACCAGGCGCATGGGCCAGGTACGGGATGGTGAATTCCAGCGAGCCGATCAGGTAGTCACGCAGAGGGCGCTGGTAACGGGTGTGGTACAGCTCGAGAAACCGCGAGCGAAAATCAGGTACGTTGACCTTGATCGGGCACTGCCCTGCGCAGGACTTGCAGGCCAGGCAGCCAGCCATTGCGTCATAAACTTCATGGGAAAAGTCAGCCTGCCCCTGGCGCCGCGCCCGCTCGTTGCGCAACCGCGCAGGCAGCCCTTTGATCCATGAAACCGGCTTGCGCGCCACTTCCAATACATCCACGCCCGCATCACCCTGCAGGCGCAGCCACTCGCGCATGAGCGAAGCCCGCCCTTTGGGCGAGTGCCGACGTTCACGAGTCGCCTTCCACGACGGGCACATGGCGTCGTTCGGGTCGTAGTTGTAGCAGGCACCGTTGCCGTTGCAATGCACGGCGCTGCCATAGGCCTGCCAGACCCGCTCATCGATGGTGCGGTCCAACTCGCCGCGCAAGGTCACGCCATCGACCTTGGTCAGGCCCTCGCTGGCACCGGGCGGTGTGCAGATCTTGCCGGGGTTGAGCTGGTTGTGCGGGTCGAACGCGCCTTTGAGGCGCTGCAGTGCCGGGTACAGCTCGCCAAAGTACTCGGGCACGTACTCAGAACGCAGGCCCTTGCCATGCTCGCCCCACAACAAACCGCCGTAGCGACGGGTCAACGCAGCCACCGCATCGGAGACAGGCTTGACCAAGGCCGCCTGGGCCGGGTCCTTCATGTCCAGCGCGGGGCGCACATGCAGCACGCCGGCATCGACGTGGCCGAACATGCCGTACGCCAACCCGTAGCCGTCGAGCAAGGCACGGAACTCGGCGATGTAGTCGGCGAGTTTTTCCGGTGGCACCGCCGTATCCTCGACGAAGGGCTGCGGCCGCACTTCGCCTTCGACATTGCCCAGCAGGCCGACCGAGCGCTTGCGCATGGCGTAGACGCGGGTCACCGCCTCAGCGCCCTCGGCCAGCGTATGGCCGAGACGCTCGACGCTGGTGTCGGCGCGCAAGTGATCGATGAAGGCCTGGACCTTGGCGTTGACCTCGATGGGGTCATCACCGCAGAACTCGACCAGGTTGATGCCCAGCGTGGAGCGCTCGGGGTCGGCCGGGAAATACTCGGCGACGCTGTGCCAGACGATGTCCTTCATCGCCAGCCCGAGCACTTTGGAATCGACGGTCTCGATGGACAGCGGCCGCTGCGCCATCAAGGCATTGGCATCGCGCAGCGCGTCCATGAAGCTTGCGTACCGTACGTTCACCAGGACGGCATACTTGGGAATCGGCAGTACGTTGAGCTTGGCCTCGACCACATACCCCAGCGACCCCTCGGCGCCGCACAGCACACTGTTGAGGTTGAAGCGGCCCTGCTCGTCGCGCAGGTGCGCCAGGTCGTAGCCGGTCAGGCAGCGATTGAGCGGGGGAAAGGTGGTGCGGATGAGCTCAGCCTGGGTATCGCAGATATCCAGGGCCGTGCGGTACACCTGACCCACACGACCGGGCGCCGTACACGCAGCCTGCAGCGCCTCTTCGTCGAGCGGCAGGCTGTGCAGGCGTTCCCCCCCGAGCAGGACGCTGTGCAGCTCAAGCACATGGTCGCGCGTTTTGCCATAGGTGCAACTGCCCTGCCCGCTGGCGTCGGTGTTGATCATGCCACCCACGGTCGCCCGGTTCGACGTAGACAATTCAGGCGCGAAGAACAAGCCATGGGGTTTGAGGGCGGCGTTGAGCTGGTCCTTGACCACACCCGCCTGCACCCGCACCCAACGCTGCTCGGCATTGATTTCAAGAATGCCGTTCATGTGCCGCGACAGGTCCACGACCACGCCATCGGTCAACGACTGGCCATTGGTGCCCGTGCCGCCGCCGCGCGGGGTCAGTTTGATCGCCTGGAAACGCGACTCGCCCATCAGCGTGGCGACCCGCGCCACGTCATCGGCGTCCAGGGGGAACACCGCGGCCTGCGGCAGACGCTGGTAGATGGAGTTGTCGGTGGCCAGGACGGTTCGGGTACCGTAGTCGGCGCTGATCTGGCCACGGAAACCACTGTCACGCAGGGCTTGGAGAAATGCCGGGTAGTCGGCGTCAGGTGCAACGGTAGGCAGCTGGGCGATCATCGATGGACGGCCTCGGAATAGGGCTGATTCACGGAAAAGATGTCGTGGCGGCATGGGTGGCGCCGGCAACAGTGACGTATGTGGCAATGTTCCTGTAGTTTTGCGCCAGGGGCAAACGGATAATCCTGCCGCTATCGATGACTTTCATGAATGAATTACCGCCACCTGACCCCGTCCATGTCCCTGCTGCTGGCCTTCGAGGCGGCCGCCAGGCACCAGAGCTACACCCGTGCCGCCACTGAACTGTCGCTGACCCAGAGCGCGGTCAGCCGGCAGGTTCAGGCGCTGGAACAGCAACTGGGCCTTACCCTGTTTCGCCGCGAGGGTCGCCAGGTACGGTTGACGGACGTCGGCCGGCTGTACCAGCGCGAGCTCAGCGAAGCACTGGGCCGCATTCGGGGCGCGACCCTCCAGGCGCTGGCCTACCAGTCCGGGGTCGGCACACTGCGCCTGGCCACCCTGCCCACCTTTGGCTCCAAATGGCTGTTGCCGCGCCTGAACGACTTCTACAAGGCGCACCCTGGCATGCTCGTGCACTTGCATTCGCGGATTGAAGCCATCGACTTCGACACCAGCGAGATCGACGCCGCCATTGGCGTGGCCAGCCGTGACCTGCCGGGGCTAATCAGCCATCGCCTGCATGCCGAGGAGCTGCTGGTGATTCTCCCGGCGCAGGCCGCCAACGAACAACCGCACTGGAGCCCCACTCGCATCAGCGAGCAGTTGCTGTTGAACGTGGCCAACAACCCCCATGCCTGGGGTGAATGGTTCTCGCACCACGGCCTGCCCCACCGAAGCATGCGCCTGGGCCCCAGCTTCGAGTTGACCTCGCACCTGATTCAGGCCGTGCAGGCGGGGATTGGGGTGGGCCTGGTGCCCCGCGTGCTCGTGGAAGACGAGCTGGCCAAAGGAGCGCTGTACAGCCCAGGCCTGGCATTCGCCAGTCAGCGCAGTTATTACCTGATCTATCCACCGCGTAACGAGGCGCTACCGTCGCTGCGGGCGTTCAGGGCGTGGCTGCTGGAACAGATCTGACACGCAGAAAAGAAAAACCCGAAGCGGTCAACGCTTCGGGTTTTGCATGCGGCTGTACGATGCTTATTTGGCGGTGCTGCCAATGGCCGCAGGGGCAACACCCTTGCGCCGTGACTTGATGACATAAGCGACGAACATGCAGAGCAACCAGACCGGAATGGCGTAGACGGAAACCTGGATACCCGGAATCTGCAGCATGATGCCCAGGATCAGGACCACGAACGCCAGCACCACATAGTTGCCATAGGGATACCACAGCGCCTTGAACAGGGGTTTCTGGCCCGTGCGGTTGAGGTGCTGGCGGAACTTGAGGTGCGAGTAGCTGATCATGGCCCAGTTGATCACCAGGGTGGCCACGACCAGCGACATCAGCAGCTCCAGCGCGCTGGAAGGCATCAAGTAGTTGAGCAGCACGGCGATCAGGGTCACGGCCGCCGACACCAGAATCGAACGCACCGGTACGCCACGCTTGTCGACCTTGGCCAGGGCAGCCGGCGCATCGCCCTGCTCGGCCATGCCCAGCAGCATGCGGGCATTGCAGTAGGTGCCGCTGTTGTACACCGACAAGGCCGCGGTCAGGACCACGAAGTTCAGCAGGTTGGCGGCCACATCGCTGCCCAGCAACGAGAACACCTGCACGAACGGGCTGCTGCCGTAGCTGCCGCCGGAGGCATCGATGCTGGCGACCAAGGTGTCCCATGGCGTGAGCGACAACAGGATCACCAAGGCGCCGACGTAGAAGATCAGGATACGGTAGATGACCTGGTTGATGGCCTTGGGGATCACGGTCTTGGGCTTGTCAGCTTCTGCGGCCGTAAAGCCGAGCATCTCCAGCCCCCCGAACGAGAACATGATGAACGCCAGGGCCATCACCAGGCCACTGACTCCATGGGGGAAGAAGCCACCGTGCGACCACAGGTTGGCCACGGTCGCGTCAGGCCCGCCGCTGCCGCTGGTCAGCAGGTAGGCACCCAGGCCGATCATGCTGACAATGGCCACCACCTTGATGATGGCAAACCAGAACTCGGCTTCGCCGAAGAACTTCACGTTCATCAGGTTGATGGCGTTGATCAGCACGAAGAAGGCAGCGGCTGTCACCCAGGTAGGGATTTCCGGCCACCAGTAGTGCACGTACTTGCCCACGGCGGACAGTTCGGACATGCCCACCAGGATGTACAGCACCCAGCAGTTCCAGCCCGACAGGAAGCCGGCAAAGCCCCCCCAGTAGGTATGGGCGAAATGGCTGAACGATCCGGCCACGGGCTCCTCGACGATCATTTCGCCCAACTGGCGCATGATCATGAAAGCGATGAAGCCACAGATCGCGTAGCCCAGGATCATCGAGGGCCCGGCGGATTTCATCACGCCTGCCGAACCCAGGAACAGGCCGGTACCGATGGCGCCCCCCAGGGCGATCAACTGAATATGGCGGTTCTTCAGGCCCCGCTTGAGCTCGCCTGAATGCTTGTCGTGTCCACTCATGAACGAAGTCACCTGCATTGTTTTTATCTGTGACGGAATCGGACCCACCGCGCTCGTGGCGCAGCGGAATGGGCAAGGTGGTCACCTTGCTTCCTGAGGGTGCAACTGCGCGGTCGAGTCAACCGGGCGGGGTCAGGAGTGCGCGGTACGCAAGGGGGTCACAGGTAAAACGCGGCGCACTGTATAACCCTGCGAGCGCGCAGGCGTCAACGCGTTGCGTGGTTTCCGGCGGAAAAAACGCAGCGTTCCGGGGGTAATGGCCTTTGTGGGCGAGGTGATCGGCGTACATGGCGCCTCCAATTGTTGTTTTATCAACCGGCTCTGCGGCGGGCTGTTGCACGGGGCAATGAGGGCTATAACACCCTGGGGCGGGGGTTTAGGCAAGACAGGGATATGACCGACGGCACAACCGAGCACCCATGCTCCGGCAAGCTTTCTTTACGCACGAGGAAGTTTTCTGGTTTGCTGCGGGAATTGGCCGATGCTTGTAAAAAAATCCTTACAAGCTGGCAATCTAAGTTGCCAAACGAACGAAATGGCTTTTCGCCCAATGGGTTACGCTCAGTCCATGAATTGCATGAGAGCAGCCGAATTGCACCGTCTGGTGGGTTGCATCTGGACAGGAGCGCAGTTCAGGTAGCTGGTTGCACATTGGGGCCGCTTGGCGCCCCATCGTCAGCCAACTGACTCCTGCTCAGCGCGAGTTACTCGCCTAGTGCAGAAGCCGGCTTGCCGGCAATGAGCTGCGCAGCAGCCCCAATGTGTTCAGCGTCGGTACACAGGCAAAGGCCGACAAATGGCCCCGAATGCCTCAGCCGCGCGGCTTGCCGCGACCACGGCCAGCTGGCTTGTCACCCTCGGGCTTGGCCGGGCGCTTGCGCATTTCGCTCGGGCGCTCGGCCACTGCGCTGCCACGGTTGCCTTTGCGCGGCGACTCTTCGCGCACCGGGCGTGCTGGGCGCTCGCCGGCCGCTGCGCCGTCCTGGGCTGGGCGCAGGCTACGCACGCGCTCACCACGGCCCAGGGGGCGGGACGATTTGCGCTGCAGGCGCTCCATCTTGTCCTTGGCCTTGAGCTTCATGGCCGGCAACGCCACGGGCTGCAAGCCCACCTCGGCCGCCAGGATGTCAATTTCACCCTGGGTCATTTCACGCCAGCGGCCCATGGGCAAGTCCGAGTTGAGGAACACCGGGCCAAAGCGCACACGCTTCAGGCGGCTGACCACCATGCCCTGCGACTCCCACAGGCGACGCACCTCACGGTTACGGCCTTCCATCACCACGCAGTGGTACCAGTGGTTGAAGCCTTCGCCGCCTGGTGCCTTCTGGATGTCGGTGAACTTGGCCGGGCCGTCCTCGAGCATGACACCCGCCTTCAGGCGCTCGAGCATCTCGTCATCCACTTCCCCACGTACGCGCACGGCGTATTCGCGGTCCATTTCGTACGACGGGTGCATCAGGCGGTTGGCCAGCTCACCGTCGGTGGTGAACAGCAGCAGACCGGTGGTGTTGATGTCCAGACGGCCGATGTTGATCCAACGACCTTCCTTGGGGCGTGGCAGGCGATCGAACACGGTCGGGCGACCTTCCGGGTCGTCGCGGGTGCAGATCTCGCCATCGGGCTTGTTGTACATGATCACCCGGCGCGTCGCCTCGGCCGCCTCTTCACGCTTGATCAGCTTGCCGTCCACAGCAATGGCGTCATGCAGGTCGACGCGCTGGCCAAGGGTGGCTGCAACGCCGTTGACCTTGATGCGGCCCTGGCTGATCCAGGCCTCAACGTCACGGCGCGAGCCCACGCCAATGCGCGCGAGAACTTTCTGCAGCTTCTCGCCAACAGGTGGGGTGATCTGGGTATCTTGCAGGTCTTGCTCACTCATCTGGGCACCTCCCGGTGTAGGAATGAAAACAGGTTTCTGGCAACGAACGCGCCAAAAGGCCGCGCATCATACGTGGTTCGCCGCATGAATGCATGGGAGGGTAGAAGCTTTTACACCCCTTGCCAGGACTTTCTGCCAGGCGGGCCTTGGTCGACGGCTAGGCCCCTGGCCACAGCAGATGGCGTTGCGGCGTTCAGGCCTGCTCGTTCTGCTCCCCCTCCAGCGATGCTTCGGCACCAGGGTCGTGCTGGAGCACGTCGTCGAAATCGGTCTTGAGGCCCTGCTCCATGGCGTCGAGCTCCACGAGCAGGCTGCGAAAGCTGGTCTCGTCCTTGACTGGCTCAGCCTCTTCGTCCTCGCCCAGGCTGGCGTCGGCCAGGGCCTGCAAGTGCGCCGGTACCGGGGCGTCGTCCGGGTCGAGCAAGGGCTCGGGCTGCATCTCGCGCAATTCGGCCAGTGCTGGCAGCTCATCCAGGCTGCGCAGGTTGAAATGATCCAGAAACGCCTTGGTCGTGGCGAACAGGGCCGGCCGCCCGGGCACTTCCCGGTGGCCCACCACGCGTATCCACTCGCGCTCGACCAACGTCTTGACGATGTTGCTGTTGACCGCCACGCCACGCACGTCCTCGATTTCACCACGGGTGATGGGCTGGCGATAGGCGATCAGCGCCAGGGTCTCGAGCAGCGCCCGGGAGTAGCGCTGCGGGCGCTCCTCCCACAGCCGGCCGACCCAAGGCGCGTAATCCTCGCGAATCTGCAGCCGATAACCATTGGCCACTTCCTTGAGCTCGAACGCACGACCGGCGCACGACTTGCCCAGCACCTCGAGTGCGCGCTTGAATGTCTTCGGCTCGGGCCGCTCGGGCTCCTCGAACAGCTCGTACAGGCGTTCGAGCGATTGTGGTTTGCCAGAGGCCAGCAGGAATGCTTCGATCAGCGGAGCCAGGTCGCGGGGGTCATTCAGGTTCATGGGCGTCTTCAGCAGGAGCAGGGCGTAACCGCACATGGATGGCGGCAAAGGCTTCATTTTGCACCAGTTCGACGAGGCTTTCCTTCACCAGCTCCAACACAGCCATGAACGTGACGACCACCCCCAACTTGCCTTCATCGGGGACGAACAGATCGATGAAGGCCACGAAACCCCCGTCTTTCAAGCGTTCCAGCACCTGCCCCATGCGCTCTCTGGTCGAAAGGGTCTCTCGGCTGATCTGGTGGCTTTCGAACAGGTCGTTGCGGCGCATCACTTCGGCCATGGATGCCAGCAGCTCCGGCAGGCTGACCTGCGGCAACAGTTTACGTACTTTTGCCTGGGGCGCCTCCAGGCACGGCACGACAAGATCACGACCGACCCTGGGCAACCCGTCCAGGCCCTCGGCGGCTGCCTTGAAGCGTTCATACTCCTGGAGGCGTCGGATCAGCTCGGCGCGCGGGTCGCCCTCCTCCTCCTCGACCGTGACGCTGCGCGGCAGCAGCATGCGCGACTTGATTTCAGCCAGCATGGCGGCCATCACCAGGTATTCGGCGGCCAGCTCAAGGCGCACGGTTTTCATCAACTCGACGTAGCCCATGTACTGGCGAGTGATTTCTGCCACCGGGATATCGAGGATGTCGATGTTCTGCTTGCGAATCAGGTACAGCAGCAGGTCCAGAGGCCCTTCAAACGCTTCGAGAATGACCTCCAGGGCATCAGGGGGTATGTACAAGTCCAGCGGCAGCTCGGTCACGGCCTCGCCGTAGACCAGTGCCAACTGCAACTGGCCAGGCAGATCGGCAGGCGCAGCCGTAGCCTGGGTTAATGGCTCGGCGGTCACGCGTTGACCATGAACGGGGTAGGGTCGCCGCAGCCTTCGCGAATCAGCTCGGGCTCATCGCCTGACAAGTCGATGATGGTCGAGGCCTTGAGGTCACCGTAGCCGCCATCGATCACCAGGTCGACATGGTGTTCCAGGCGCTGGCGGATTTCGTAGGGATCGGTCATGGGTTCGGCGTCGCCAGGCAGGATCAGGCTCACGCTCATCAAGGGCTCACCCAGCTCGGCAAGCAGTGCAAGGGTGATGGCATGGTCCGGCACGCGCAAGCCGATGGTGCGGCGTTTTTCATGCAACAGCAGGCGCGGCACTTCGCGGGTGCCGTTGAGAATGAAGGTGTACGGCCCCGGCACATGGGCCTTGAGCAGCCGGAAGGTGCCGGTATCGACCTTGGCATACAAGCCCAGCTGCGACATGTCGCAGCACATCAGGGTGAAGTTGTGGGTCTTGTCCAGCCCACGCAAACGGCGCACCCGTTCGATGGCTGACTTGTCACCGATCTGGCAACCCAGTGCATACGCCGAGTCGGTCGGGTAGACCACGACCCCACCCTTGCGAATGATCTCGACCGCCTGGCGTATCAGCCGCGGCTGTGGGTTTTCCGGGTGAATCTGGAAAAATTGGCTCACGTCGTCGTCCTGTTCAAACCGGCAATGGCTGTTCATGGCTGAAACGGTGCCACACAGGTGGCAGGTCCTCGGGCAAAGGCCGATAGGCACCGATTTCGCCCCAGGTGCCGGGGCCATGGAAGTCACTGCCAGCACTTGCCAGCAGCCCGAACTCACGGGTGAGGATGGACAAAGTGCCCACCTGCTCGGCCGGCATCATCCCATTGACCACTTCAAGCGCCTGCCCGCCTGCCTGAATATAGTCGGCAATCAGCCGCCTGCGCTTGCTGCGCGTCAGCTCGTAATGCATGGGATGCGCCAGGCTCACCCATGCGTTGGACTGGCGCAGGGTGGCAACGGTTTCCTCCAGTGATGGCCAATGTTGCTTGACGTCACCGAGCTTGCCGGCGCCGAGCCACTTGCGGAAGGCCTCGCCACGGTCTTTGACGTGGCCGGCACGCACCAGATAATCGGCAAAGTGTGGCCGGGCCGGGGCATTGCCACTGTCACCGAGCGCCTGCTGGATTTGCCGGGCACCTGCCAGTGTCCCAGGCATGCCCTTGGCCGCCAGGCGCCTGTCGATCTCCTCGGCACGCAACCAGCGGCCACGGTGCAGGGCCTCGATCGCTGCCAGCAAGGGCGCAGCGTCCACGGGAAAGTTGTAACCGAGTATGTGAATGGTTGCGCCGCCCCAGGTACAGGACAGCTCGACGCCGCTGACCCATTGCATGCCGTGCTCGCGGCACGCCTGCCGGGCCTCGGCCAGGCCCTCGAGGGTATCGTGGTCGGTGAGCGCCAGCGTACGCACCCCGTGCTCGAAGGCCCGGGCGACCAGGGCCGAAGGCGACAAGGCGCCGTCGGAGGCCGTGCTGTGACAGTGCAGATCAACATTCATGGAGTAGCGCTTTCGCTGGATTCGATGTTTGTTATTATGCCGTCACATCCCGGTTCTGGCTGCCATTGTGAAACAATTCATCGATTTCATCCCGCTGCTGCTGTTCTTCATCGTCTACAAACTGGATCCACGGCCTGTCGAGCTGGCCGGGCACAGCTTCGAATTCGGTGGTATCTACAGTGCCACTGCCATGCTGATCATCAGCTCGCTGGTGGTATACGGCGCATTGTTCCTGCGCCAGCGCAAGCTTGAGAAAGGCCAGTGGCTGACGCTGGTCGCTTGCCTGGTGTTTGGCGGCCTGACCCTGGCCTTTCACAGCGAAACCTTCCTCAAGTGGAAGGCGCCCGTGGTTAACTGGCTGTTCGCCCTGGCCTTCGCCGGTAGCCACTTCATAGGCGACCGGGTACTGATCAAGCGCATCATGGGCCACGCGCTGACCTTGCCCGATGCCATCTGGGCCCGCCTGAACCTCGCCTGGATCGCGTTCTTCCTGTTCTGCGGCGCCGCCAACCTGTTCGTCGCTTTCACCTTCCCGGCGTTCTGGGTCGACTTCAAGGTGTTCGGCAGCCTGGGCATGACCGTGCTGTTCCTGGTGGCCCAAGGGCTGTACCTGTCGCGCCATCTGCAAGATACCTCCTCTGCCTCCAAACCCAAGGACTGACATGCTCTACGCCATCATTGCCAGCGACGTCGCCAACTCCCTGGAAAAACGCCTGGCTGCACGCCCGGCCCACATCGAGCGCCTCCAGCAGCTCAAGGCCCAAGGCCGCGTGGTACTGGCCGGGCCGCACCCAGCCATCGACAGCAATGACCCAGGCGAGGCCGGCTTCAGCGGCAGCCTGATCGTGGCCGAGTTCGATTCCCTGAGCGCCGCCCAGGCCTGGGCCGATGCTGATCCGTACATCGCTGCAGGCGTCTACGATCAGGTCGTGGTCAAGCCCTTCAAGCAAGTGCTGCCTTGAAACACCTCGCCTAGAAGGCGTGCCCGGTATCGCCAGTTGGCAGCAGACCTCAAGACTGGGGTATCTTTGCGGCTGGCGGACCAACGCATCGCCGTCAATGGTTGAATTGAGTGAGTCATGAGCGAGCTGTTACTGATTGATGACGACCAGGAGCTGTGCGAGCTGCTCAGCAGCTGGCTGACCCAGGAAGGGTTCACCGTGCGGGCTTGCCACGATGGCCAGGCTGCACGCCAGGCCTTGGCCGACCGTGCGCCAGCGGCCGTGGTACTGGATGTGATGCTGCCCGACGGTAGCGGGCTTGAACTGCTCAAGCGCCTGCGCAGTGAGCATGCCGACCTGCCCGTGGTGATGCTGTCGGCCCGCGGCGAGCCGCTGGACCGAATCCTGGGCCTTGAACTGGGCGCCGACGACTACCTGGCCAAGCCGTGCGACCCGCGCGAGCTGACCGCGCGCCTGCGCGCCGTGTTGCGCCGCAGCCATCCAGCCCCTGCCACCAGCCAACTGGAACTGGGCGACCTGGTCTACAGCCCTGCCCGCGGGGTGGCCAGCATCGACGGCCGCGAATTGACCCTGACCCTGTCCGAAAGCCGCATTCTCGAAGCATTGCTGCGCCAACCGGGCGAGCCTCTGGACAAACAGGAGCTGGCGCAGATCGGCCTTGGTCGGCGGCTGACGCTCTACGACCGCAGCCTGGACATGCACGTGAGCAACCTGCGCAAGAAGATCGGCCCGCACGCCGACGGTCGACCTCGCATCATCGCCCTGCGCAGCCGCGGCTATTACTACTGCCTGTAGTCGCTTGCGCCAGGCTGACGCCAGGAAAGGGAGCTTGCCTTTACGTTCCCTTTACCGTGCGCTGACCGCGCTTGACGATCATCTCCCTAGACTGTGCTCATCCGGTGATCACCGGCCCATGACAGGAGAGACACCATGCGCAAGACCCTTACCGCCCTGCTGTTCGCCGCCGCACTGCCCACCGTTGCCATGGCCATGCCCGACGGCGGCCCGCGCCATGACGGCCCGCACCATCGCGGCGGCCCGGCCTTCCACGAGCTGGACCTGAGCCGCGAACAGCGTGACCAGATCGGCAAGCTGATGGGTGATCAGATGAAACAGCGCCGCGACATCACCGAGCGCTACCTTGACAAGCTGCCAGCGGCCGACCAGAAAGCCATGAAGCAAGAGATGCAAGCTAGCCGCGACAAGACCGACGCTGCGGTCCGCAACCTGCTCAAGCCAGACCAGCAGAAGAAGTTCGACGAACTGCAAAAAGAACGCGCCGCCAAGAAGGCGGAGTGGCAGGAGTTCCAGGCCTGGAAAGCTGAAAAAGCCGGCAAGTCCCAGTAAGCTCCAGTGTCAGCGCCCGCCGTGCCCCAGGTTAGCCTGGCGCGCGGCGGGCTTTCATCGTTTGGGGAGGTCTACGTGCGTTCACTGTTCTGGCGCATCCTGGCCAGCTTCTGGCTGGCCATCGCCCTGGTAGCAGGGCTGTCGATACTGCTGGCGCACACGCTCAACCAGGACGCCTGGATTCTAAGCCGTCATCCGGGGCTGAACACGCTAGCCAGCCAATGGGCCAGGCACTACGAGCAGGAAGGCCCCGGCGCAGCGCAGCATTTTCTCGAAAGGCGCAAGGCGCGCTACAAGATCGACGTGCAAGTGCTGGACGACAGTGGCGACGCTGTGGTGCCAGGCACCTTTCCCCGGCGCGCGGCTGCACTCGAAGCCAGGCAGCACAACGATGACCGGCGCCTGCCGTGGCGCCGCCTGACCGAGGAATACACCAGCCCCCAGAGCAATGCGTCCTACCTGCTGATCTACCGCATCCCCCACCCCGCCCTCGATGCCTGGCACCGCGAGAGCCTGCTCTGGCCGCTGAGCGCATTGGGCATCGCCTTGGTGGTGCTGACCCTGTTCAGCCTGTTCGTGACATTGTCCATCACCCGCCCCTTGAGCCGCTTGCGTGGCGCGGTGCACGACCTTGGGCAGAGTACCTACCAGCAGAACAGCCTGGCGCAACTGGCCGGCAGGCGCGATGAATTCGGCGTCCTGGCCAAGGATTTCAACAAGATGGGCGCTCGCCTGCAAAGCACCATCGCCAGCCAGCGCCAATTGCTGCGCGATGTGTCCCACGAGCTGCGTTCTCCGCTGGCCCGGCTGCGCATCGCCCTGGCCCTGGCCGAACGGGCCGAGCCGGAGCAGCGTCAGGCCTTGTGGCCGCGCCTGACCCGCGAATGCGACCGCCTGGAAGACCTGATCAGTGAGATTTTGACCTTGGCGCGTGTGGACGCCGACCAGGCCCATGCCGAAACGGTCGATCTCAACGCGCTGCTGGGCAGCGTGCGCAAGGACGCGCAACTGACGGCCCCTGAGCATGATGTACGCCTTGAGGCGCAACCCGGGTTGACCCTGCAGGGTTGGCCAACCCTGATTGAGCGTGCGGTGGACAACCTGCTGCGCAATGCCCTGCGCTTTACCCCGGCGGGTCAACCTGTGGAGCTGAGCGCGTGGCGCGAGGGCGACGTGCTCCGGGTGTGCGTACGTGACCGGGGCCCCGGCGTGGCAGCTGAGCACCTGGCTCAACTGGGCGAGCCGTTTTTCCGGGCGCCGGGACAACAAGCTCCGGGACACGGCCTTGGGCTGGCGATTGCACGCAAGGCGGCAGAGCGCCATGGAGGCCGACTGATACTGGCCAACCATCCACAAGGCGGTTTCGTCGCGACGCTGGAGCTGCCGGTGGCGGAAGCGCCTGGCAGCTAACGCCACTGCGCAGGTCTGCGCAATGGCCAACGGCTTGGGTCAAACGCGGCGGGGGTCAGTCGCCCCAGGCGCTGACGAAGTCGGCAGTGGCGAGCACAGGCGCCGTGCGAGGCTCGGTCAAGGGCGTACCCACATACAGGAAGCCAAGCAGCTCCTCGTTGTCTGCCAAGCCCAGGCCTTCATGGACATGGGCATCGAAGGCCAGGTCCCCGGTGCGCCATACGGCACCCACGCCCTGGGCGTGCGCGGCAATCAGTATGCCGTGGGCCGCGCACCCTGCCGCCAGTTGCTGCTCAAGCACCGGGACCTTGGGGTGCTGCTTGTGCAACCGGGCAATGACCACGATCAGCAAGGGCGCGCGTAGCGGCATGGCGCGGGCCTTGCTCAACGCAGCCTCACTGGCATCGCCGCGCTTTTGGACTGCGCTGGCGAACAGCTCACCCAACCGCTCGCGTGCCGATCCTTCGATAGTCAGAAAGCGCCAAGGGCGTAGTTGACCGTGGTCCGGGGCGCGCAGCGCAGCCTGGAACAAGGCCTCACGCTGGGCATCGTTGGGCGCAGGGTCGGTCAGGCGCGGGACCGAAACCCGGTTGAGCAATGCGTCGAGAGCCTCCATCGGCTACCCTCCTGGAACATGAATGTGCGGCCATTCTCAAGGGGCCGACGCCACGCTGCAAGCACGACCTCATCCAGGGCCTGCAGCATGAAGATGCAGCTTGGCCTTGAGCCTTTGCGCCCCACAGGTAGAATGGCGCCCTTCCGTTTCGAGCCCGAGCAGAACACATGGCGTTGCCGACCCTAAGGATCATTGGTTTCATCATCGGCATCTTCCTCATCACGCTCGCCGTGGGCATGGCTGTCCCCATGGCCACCCTGGTGATCTTCGAACACACCCGCGACCTGCCGTCCTTTCTCTGGTCGAGCCTGATCACCTTCGTGGCGGGCCTGCTGCTGGTGGTGCCCGGCAGGCCCGAACACGTGCACCTGCGTCCACGCGACATGTACCTGCTGACGGTGTGCTCCTGGGTGGTGGTGTGCGTGTTCGCTGCCCTGCCCTTTCTGCTTACGCAGCACATCAGCTACACCGATGCGTTTTTCGAAAGCATGTCGGGCATCACCGCCACCGGCGCTACCGTACTCAGCGGCCTGGACAGCATGTCGCCCGGCATCCTGATGTGGCGCTCGATGCTGCACTGGCTGGGCGGTATTGGCTTCATCGCCATGGCGGTAGCCATTCTTCCCCTGCTGCGCATCGGTGGCATGAGGCTGTTCCAGACCGAATCCTCGGACCGCTCCGAGAAAGTGATGCCGCGCTCGCACATGGTCGCCAAGTCCATCGTCGGGGTCTATGTCGGCTTTTCCATCTTCGGTGCCCTGGCGTTCTGGTGGGCCGGCATGAGCCCGTTCGATGCGATCAACCATGCCATGTCGGCAATTTCCACCGGCGGTTTTTCAACCTCCGACCAGTCTCTGGCCAAGTGGGACATGCCCGCCGTGCACTGGGTGGCCGTGGTGGTGATGATCCTCGGCAGCCTGCCGTTCACCCTGTACGTGGCCACGTTGCGCGGCAACCGCGGGGCCCTGATCCGCGATCAACAGGTGCAGGGCTTGCTGGGCATGCTGGTGGCGACCTGGGTGATCCTGGGCACCTGGTACTGGTACACCACCAACCTGCACTGGCTGGATGCCTTGCGGCACGTCGCGCTGAACGTGACCTCGGTCGTGACCACCACAGGCTTTGCGTTGGGTGACTACAGCCTGTGGGGCAACTTCTCGTTGATGCTGTTTTTCTACTTGGGGTTCGTGGGCGGGTGTTCCGGTTCGACGGCCGGCGGCATCAAGATATTTCGCTTTCAGGTGGCCTATATCCTGCTCAAGGCCAACCTCAACCAGTTGATTCACCCCCGGGCGGTAATCAAGCAGAAGTACAACGGGCACCGCCTCGACGAAGAAATCGTACGCTCGATCCTCACGTTTTCCTTCTTTTTCGCCATCACCATCTGCGTGATGGCGTTGCTGCTGTCATTGCTGGGGGTCGACTGGATGACCGCCCTGACCGGCGCGGCCGGGACGGTGTCCGGCGTGGGCCCGGGCCTTGGCGAAGTGATCGGTCCGTCCGGCAACTACGCCAAGCTGCCCGACGCCGCCAAGTGGATCCTGGCCGGCGGCATGCTGCTGGGCCGGCTGGAAATCATCACCGTGCTGGTGTTGTGCATGCCGGCTTTCTGGCGTCACTGACTCCGTCGATATCGGTGCCCAGGCGAGCCCGGTACTCGCTGGGCGTGACGCCAAACCAACGGCGAAAGGCCCGGTAGAAGTTGCTAGGGTCGGCAAAGCCAAGCAGGTAGGCGGTCTCCAGCAGGGTCATGTTGGGCTGGGCCAAGTACTGTTCAGCCAGTTCTCGCCGGGTATCGTCAAGCAACGCCTGGAAGCTGGTGCCCTCATCCTGCAACCGGCGCTGCAAGGTGCGCTGGGACAGGTGCAGCGCCTGTGCCAGGGTTTCACGCTTGGGCTCGCCCTGGGGCAGGATGCGGCACAGCACCTGGCGCACCCGGTGGGTCACGCGGGTCTCCGAGAAGCGTGCCAGGTATTCACCGGCGAACCGGTCGTGCAATACGGCCATGGCTTCGTTGGCTGTTGGCAGTGGTGCCTCCATGTCAGCCCGCTCGAAGACCAGGGCATCATGGGGCGCATTGAAGATCAGCGGGGAATGAAAGGCCACTTTGTAGGGTTCCAGGTGCTTGGGCGGTGGCCCCTGTATCAGCACCCGTCGCGGCTGGACCGGCCGGCCGCTGAGCCATTTGCACAGCGACAGGGCGCAGGCCAGCGACGCCTCGGCACTATGCCGGGTGGGCGGCAGGTGGTCGCCATGCACGGTCAGGATCAGCGAATAGCCTTCAGGGGTGAGGATAAAGCTCAAGTCAGAGCTCTCGGCGATGATGCGCTGGTAACGCACCAGCCGTGCGAAGCCTTCGGCCAGCGTGCGGCTGGACATCAGCGCGTAGCCCACCACATGAAAGGATGCCGGCCTGACCACGCGCGCCATGTTCAGGCCGATTGCTTCATTGCCTGATAGCTCAACTGCCAGTTGCCACAGTCGGGTCATGGCGTCCTGCGGGAAGCGCGCATCTGGATCGTCCAGAGCAGCGAAATCCAGCCCCAGCTGCTTGAACATGGCCTGGCAATCGAGCCCTTCGAGCTCCAGCGCCTTGACGATCCCAGATGCCCAGCTGGCGGAGGTGGTTCTTTCGCTCATGGCACGCTTCTTATGCTGACCGCTCCTGCGGTGAACCCCAAGGATACTCAATTGGCGCCTATTGTCACTGGTACGCCTCGTCAGTGACTCTAGACTCGAATCAGGCTCCACGCCGTGTCTATCATTCCCAGTCAATCTTCCGGAGCAGTGTCATGGACCGCACAGCGCAATTCCGAACCTTCGCGGAGTTCTACCCGTACTACCTTGGTGAGCACAGCAACCCCACGTGCCGCCGCCTGCACTTTGTGGGCACCAGCCTGGTCATTGCCCTGCTGGCCTATGCCATCGGCAGCGGCAAGTGGATGCTGCTGCTGGCGGTGCCCGTGGTCGGCTACGGCCTGGCCTGGGTAGGGCATTACTTTTTCGAGAAGAATCGGCCTGCGACCTTCACTTATCCCTTCTATAGCCTGCTGGGCGACTTCGCGATGTTCAGGGACGTGCTGCTAGGCAAGGTGCGCCTCTGACGCCAAGAGGCCGGCCTGCAGTATCGACACGGCCGGGGCGGTTAGCGGTCGTTGTGACCCAGGTCGCGCTGTGGATCGATCTGATCGCGTACGCGTTGCTTGAGCACTTTTGCTTCAGGGAAGCCGCCATCGGCGTTGCGCTCCCACACCTGCACGCCATCGCAGGTGATGCGAAAGACGCCACCGGTGCCCGGCTGCAAGGCCACCTGCCCCAGGTCCTGGCCAAACGTACTGAGTAGCTCCTGGGCCAGCCAGCCGGCACGCAGCAGCCACTGGCACTGGGTGCAATAGGTGATGACGATTTCAGACTTTGGCTCGGTCATGGTGATGCGCCTCGCAAACGGTGGATCAGGGCTTTTCCAGGTTGCTCAGAATCTTGGCATGGACCCGCATGCAGACCTCAAGGTCCGCTTCATCGACGCCTGTGAAAAGCTCGATGCGCAGCTGATTGGCGATGGTCTCGATCTGCTCGATCAGGGGCTTGGCTGGGGGGCACAGCAGGATCTTCTTGGCCCGCCGGTCTTCGACAACGGCCTGGCGACGCACCAGCCCCTGCCCTTCGAGACTATCGAGCAACCGCGCCAGGGTCGGGCCCTCCACGCCGACGCTCTGCGCCAGTTCGCGTTGGGTAGGCGCTTCCTCGAACCGTGCCAGGTGCAGCAGCACCAGCCACCGCGCCTGTGACAGATTGAGGCCGGCCAGGCGGCGATCAAGCTCGGCGCGCCAACCACGGGACATCTGGGCAAGCTGCATGCCGAAGCGGTGTTGATTGTCAGTCAGGGGCATAAAGCGACTCGTCGAACAGTTCTAATTGTTAGGCAGCTAATCATGCGCAGCCCGACGAGGCAAGCCGTCGGGATGCGCTGCTGCAGGGTAAATGTGCGCTGGCGTGACACGGATCAGCAAACCGCTCGGGCCGAGCCGGTAGCGCGCACTGTCACAGCTCGAACTCAGCCGCCAAGGCGGCACGCACGCAGTGCAGGACGCCGTCTGGCACACGCGATCCGAACAACGGCGCAATGGTGGAAACGGGTGGCAATTCGCCTTCGCCGTCGAGGAAGGCATCCTGGATCTCCGACAGAAGATCTTCCGGCAGGTCCAGCGCTTGTTCGAGGTTGAGCTCCTGACGCCCCAAGGCCTCAGCCAGCAGGCTGTAGACATTCTTTTCAGTGCAGTCGAGCTGACCGGCGATCTGCGCCGGCGTCATGCCGGCGCGGGCCAGGCTGACCAGTTCATGACGCAAGTCCAGTACCACCTTCGGGGCCTCGGCAGTACCGCCGCTGCCATTGAGCACTTCCAGGAAAGCCTGCCCGTAGCGTTCCAGTTTGCGGGCGCCGACACCGCTGACCTGCGCCATGTCGCTCAGGGTCACCGGCTGGCTGCGCAACATCTCGAGCAGGGTGGAGTCCGGGAAGATGACGTAAGGCGGGACGCGATGCTCTTCGGCAAGCTTGCGGCGCAAGGTGCGCAGCGCTTCCCACAATTCGCGTTCTTCTGCACGCACCAACTGGCTCGCCGGGCTGCCGCCGCCAGAAGACGAGGCCTTGGCCACGGTCTGCGGCTTCAGGTCACGGCGCAGTTGCAACGTGACTTCGCCGCGCAGCAGCGGGCGGCAGCTGTCCGACAGGCGCAGGCCGCCGTAGCCTTCCAGGTCGATGTCGACCAGGCCACGGGCTACCAGTTGGCGGAACAGCGAGCGCCAGTCGGCCTCGGCCAGCGCCTTGCCGACGCCGAACACCGACAGCTTGTCATGACCGAAATTGGTCACTTTCTCGGTGCTTTTGCCCAGCAGCACGTCCACCAGATGCCCCACGCCATAACGCTGGCCGGTGCGAAATACTGCTGACAATGCCTGGCGGGCGGGCTCGGTGGCATCCCACGTCTGCACGTTGTCGACACAGTTGTCGCAGTGCCCGCAGGGTTGTTCCAGCGTCTCATCGAAGTACGCCAGCAAGGTCTGGCGTCGGCAGCGTGTCTCCTCGCACAAGGCAAGCATTGCGTCGAGCTTGTGCTGCTCGATGCGCTTGTGCCGCTCGTCACCCTCGGAGTTCTGCAGCATCTGCTTGAGCATGACCATGTCCTGCAAGCCGTACGCCATCCAGGCGTCCGAAGGCAGGCCGTCACGACCGGCACGACCGGTTTCCTGATAGTAGGCTTCCAGCGACTTTGGCAGGTCCAGGTGCGCGACGAAACGCACGTTGGGCTTGTCGATGCCCATGCCAAAGGCGATGGTCGCGACCATGATCAGCCCTTCTTCGTTGAGGAACCGATGCTGGTTGGCCGAGCGCGTCTCAGCCGGCAGGCCGGCGTGGTAAGGCAGCGCGGGGAAGCCCTGGTCGCAGAGAAACGCAGCGGTTTCGTCGACTTTCTTGCGCGACAGGCAATAGACGATGCCTGCGTTCCCACGCCGTTCGCCCAGAAACGCCATGAGCTGCTTGCGGGGCGCTTCCTTGGGGACGATGCGGTAGAAGATGTTCGGCCGATCGAAGCTTGAGAGGAAGCGCTCGGCCCCCTGCAGGTGCAGGCGCTGGACGATTTCTTCCCGGGTACGCATGTCTGCGGTCGCGGTGAGCGCAATGCGTGGCACATGCGGGAACAGCTCGGCCAGTTGGCCCAGTTGCAAGTATTCGGGGCGAAAATCGTGGCCCCACTGGGACACGCAGTGGGCTTCGTCGATGGCGAACAGCGAAATGTCCAGGTCGCGCAGAAAATCGAGCATGCGCGGTTGCACCAGGCGCTCTGGCGCCAGGTAGAGCATCTTCACCTCGCCGCGGCGCAGGCGCCCAGCCAGTTCCCGTTGCTGCTCGGCATTGAGCGTGGAGTTCAGCGCAGCGGCCGATACCCCAAGTTCATCGAGCGTGGCTACCTGGTCGTCCATCAGTGCGATCAACGGCGACACCACCACGGTCAGGCCTGGGCGCAGCAACCCCGGTACCTGGAAACACAGCGACTTGCCGCCACCTGTGGGCATCAGCACCAGGGCATCGCCACCATTGGCTACGCATTCGATGATCGCTGCCTGGCGCCCTCGGAAGCTGTCGTAGCCGAAGATGTCCTTGAGAACGCGCTGAGCCTGTTCGAGCATGTGCAACTCCAAAAACGCCGTACCACCCCGCTACAGGCTGGACGAAAAACCCGCGCCGCACACGCCGAATGCGTAAGCGGTTTTTGCCAAGGGCCCGACAACGGTGGGCCCTTGGCTGGAAACCGCCAAGTATACCGCACCCGCTCCCTGCGCTGGCACCGTTGCGATGGGCGTGTCTTTGCCCCGCTGACGCTGCAAGGTGCTAGAATTCGGTATCGTTTATTCCCAAGGTAGCCCCGTAATGTCCTTCGCCGAGCAACTGACCCGCCTGCAAGCCTTCCTCGACGCCGACGAGCTGCACGAAGAAGCGCTGGACTATGTCGCCGCCCACGGCTACCTCACTGCCTTGTCGATCAACGCCGAAGAGGTGCCCGAGCGCGAATGGATCGACGCCTTGTTCGCCGAAGAACCGCACTACGCCAGCGAGGCCCAGCGCGTCGAGATCGAGGCCACGCTGGTTGCCCTCAAAGGCCATATCGCGCGCCAGTTGGCCAGTGATGACGAGTTCGAGCTGCCCTGCGACCTGGATCTGGGCGATGACCCTGACGACTCCGACCTGCGCGGCTGGTGCATCGGCTTCATGGAAGGGGTCTTCCTGCGCGAGGAAGCCTGGTTCGAGAATGCCGAAGAGGAAGTGAGCGAAATGCTGCTGCCGATCATGGTCGGTTCGGGCCTGTTCGACGAGCAGCCTGAATTTGCCGACATCGCCAGCAATGCCAGCCTTCAGGACGACATGATCGTGCAGATTCCCGAGGCCCTGACCGCGCTGTTCCTGTTGTTGCATGCCCCGGAAGAGAAACCGGCCCTGCTCAAGCCCCGTCACCACTAAGCCGGGCATGCGCTACCTGCTGCTGGCCATCGGCTGGCTGAGCGTGGCGCTGGGCGTGGTTGGCATCTTCCTGCCGGTGCTGCCGACCACTCCGTTTCTCCTGCTGGCAGCGGCGTGTTTTGCCCGCAGCTCGCCACGCTTTCACGACTGGTTGGTCAGCCACCCTCGCCTGGGGCCCTGGATCCGGGGCTACCTAGGCGGCGAGGGTATGCCCCTCAAAGCCAAGGCCTATGCCATAGGCCTGATGTGGTTGAGCATCGCCGTTTCCTGCTATCTGGTTCCTTTCCCCTGGGCACGGCTGTTCATGTTGGCCAGTGCGGTAGGTGTCACGTTCTACATTCTTCGGCAGAAAACCTACAGACCGCCTCAGTGACAATAATTTGTCGCCAAATATCAACTTGGCCTACCCCACCAGGTTTTTATTTAGATACGTACCGGAACCGGCTGCAGCCGCCACTTGGCGCCACCTGGACAGCGCGGGATGGCACCGGATCAAGTAGCTCCCCTTTCCAGCGTTAGACAATTAATGTCGAACATGGCACGTTGATATGAATAAATCTTCTTACTCATGCCAGTGAATGTACTTAGCTGTGGGCTTAAAAACCTGCAACACTATACGGCATCGGAATATAGTCATTTTTTTGGCGATTTGTAGGAAAACCCAGGATCAGGGAGAGGTACCCATGCGTTTTTTGAACCCCATCACCAGTGCGTTGCTGTTGGCTCTGGCAAGCGCCCACGTGCAGGCGATGTCGATCACCGAAGCTGTCCAAAGCGCTGTGGACTACCACCCCCAGGTCAGCTCGAACCGCAACAGCAAGTTGTCTGCCGATGAAGATGTGAAGTTCGCCCGCGGCGGCTACTACCCATCCGTCGACCTGGTAGCGGGCTACGGTCGCCAGCGCTCGGACAACGCCAACACGCGTGGTACTGACGGACGACGTGGCAAGGAAACCCTCAACTATTCCCAGGCCGACCTGCGCCTGCGGCAGATGATCTTCGATGGCTTCAACACCTCCAGTGAAGTGGGCCGCACCCAAGCGGTCTCCACCTCCCGTGCGTACTACACCCAGGCAGTGGCTCAGGACGTCGCCTTGCGCGCCATCGAGGTGTACCTGGAAGTGCTCAAGCGCCGCGAACTGGTAAGCCTTGCCAAGAACAACCTGCAAGCCCATCTGCGGGTGAACGACCAGATCGGCCTGCGCAACGAACGGGGTGTCGGCAGCACAGCTGACCTGGACCAGTCCCGTGCTCGTCGCGCCCTGGCGGAGAACAACCTCGATACCGCCGAGGTGGACCTGGCCGATGCCGAAGCCAACTTCTTCAGCGTCGTGGGCCGTGTGCCGGATGAGCTGGAAGATCCGCAAGCGGTCGCCGTGCAAATGCCAGCAACGCTGGAAGAAGCACGCGAAGGCATGCGCCAGAACAACCCTTACATCAAGTCGGCCCAGGCGGACGTGAACGCCGCCGAAGAGCAGTACAAGGTTGCCAAGTCCACCTTCTACCCGCGCTTTGATGCCATTCTGGCCACCGGTGCCAACAACAATACCGGCGGTGAAAAAGGCCACAGCAACAACGACTGGCAGGCAGGCGTGGAGATGAACTACAACCTGTTCCGCGGTGGCAGCGACAAGGCCCGCCTGAACTCCGACGCGCACAAGATCAACCAGGCCATGGACATTCGCAACAATGCACTGCGCGAGCTGACCGAAAACCTGAGCCTGGCCTGGAACGCCCTGAACAACGCCAGCAAGCAGCTGCCTACCGCGCGCGAGTACGCCGACACCACCAAACGGGTGCGCGCCGCCTACCAGGACCAGTTCGGCCTGGGCCAGCGTACCCTGCTGGACGTGCTCGACAGTGAAAACGAGCTGTACAACGCGGACCGTCGCTACACCGAGGTGCGCTACACCGAAGCCTATTCCCGCTACCGAGTACTGGCCACAATGGGCGAGCTGTTGAGCAAGCAGCGCATCTCGCTACCGCCTGACGCCTACGCGGCCACCGAAGTGCGCACCGAAGCCCATCTGCCCGAGATGCGCTGACCAGACCGGGGCGTCGCTCAGGGCGCCCCCGTATCCTTGCGATGATTGCGCTGGTAGGTGCCTGCGCCCATGGCTTGGATCTGCCCTTCGATCAGGGCCTCGAACGGCGCCAGCACGGCGTCGAAGCTGGCAGGGTACTCCAGCACGTTCAAGGCCTGCACCACCGCCTCGATGGTCGAAAGCGCGCCTGCCTCGGGCGCCTTGCGCAGACGATAGCGTGACGGCGTCACATTCCCCAAGGTGACCTTCGGCAGAGCCGCCAGCAGCGGATTGAGGTACATCAGCTTGCGCGCCTTGCGCCAGGTACCGTCCGGCACGACCAGCAACAACGGTGTGTCGTCGGTCTGCGTGTAAGGCCCGAGCGCTTGCGCCCCCTCGCCCGGAAACAACACCACTGGCCGGTAACCCGGCATTGCCAGCCATTGGTCCAGGTCGTTGAATACTTCACCCACGTGCAGCTGGGCATTGATCAAGCCTAGCGCTGCCAGGCGAGCCGTGTTCAGCGCATGGGACGCTTCGCTTGGGTGCTGCAACAGCAACACGCGGGTCCTGCTGCCGATCGCAGGTATCAAGGCGCAGAGGCAATGGTCGAGGGGGCGCAGGCAGCGCTCGCAGCGGGGTCTGGACATGAGGTCTCCTTGGCCGCGCAGTGTGCCACAGAACCGCAGATCAACCGGCACGCCTTCAGCCCAAAGCGTGCCCCGCGCAGGTGTGGGCGATCAGCGATTGAAGCGCTCGGCCAGGCCGTAGAGATAGTCGGCCATGCGTTCGAGGTCCTGGCTGATCTGCGCGCCTTGCCGTGCCTGCCCAGCGCTTTGATCGCACAACTGGGCGATGCGCGTGATCTGCTGGTTGATGTCTTCAGCCACATGGCTTTGCTGCTCGGAAGCAGCAGCCATCTGTTGGCTCATCCTTGTGATACTGCTGACCGCCTGGGCGATGCCGACCAGCGCATTCTGCACGGCCTCAACGCTTTGCCTGCTGTCGCGCGCGATGCGCTCACCGTGGCCGGCGGAGCTCACTGCCCGCTCGGTGCCCGCGCGCAGGGTGGCGATGATCTGATGAATTTCCTCGGTCGAAGTGCGGGTGCGCTGGGCCAGCGAACGGACCTCGTCGGCCACCACGGCAAACCCCCGCCCCTGCTCCCCCGCTCGGGCCGCTTCGATGGCAGCGTTAAGTGCCAGCAGGTTGGTCTGCTCGGCAATGGCTGTGATCACATCGACCACGCTGCCGATGGACTGGGTCTGCTGGGCGAGTGCGCTGACGGCCTGGCCAATATCACTGACCGCATCGCTCATGCTGTCCATCGCATGCAGGCTCTGCTGGGCCAGCTCACTGCCGCGCTGAGCCAATTGATCGGCGTCGCCGGCGGCATGGGCCGTGCTCTGGACGTTCTGCGTGACCTGCTGGATGGTTGCCGCCATCTCGGCGATGGCAGTGGCGGACTGATCCGTTTCACTGCGTTGACGGTCAAGCATCGAGGCCTGTGTGTCTGACAGTTTGGAGGATTGTGAAGCCCGGTCCTTTACCCCCACGCCTGCATCCTCAAGCCGGGTCAAGGCGGTTTGCAAGCGCGCTTCTTCACTCAGAATGGCCAGATCCATTTGCCCATGCAGCCCGGGGCTGGCGCTATAGGTCAGCGCCACCAGCGGGCTGGTGAAGGCCTTGGGGTGTGCAGCCAACGTGCGCTGTATGGCTTGGCTGTGCTGGCGCTCGATGACGTACCAGGCCAGCAGCAGGCTGGTCATCAATACCGCCAGTGCAGCGTAGGCCGGCAGGCTGGCGTAGGCGAGCGCCGATAGCGCTCCGGCGGCGGCAAGCGGCCATCCAGTCCCCAGGCGTTGGCCCACACGTGCTACCCACGGCAACGGCGCACGGTCACTGCGCAGGCGGGCATACAGGCGCTCGGCACGGGCGATCTGCGCGCGGCTGGGCACTGAACGCACTGACTCGTAACCACTGACGCGGCCTTGTTCGTAGATGGGCGTGACGTAGGCACTGACCCAGTAATAGTCACCGTTCTTTGCTCGGTTTTTGACGATACCCATCCAGGGCTTGCCCTGCTTGATGGTGTCCCACATATGGCCGAACACCGCGGCGGGCATGTCCGGATGACGTACCAAATTGTGGGGCTGACCCACCAGTTCGTCATAAGTGAAGCCACTAATGGCCACGAACGCTTCGTTGCAGTAGGTGATTCGGCTATCCAGATCGGTGGTCGAGATCAGGCGCTGGTCACCGGGGAAGGTTCTTTCATGCTCGGTGACGGGCAAGTTCGTGCGCATCTTCGGCGATCCTTGCAGGATGAAAATGGGAGAAAAGTAGGCGCAAGGTTGATATGTAGCAGAGCGCTTTCAAATAGGAGGCCGTAGCCGCAGGAAATTATTGCATCCTGACGAAATACATCAACGCAATGTTTACGCCAGTGTCGCAGCTGGCTGAAACAGGTCGCAAAGCGCGGGGATGAGTGGGTGGAAGGGGGATATTACAGAGGGAGAAGCAGGGCTCGATCAGTGCTGCCGAAAGCCGTTACGAACAGCCGGAGCTCTAGAGCGGGTGCGCCAAGCAAAAAAACGCCTAATTAGAACAAAGAAGCCGCTCTGCCCCGAAAGGTAGAGCGGCCTTCGCTCGCTCAGCGGCGGCGTGGCTGACGGGGGCGCTGCTTTTCATCAGTCGGGATGGGCACCGGCTGCAAGGGCGGCGGAATCAAACCCAAGGCAACCCCAAGGTCGTGGAGCCAGTTGTACAGTGCTTTATTCATAATGCCCCCTTTACGGGTAAGCCTAACGGCGAATCAGTTTGGCGCTGCCTTATACAGATCATAGCCGCATGTATGGGCTGACGCCTACGTCTGATCTTACAGATGGGGGTGATTGTGACGCCGATCAAGCCGCTTGGGGGATTTCCTGGCACCGCCAATCGTTTCCCTATGTTACTGCTAGGTTCTGGCCTTACCCGACCCATTTGCGCAGTTGCTGCCGTACCCAGGGTTCGGCACTTACCAGAACCACGCCCACGAGCACCAGTACAGCGCCAAGCACGAAGTTCACGGTCAGCGGTTCGCCCAGGATCAACACCCCGAAGGTGACGCCGAACAGGGGCGTGATGAATGAAAACACAGCCAGGTTCGATGCCAGGTACTTGCGCAGCAGCCAGAACCAGGTCAGGTAACTGATGAACGAGACGATTACGCCCTGGAACAATACGCTCCCAATCGCCAGCGGCGTCATGACCACATCGCCGGCCTGCCCCGTGATCAGCCCAATGAGCAGTAAGCCGACAAAACCTACGGCTAGCTGATAGAACAGGGTAAGGGTTGCCGGTGCCTCGGAAAGCCGCGACCCCCTGACCACGACCGTGGTCGCGCCCCACGCCAAGCCGGCGAGTACCCCGAAGGCATCCCCCAGCAAGGTGCGCCCGTCCATGTCGGCCCATGAGGTCCCACCCACGAAGGCCAGTGCGATGCCCGCGAACGCCAGCAGTATGCCCAGCCACTGCAACAGCCTCAGCCGTTCGCTGGGCAGCATGAAATGCAGGCCAAGGGCGGTGAAGATGGGCGCTGTGTACAGGAACACCGACATGTGAGCGGCCGTGGTCAGCTTGAGTCCTTCGGCGATGAACAGAAACTCGAGCCCGAACAGCCCGCCCGCCAGCACGCCCGCGCGCCAGGTCACCCCCATCTGTTTCCAGTCGCCGCGCCAAAGCACCATCAGCCCAACCAGCACCGCAGCGATGCAGTTGCGCAGGGTTGCCTGCATCACCGGGGCAATGTCCACGGCGGCCGTTTTGATCAGCACCTGCTGGCTGCCCCAGATCAGGCAGAGCACCACCATGACCTGGAACGCGAAGGCATCGGGGTTCTTACGGGCCACGCTCATCGGCGGACCTCGAGACGGTGCAAAGGCATGCGCAGTGATTTACCTGAAAAAAGGGACAGGGGATTATCAATTCACGCATGCCTCACTGGCCAGCCTTAAATGGCACCGCCGGCAATCTGCGCCTTGGACGAGACGTGTTCAAAGGTGCTTTCATCCAGCGCATCGTCCTGATCATCCAGCACTTGCCGCGGGTGTTCGAAGCCTGGAATGCTGCTGTCAATCAGGCTCATCAGGCGCGACCCTCGCTCGGTCAGCACGAAGTTCTCGCCGTTACCACCCTCCTCTTCCGGGCGGCTTTGAATATAGCCTCGCTCCAGAAGCAGCTTCTCGTATTCGCAGGCCTGGCTTTTGAGGCGATCCAGGTCACTGACGGGTTCACCCTTGGCCGCCAGGTCAGCGGCGTGCGCTTCGGCATAAGGGCGGGGCGTGAAGTTCTGCCCACTGCCGTTCTGCACTTCATGCAACAAGCGTTCGATCAGGTCCCAGTTGTAGATGGTACGCATGCGATTACCTCCTGGTGTGCGTCGAGGATGTACACAATTTTGGGACCTTTCAAATCTGGGCACGTTCCGCGCAAAGGGCCTGGAGGTCACGTGCTTTAGCTGCAATAAGCCACACCGACCTCTGGCCACTTATCCCTGATCGTGAACCAATCGGCTCGCCGCGCCTCAACCGTCCATCAACCACGCCGGAGGAACAAAGGATGAAACCACTGCTGCGTATCACTTGCCTGGTCACACTGTGCAGCGCGTTGCCCGCCTGGGCATGCACGCCGGAAGAAGCGACGCAAAAACGCGAGGAACTGGCTGGGCTGGTGGCCCAATTGACCGAACAGAACCCGGCGAAGGCCAAGGAAATCAACGAGGAACTGCAAGGCATGCAGTTGGGCACCGCCAGCAAGGACTTGCCGGACAAGTGTCAGTTGATCGACACGCGTATCAAGGAATTGAAAGCGGCCGAAAAAAAGGCGGGATGACGCGAGGACGGTAGCTGCCAGGGCGGCGCTGAGCGCTGCCCTGGCACAGGCACCCGGCCTTACTCGGCCGACGGCTTGCGCTTCTTCAACGGTGCGAGCCCATCGGAGCTGGTCAACGGTGCGTTGGCCCTTGGCTTGGCCGTAGGCTTGCGCTTGGCACTGGCCTTCTTGTCGCCACCCTTCTTGTCCGTCTTCTTCTTTTTGGTGCTGGCAGCTTTGCCAGACGCCTTGACTTTCTTGGGCCCGCCATAGGTGCCTTTGACTTCCTTGATGACCCGGCGCTCGAACTGCTGCTTGAGGTAGCGCTCGATGCTGGACATCAGGTTCCAGTCGTTATGGGTGATCAGCGAGATCGCCAGGCCTTCGCCCCCGGCGCGCCCGGTACGACCCACACGGTGCACGTATTCATCGCCGCTGCGTGGCATGTCGAAGTTGATGACCAAGTCCAGGCCGTCGATGTCCAGGCCCCGCGCGGCCACGTCGGTGGCGACCAGCACCTTGGAGCTGCCCTGCTTGAAGCGCTCGATGGCCAGCTTGCGGTCTTTCTGGTCCTTCTCGCCATGCAGCACGAATGCCTTGACGTCCTTGGCGACCAGGTGGCCATAGATACGGTCAGCCATGGCGCGGGTATTGGAGAAGATGATCGCCTTGTCGAAGGTTTCGTTGGCCAGCAGCCATTGCACGATCTGCTCTTTGTGCTGGTCATGGTCGGCCGTGATGATCTGCTGGCGGGTGCCCTCGGCCAGCTGCGATACGCTGTTGAGCATCAGGTGCTCAGGGTCTTTCAGGACCTTGCCGATCATGTCGCGCAACGCCGCGCCGCCGGTAGTGGCCGAGAACAACAGGGTCTGCTCGCGGTTTTCGCATTCCTTGCACAGGCGTTCCATGTCCTCGGCAAAGCCCATGTCGAGCATGCGGTCGGCTTCGTCCAGAATCAGCACCTGGACGTGGGACAGGTCGAGGTTGCCGGCGTTGAGCTGCTCGAGCAAACGGCCCGGCGTGCCGATCAGCACGTCCGGCACCTTGCGCAGCATGGCGGCCTGTTCCTTGAAGTCTTCGCCGCCGGTCACAAGGCCCGACTTGATGTAAGTGAACTGCGAGAACAGCTGCACCTGCTTGAGGGTCTGCTGTGCCAGCTCACGGGTGGGCAGCAGGATCAGCGCGCGAATCTCCACACGGCGCTCGCGCAGATCGACCAGACGATTGAGCAGCGGCAGAACGAACGCCGCCGTCTTGCCACTGCCGGTCTGCGCGGTGACACGCAGGTCCCGCCCTTGCAGCGCCAGGGGAATGGCGGCGGCCTGCACCGGGGTAGGCTCGACGAAGTTAAGCTCGGCCACGGCTTTGAGCAGGCGTTCGTGCAAGGCGAATTGGGAGAACACGGAGGTAACCTCAGGCAAGTACGGAAATCAGCTGCATAGGGTAACGTTTTCTAGCGATTTAGCCGAATTTCTTTTGGCATGGGGCTGCCCATCCGCGTTCTAATAACGCCTCGTTTGGCAACAAGACTGTAAGCAAGCCCATGGACATCCAACGCTTCTGGCGCGACTCCCTCGACCTGTGGGGCACCCTCGACCAACACCCCATGCTGCACGCCGCCATCGGCCTGGCCGTACTGCTGGTGATATCGCTGATTCTAGGGCGCCTGGCGCGCTTTCTGGTGCTGCACGGCGCTCGCCTGCTGGCACGCCAGCCTGCCCTGAAATGGCTCGACGACCTGCGGCACAACAAGGTTTTCCACCGCCTGGCGCAGACCACACCGTCGCTGGTCCTGCAGTTCGGGCTCAAGCTGGTGCCAGAGCTGTCCGACACCGCCCAGCACTTTCTGGGCAACCTGGCGTTGGCTTTCACGCTGCTGTTCATGACCATGGCCCTGTCGTGCCTGCTAGATGCCCTGCTCGACATCTATGCCCGCACCGAGCACGCCCGCACACGCTCCATCAAGGGCTATGTGCAACTGGCCAAGATGATGCTGTGGATCTTCGCGGCCATCGTCATCGTCGCCACCCTTATCGACCGTTCACCGTTGCTACTGCTGTCAGGCCTGGGCGCGATGTCAGCCGTGCTGCTGTTGGTGTACAAGGACACGCTCTTGTCATTCGTGGCCAGCGTGCAGCTGACCAGCAACGACATGCTGCACGTCGGCGACTGGATCGAAATGCCCCAGGTCGGCGCCGATGGCGATGTGGTGGACATTACCCTGCACACGGTCAAGGTGCAGAACTTCGACAAGACCATCGTCTCCATCCCCACCTGGCGCCTGATGAGCGAATCGTTCCGCAACTACCGGGGCATGCAGCAATCAGGCGGCCGGCGCATCAAGCGCAGCCTGTTCATCGACGCGGCCGGGGTCCGTTTCCTGACCCGTGAAGAGGAGCAGCGCCTGAGTCAGGTACGTCTGCTGGGTGACTACCTGGCCGGCAAACGTCAGGAGTTGCAAAGCTGGAACGAAGCCTTGGGGCCGGTGGCGGAACTCTCGGCCAACCGGCGCAAGCTGACCAACATTGGCACCTTCCGCGCCTTCGCATTGGCCTACCTGAGAAACCACCCGGACGTGCACGCGAACATGACCTGCATGGTCCGCCAGATGCAGACCACGGCAGAAGGCGTGCCGCTGGAGATCTACTGCTTCACCACCACCACGGTGTGGGCCGAGTACGAGCGCATTCAGGGGGATATCTTCGATTACCTGCTGGCGGTGCTGCCGGAGTTTGGGTTGAGCTTGTATCAGCAGCCCAGTGGCAACGATATGCGCGTTGGCCTGGCCGGGCATGTTGCGCCCGTACAGGCGCCGATGTCGCGGCGGGTTGAGGAAATGAGCGAGGTTTGAGCCAGGGAGGTGTGCTCAAGGCTCGCAAGCCCCTCGAACCCCCCCCCCGTGCTCTTCGGTCTGATGACCCTGATACCCCTCGTCATCAACACGCACTTACACGGATGTACCCTATGACCGAGCAAATCATCTACCCGGCCCACGACAACAGCCCTGCCCTTCAAACCGCCATCGCCAATGCGCAGGCCACGTTCAAGTTCTTCTGGCGCGAGCTCTCCTGGGAGGCGCGCCGGATTATCAAGGGCCTGGACATGGCCGCCGTGAAGATGGCCTTTCCGGTCCACGGTGATGACCCAGAACTGCCAACCGTGGAGAACATGTGGCTCAGCGAGGTGGCGTTCGACGGTGTCTCGATCAGCGGCGTGCTGCTCAACGAACCGGAATGGGCCACGGGCTTCGATGCATCGCAGCGGGTAACGCTGCCGTTTTCGGCGCTCACTGACTGGATGTACGTGTCTGCCGGCGAGGTCTATGGAGGCTTCACCATCGATGCAATGCGCAGCGAGATGCCCGCAGCCGAACGTGCTGAACACGATGCGGCCTGGGGCCTGGAATTTGCTGAGCCCGGCTTCGTGGCGCTCGTACCGGCGCCCAAAGGGCAATCCCAGGTGTTGCTCTCGCGGGCTCTGGATACGCCGGCTGACGCACAAGCGCTCAAGCAGCTTGAAGAGGCCGACCATCCCATGGCCGTGAACATGGTGGCGCAGGTGCACGATGCACTGGTGCAACACCCTGCCATGGTCACCGATCCCGATGAGGGCGGTTGGTTGCTGCTGCACCGCGAGACGTTGGCGGGCAACTACCCGGTGGTGAGTGCTCTGCTTGAGCACGGGGCCGACACCTCGGCGCTCAACCCGTTGGGGCAAACGCCGTTGCAATTGGCCGAGCAGGCAGGATGGCCGCGACTGGTGCGACTGTTGCGCGGGGAAGAGGCACCGCTGGCAGCGCCGCAAGCCCCTGCCCAGCAGGCGCGATTCGCTGAACCTGACGAGGCGCAGACGCACACCCGGCCACACGCCCAGGCGCAGCCACGGGAAAACAGCCAGCCCCGCTGGATGATCGTGGCTGGCGTGGTAATCGTGGTGGCCGTCATCTGGCTGCTGGCGCGCTAGCGGCCTGCCCGACGGTCCAGTAGCGATGTCGGTGAGGCGTTCTGGGCCAGCGCTTCACCTCGCGTTCTGGGCCCGGCCAGCGTCTCGCTGAACGCGACCCGAATCTGTAAACGTTTGAACCGCTCATTCACTGCGCATACCCCAATGCGTACAGCAGCGCCGTCAAGGTGAGCAGCGAGACTACCGTTGACCAGAGAATGGTCCTGGAGATCAATCCCGCATCCCGGTTGTAGTACTCCGCCAGCATGAACGGCCCAGTACCGGTGGGCAGCGCGGCCAGCAGCACGGCCGAGGCGGCCCACATCTCGGGCAGGTGAAACACCTTGTAGGCGAGCACCCAAGTCAGCGCCGGCTGGCCGACCAATTTCAACACTACCAGCGGCCAGGGGCTGGCCTGTGCGCGCGGCTGTTTCTCTGCCAGAAATGCGCCGAGCGACACCAATGCACAGGGCGTGGTGGCCAATGCGAGCATGTCGAGCAAGTGCATCACCGGTTCGGCCAGCCCCAGCCCGGTCATGGCCCACGCTGCACCTGCCAGCGGCGCGACGACCAGCGGGTTCTTGGCCAGCGCCTTGAGCACCAGGCCCACGCCGCGGCCCACCTCGGGCTCATCCTGCAAGCCGATCTCGATCAGCATCAGCGACAGGGCAAATACCAGGCAGACCACGATCAACGACGAAATCAGCGCTGGCTGCAAGCCAGGCTGACCGAACAGCAGCAGGCACAAGGGAATGCCGATGTAGCCGGTATTGGCGTAGCCGGCACTCAGCCCATCGATGCTCGACGCCACTAATCCATGGCCGCCACGCAGCCGCCACAGCAGGGTAATCGCAAACATCGCCAGCGCCCCGGCGCCAAATGCGGCGATGAACCCAGGGTGCCAGATTTCGGCCCATGTGGCCGTAGCGGTGACCTTGAACAGCAAGGCCGGCAGGCACAACCAGACCACCATCTTGTTGATTTCGGCCGCCGCCTTGTCGCCCAATTTGTTGGTGCGGCGGCACAGGTAGCCGACGATGATCAACGCGAAAATCGGTGCAACAATCACGAAAACGGTATGCATGTCAGGCTTTGCCGGGCATCGGGGCCTGTGCCCGTCCACTGAAACGGCTTAGCCATACAGATCCCAGAATAATGGCACCGCCTGCCAGAAGCCGTCCAAGCGGTTCATGCTGGTTCCAGATCAGCAGGTTGAGCAGCAGCCCCACGGGTACGTGCAAATTGTTCATGACGGCAAGCGTGCCACCCGATACCAGGCAAGCCCCCTTGTTCCACCAGTACAGGCCCAGCGCCGTGGGGCACAGCCCCAGAAACACCAAGACGCCCCATTGCACCGGGGTGCTGGGCAGGTGTGCGCTGTTGCCGAACAACACAAACGCAGGTAGGACCACCAACAACGCCCCCAGGTAGAAATAGCCGAACCGCGCATAGTGCGGCAGGTCGCTGGGGAACCGGGCAACCAGATGCCGATACAACACCTGGCCCGCGGCATACGTGAAGTTGGCCAACTGCAGCAACAGGAAGCCCATGAAAAATTCGCCACTGATGCTGTCGAAGCGAATCACCGCCGCTCCGGCCACAGCTACCAGCGCTGCCACCAGCGCCCATGGGTTGAACCGCCGATTCATGGCGTCTTCGATCAGAGTCACGTGCAGCGGTGTAAGAATGGTGAACAGCAAAACCTCGGGTACGCTGAGCACGCGAAAGCTCAAATAAAGGCACACGTAGGTGATGCCGTACTGCAAGGCGCCTATCAGCAGCATCGAGCGCACAAAGCGCGGTTCTACTTGCCGCCACCGGGTCAACGGCAGAAAGACCAAGCCCGCCAGCACCACGCGGGCAAGCACGGCAAAATAACTGTCGACGTGACCGGCCAGATACTCGCCTATCAAGCTGAAAGAGAACGCCTGGATAAGCGCGACGATGATCAGATAGCCCATGGTTGTCTCTCGAAAATCAAGGTCGGGACCTTAGCGGGTTGAGGCAAGCGAGTTCAACCACGAAAAACGTAGGGTCACACCCCAAGCAGGCGTAGATAACGCCCATAAAAAAGGGCGACCCGAGGGTCGCCCTTTTTACCGATCAAACAGAACTCAGTTCTGCTTGGCCATTGCTTCGCGCAGCAGCGCAGCCATGGTGGTATCGGCAGCCGCTTCCGGAGCGTTTTTCAGGCTCTGGATGGCTTCACGCTCTTCAGCGTCGTCCTTGGACTTGATCGACAGGCTGATGACACGCGATTTGCGGTCAACGCTGATGATCTTGGCTTCGATCTCTTCGCCTTCCTTCAGAACGTTACGCGCGTCTTCAACGCGGTCACGGCTGATTTCGGAAGCTTTCAGAGTGGCTTCGATGTCGTCGGCCAGGGTGACGATGGCACCTTTGGCGTCAACTTCTTTCACGATGCCCTTGACGATAGCGCCCTTGTCATTGACAGCAACGAAGTTGGAGAACGGATCGTCTTCCAGCTGCTTGATGCCCAGGGAGATGCGCTCGCGCTCTGGATCGACCGACAGGATGACGGTTTCCAGCTCGTCGCCCTTCTTGAAACGACGTACGGCTTCTTCGCCGGTTTCGTTCCAGGAGATGTCGGACAGGTGAACCAGACCGTCGATGCCGCCGTCCAGACCGATGAAGATACCGAAGTCGGTGATCGACTTGATGGTACCGGTGATCTTGTCACCCTTGTTGAACTGGCCGGAGAAGTCTTCCCATGGGTTGGACTTGCACTGCTTGATGCCCAGGGAGATACGACGACGCTCTTCGTCGATGTCCAGAACCATGACTTCCACTTCGTCGCCAACCTGAACGACTTTCGACGGGTGGATGTTCTTGTTGGTCCAGTCCATTTCGGAAACGTGTACCAGACCTTCAACGCCTTCTTCCAGCTCAGCGAAGCAGCCGTAGTCGGTCAGGTTGGTTACGCGAGCCTGTACGCGAGTACCTTCTGGGTAACGGGCAGTGATAGCAACCCACGGATCTTCGCCCATCTGCTTCAGACCCAGCGAAACGCGATTGCGCTCGCGGTCGAACTTCAGAACGCGTACGTCGACTTCGTCGCCAACGTTAACGATTTCCGATGGGTGCTTGATACGCTTCCAAGCCATGTCGGTGATGTGCAGCAGGCCGTCGATACCGCCCAGGTCCACGAATGCGCCGTAGTCGGTGAGGTTCTTGACGATACCTTTGACTTGCTGGCCTTCCTGCAGGGTTTCCAGCAGGGCTTCGCGCTCGGCGGAGTTCTCGGCTTCCAGCACGCTGCGACGGGAAACGACAACGTTGTTGCGCTTCTGGTCGAGCTTGATGACCTTGAATTCCAGCTCTTTGCCTTCCAGGTGGGTGGTGTCGCGCACTGGGCGGACATCAACCAGGGAGCCCGGCAGGAACGCACGGATGCCGTTAACGTCGACAGTGAAGCCGCCCTTAACCTTACCGTTGATAACGCCCTTGACCACTTCTTCGGCGGCGAAAGCTGCTTCCAGAACAATCCAGCACTCGGCGCGCTTGGCTTTTTCACGGGACAGCTTGGTTTCGCCAAAGCCGTCTTCGACCGCGTCCAGCGCAACGTGCACTTCGTCACCGACCTTGATGGTCAGCTCGCCAGCTTCGTTGTAGAACTGCTCGAGCGGGATGACGCCCTCGGACTTCAGGCCAGCGTGTACGGTAACCCAGTCGCCATCGATGTCGACAACGATACCGGTGATGATCGCACCCGGCTGAAGATTGAGGGTTTTCAGGCTTTCTTCAAAGAGTTCTGCAAAGCTTTCGCTCATTTTAATTCCTGTAGATTCGGGCGAAACAGACGCCCATCGCCACATTCCAGACAATGTGGGTTTCGTTTAGATAAAGGAAAGCGGGCAGGACGTTGACTGGTGCCCCTGCCTGCCTTCCTGGTTATCAGAGGAGATCGCGCAAGGCGAGCTCGCTCCTGATACGTTGCAACACCTGCTCGATGGACAACTCGGTTGAGTCCAACTGAATGGCGTCGGCCGCAGGTTTTAGCGGGGCCACTGCACGTTGGGTGTCGCGCTCGTCACGCGCACGAATCTCATCCAGCAGACTCGACAGACTAACATCTTCACCCTTGCCCTTCAACTGAAGGTAACGGCGGCGGGCACGTTCCTCGGCGCTGGCGGTCAGAAACACCTTCAGCGGCGCGTCCGGAAACACCACCGTGCCCATGTCACGACCGTCGGCGATCAGGCCTGGCGCCTCGCGAAAGGCGCGCTGGCGCACCAGCAGTGCATCACGCACCGCAGGCAGCGAAGCGACCATCGAAGCGCCGGCACCGACGGTTTCGGTGCGGATCACGTTGCTGACATCCTCACCCTCGAGAATGATCTGCTGCAGTTTACCGGGCTCGGCGGCAATGAATTGCACATCCAGATGGGCGGCAAGTTGGGTCAGCAGTTCCTCATTGGTCAGGTCCACGCCGTGGTTGCTGGCATTGAAGGCCAGCAGACGGTACAGCGCGCCCGAATCCAGCAGCCGCCAACCCAGCTCGCGTGCCATCAGACCGGCCACGGTCCCCTTGCCGGAACCACTGGGTCCATCAATGGTGATGACCGGCGTCAAGGCGCTCACGACTTGCCCTCTTCGGCCACGCGGATGCCAACCTCAGTGCACAGCGACAGGAAGTTGGGGAACGAGGTGGCGACGTTGGCGCAGTCATGGATACGAATCGGCGCGCTGGCGCGCAGCGATGCGACGCTGAAGGCCATGGCGATGCGGTGGTCACCGTGCCCATGCACCTCACCACCACCCAGTTGCCCGCCGTCGATGATGATGCCATCGGGGGTGGGCTCACACTGGATGCCCAGGGTCATCAAGCCGTCGGCCATCACCTGGATGCGATCGGACTCTTTCACCCGCAGTTCTTCGGCACCGCGCAGCACGGTACGCCCTTCAGCGCAGGCAGCGGCAACGAACAGCACGGGGAACTCGTCGATGGCCAGCGGCACCAGCTCTTCAGGGATGTCGATGCCCTTGAGCTTGGCACCGCGCACGCGCAGGTCGGCCACCGGCTCACCACCGACTTCACGCTGGTTTTCCAGGGTGATATCGCCGCCCATCAGGCGCAGGATGTCGATGACGCCGGTACGGGTCGGGTTGATGCCGACATGTTCGAGCACCAGCTCCGAACCCTCGGCAATGGACGCCGCCACCAGGAAGAACGCTGCCGACGAAATGTCCGCTGGCACTTCGATGCGAGTCGCGGTCAGCTTGCCGCCAGCTTGCAGCGAAGCGACCGGGCCGTTGGTTTCGACCGAATAGCCGAAGCCGCGCAGCATGCGCTCGGTGTGGTCACGGGTCGGCGCAGGCTCGGTGACGGTGGTCTTGCCTTCGGCATACAGGCCAGCCAGCAGCAGGCAGGATTTGACCTGGGCACTGGCCATCGGCAGGGTGTAGGTCAGCGCCTTGAGTTTGCTGCCGCCACGAATGGTCAGCGGCGGACGGCCGTCCGGACCGGTCTCGACCACAGCCCCCATTTCGCGCAGCGGGTTGGCCACCCGGTTCATCGGGCGCTTGGAAAGCGAGGCGTCGCCGGTCATGGTGACGTCGAACGACTGGCCGGCCAGCAGGCCCGACAGCAGGCGCATCGAGGTACCGGAGTTGCCCACGTACAGCGGGCCAGGCGGCGGCTTAAGGCCGTGCAGGCCGACGCCATGGATGGTCACGCGGCCCTGATGAGGGCCTTCGATGACCACGCCCATGTCGCGAAAAGCCTGCAAGGTCGCCAGGGCATCTTCACCTTCGAGAAAACCCTCGACCTCGGTGGTGCCTTCGGCCAGCGAGCCGAGCATGATCGAGCGATGGGAAATCGACTTGTCGCCCGGTACGCGGATTCGCCCATTCAGGCGGCCACCGGGTTGGGCCAGGAAAATCAGATCGTTGGCGTTCATAGCGTCCACATAGGCCCGGCGGGCCAGGATTTTACTGAAATGCTCGCGGGCAAACCGAGCGCGGGTGAAAACACCCAGCAGCTGGTGCCCGTCCCCTTCAGCGATCGCGTCGCGCAAGGCGTCGAGATCACTGCGATATGTATCGAGTGTGCGCAGGACAGCGTCGCGGTTGGCGAGAAAAATGTCATGCCACATGGTCGGGTCGCTACCGGCGATTCTCGTGAAATCGCGAAAGCCTCCCGCAGCGTACCGGAAGATGTCCAGGTTTTCATTGCGCTTGGCCAGGGAATCGACCAGCCCGAAGGCCAGCAGGTGTGGCAAGTGGCTGGTCGCGGCCAGCACTTCGTCATGGCGCTCGACAGGCATGTGCTCAACGTCAGCCTCCAGCGTACGCCACAGGCGATCGACCAGGGCCAGCGCAGCAGGGTCGGTTTCGGCCAGCGGAGTGAGGATGACCTTGTGCCGACGGAACAGGCTGGCGTTGGACGCCTCCACCCCGCTCTGCTCGGAGCCAGCGATGGGGTGGCCAGGCACGAAGCGCGACAAGCGCTCGCCAAGCACCGAACGCGCTTCGCGCACGACGTTACCCTTGGCACTGCCAACGTCCGTGATCACGGCCTCACCCAGATCGAGCCGGGCCAGGCGCGCCAGAACTTTCTCCATGGCCAGGATCGGCACGGCCAGTTGGATCACATCGGCGCCAAGGCAGGCCGTGGCCAGGTCCTCTTCGCAGCGGTCGACCACGCCCAGGGCAACGGCGTGCTTGCGCGACGGCGCATCGAGGTCGACGCCGACCACTTCACGGCACAGGCCGCTTTCACGCAGGCCTTTGGCGAACGAGCCACCGATCAGACCGAGGCCGACCACCACCAGGCGGTCGATGATCGGGGCGGGTTTGGTGTTTGCTGCTTTTACCACTGGTATGAACCCTGTACGAAAATCGAGGCAGTCCATGAGGACTTACGGGCCGTGCACCGACCCGGAAGGTTGCGCGTCAAAGCACCGCCTTCGGATAAGACCCCAGCACTTTCAGCGCCACCGCCTCCTGGCTGATCTGCTCTAGCACCGCCTTGATCAGCGGATCGCGATGATGGCCGACGAAGTCGATGAAGAACACATAGGTCCACTTGCCACTGCGCGAAGGCCGGGTCTCGATGCGGGTCAGGTCGATACCGTTCTGGTGGAACGGCACCAACAGCTCGTGCAGCGCACCGGGCTTGTTGCTCATCGAGACGATGATCGACGTCTTGTCGTCCCCGGTGGGCGGCACTTCCTGGTTGCCGATCATCAGGAACCGCGTGGCGTTGTCCGGACGATCCTCGATTTTCTCGGCAAGACGGGTCAGGCCGTACAGGTTGGCCGCCATATCCCCGGCGATGGCCGCCGAGTTCCACTCACCCTTGACGCGTTTGGCAGCCTCGGCGTTGCTCGACACCGCCACACGCTCGACGTTGGGGTAATGGGCATCCAGCCACTTGCGGCACTGGGCCAATGACTGTGCATGGGAGTAGATGCGACTGATACTGTCGGTCTTGGTGTTCTCGCCTACCAGCAGGTGGTGGTGAATACGTAGCTCCACTTCGCCACAGATCACCATGTCGTGCTCGAGGAAGCTGTCGAGGGTGTGGCTGACCGCGCCTTCGGTGGAGTTTTCCACCGGCACCACGCCGAAGTTCACGGCCCCGGCGGCCACTTCGCGGAACACCTCGTCGATGGCCGCCATCGGGCGACTGACCACGGCATGGCCGAAATGCTTCATGGCGGCGGCCTGGGTGAAGGTACCTTCAGGGCCCAGGTAAGCGATCTTGAGCGGCTCTTCCAGTGCCAGGCACGAGGACATGATTTCGCGGAACAGCCGCGCCATTTCCTCGTTGTCCAGTGGCCCCTTGTTGCGCTCCATCACGCGCTTGAGCACGGCAGCTTCGCGCTCGGGACGATAGAACACCGGCGCCTCGCCCTCGGCCAGCGACGCGGTCTTGACCTTGGCCACTTCCTGGGCGCAGCGAGCACGCTCGCTGATCAGCTCAAGAATCCTTTCGTCGAGGCTGTCGATGCGCACACGCAGCGCCTGCAGTTCATGCTCGGACATCAACCGTGCTCCTTCTCGAATTCAGCCATGTAGGCCACCAGGGCTTCGACCGCATCCAGGCCCAGGGCGTTGTAGATGGATGCACGCATGCCTCCAACCGACCGGTGGCCCTTGAGGTTGAGCAAACCACGGGCGTCCGCACCGGCCAGGAAGGGCTTGTCCAGGCGTTCGTCGGCCAGGCGGAACGGGACGTTCATCCACGACCGGGCATTGACGCTGATCGGGTTGCTGTAAAACGCGCTGGCATCGATGAACCCGTACAGCAAGTCTTTCTTGGCACGGTTGCGCTGCTCCATGGCGTCCACGCCGCCCTGTTCCTTCAACCACTCGAAGACCAGGCCCGAGAGGTACCAGGCGTAAGTCGCAGGCGTGTTGTACATCGAGCCATTGTCTGCCGAGACCTTGTAATCGAGCATGGTCGGGCAACTGCTGCGGGCATGGCCCAGCAGGTCTTCCCGCACGATCACCACCACCAGCCCGCTGGGGCCGATGTTCTTCTGGGCACCTGCGTAGATCAGGCCGAACTGCGACACGTCGATGGGGCGCGAGAGAATGTCGGAGGACATGTCCACCACCAGCGGCACATCGCCGGTCTGTGGCACCCAGTCGAACTGCAGGCCACCGATGGTCTCGTTGGACGCATAGTGCACGTAGGCCGCGTTGGCGGTCAGGTTCCACTCGTTCTGGCCAGGAATGGCCAGGTAGTCGTAGGGCTTGGCGCTGGCAGCTACGTTGACGTTGCCGAAGCGGCGCGCTTCCTCGATGGCCTTTTTCGACCAGATACCGGTCTCGATGTAGTCGGCGGTGCCGTCTTCTGGCAACAGGTTGAGCGGGATTTCGGCAAATTGCTGGCTGGCGCCGCCCTGCAGGAACAGCACCTTGTAGTTGGAGGGGATGGACAGCAGGTCACGCAGGTCCTGCTCGGCCTTCTCGGCGATGGCCACGTAGTCGTCGCTGCGGTGGCTCATTTCCATGACCGACAGGCCCTTGCCGTGCCAGTCCAGCATCTCGGCCTGGGCGCGCTGCAGCACGGCATCAGGAAGCGCGGCAGGGCCTGCGCAGAAGTTAAAGGCTCGTTTGCTCACATCCACTCTCGCTCTGCCAAATAGAACAACATCGTAATTCGGTGGCCCAGGCCTGCTTGGGGCCCTTGCAGGCCAAATGCCTGGCTTGATCAGTCAAACGGGGCGACCTTGGTCGCCCCGTTCGGGTTCAGCGCACTTACTCTTGCGGGGCCTCTTCGGCGCCCGCCGCATCTTGCTCGTCAGGGGCCTGGGCCTCCACGCCCTCCTCGTCCAGCTCGATGAGCGCATCGAGCTCTTCCTCGGACGGCTCCTGAATACGCTCAAGGCCCACCAGCGTCTCGTCGGAGGCCAGCTTGATCAGCGTCACGCCCTGGGTGTTACGGCTCAGGCTGGACACCTCGCCGACCCGGGTACGCACCAATGTGCCTTGATCGGAAATCAGCATGATTTCCTCACCTTCCTGCACCTGGATGGCGCCGATCAGCAAACCGTTGCGCCCCTTGGTGCCCATGGCGATCACGCCCTGGCCGCCACGGCCGCGACGGGGGAACTTGGACAGCGGGGTACGCTTGCCATAGCCACGCTCGGACGCGGTGAGGATCTGCGCGCCGGACTCCGGGATCAGCATCGAAATGATCTGCTGGCCCTTGCCCAGCTTCATGCCGCGCACGCCACGGGCGGTACGGCCCATTTCGCGCACCACGCTCTCGGCAAAGCGGATGACCTTGCCGGCGTCGGAGAACATCATGACTTCCTTGGCGCCATCGGTGATGGCCGCCGCGATCAGGGTGTCGCCTTCCTTGAGCTTCAGGGCGATCAGGCCGTTGGAGCGAGGACGGGCGAACTGGACCAGCGGCGTCTTCTTGACGGTGCCCGAGGCGGTGGCCATGAAGATGTAGGCGCCGGTAGGCTCTGCCGCCCACTCGGGGGTGTCGCCTTCTTCCTCGTCCACTTCCTCCACTTCGACCAGCTCGCCTTCGAGCACGGTGTCATCGGCGTCTTCGAGTTCTTCTTCGAGGTCGGCGTTCTGCTGCAAGGCTTCAAGATCGACCTGCAACATGGCGGTGATGCGCTCACCCTCTTCCAGCGGCAGCAGGTTGACCAGCGGGCGACCACGGGCAGCGCGGGACGCCTCGGGGATTTCGTAGGTCTTCTTCCAGTACACCTTGCCCTTGCTGGAGAACAGCAGCAGGGTAGCGTGGCTGTTGGCCACCAACAGATGCTCGATGTAGTCCTCGTCCTTCACGCCGGTGGCCGACTTGCCCTTGCCGCCACGGCGCTGGGCCTGGTAGGCGGACAATGGCTGGGTCTTGGCATACCCGCCATGGGAAATGGTCACCACACGCTCTTCTTCCGGGATCATGTCGCCGTAGTTGAGGTCGTGGCTGGCATTGAGGATTTCGGTGCGACGGGCATCGCCGTACTCGGCGCGAATCGCTTCGAGCTCTTCGCGGATGACTTCCATCAGGCGCTCGGCGCTGTTGAGAATGCGGATCAGTTCACCGATCTGTTCCAGGATTTCCTGGTACTCGGCCAGCAGCTTCTCGTGCTCCAGGCCAGTCAGGCGGTGCAGACGCAGGTCAAGGATGGCCTGGGCCTGTTCCGGCGACAGGTAGTACTTGCCGTCGCGCAGGCCATACTGTTCAGGCAGGTCGGCCGGGCGGCACGACTCGGCGCCGGCACGTTCGACCATGACCTGCACGGCACTCGATTCCCAGGCGGTGGACACCAGGGCTTCCTTGGCCTCGGACGGCGTGGGCGAGGCCTTGATCATCGCGATGACCGGGTCGATGTTGGACAGCGCAACCGCCTGGCCTTCAAGGATGTGGCCGCGCTCACGCGCCTTGCGCAGTTCGAACACGGTGCGCCGGGTAACCACTTCGCGGCGGTGGCGCACGAAGGCTTCGAGCAGGTCCTTGAGGTTGAGCAGGCGCGGACGGCCATCGACCAGGGCGACGACGTTGATGCCGAACACGCTCTGCAGCTGGGTCTGCGAGTACAGGTTGTTGAGCACCACCTCCGGCACCTCGCCGCGACGCAGCTCGATGACGATGCGCATGCCGTCCTTGTCGGACTCGTCGCGCAGCTCGGTGATGCCCTCGATCTTCTTCTCTTTGACCAGTTCGGCGATCTTCTCGATCAGGCGCGCCTTGTTCAACTGGTACGGCAGCTCGGTCACGACGATCTGCTGGCGACCGCCCACCTTGTCGATGTCTTCGATCTGGGAGCGGGCACGCATGTAGATGCGGCCACGGCCGGTGCGGTAGGCCTCGATAATGCCCTGGCGGCCGTTGATCAGGCCGGCGGTAGGGAAGTCAGGACCGGGGATGTGCTGCATCAGCTCATCGATGGTGACGTCCGGGTTATCGATCAGCGCCAGGCAGCCATCGATGACTTCGCCCAGGTTGTGCGGCGGAATGTTGGTGGCCATGCCCACCGCGATGCCGCTGGAACCGTTGACCAGCAGGTTGGGAATACGCGTCGGCATGACCGCCGGGATCTGCTCGGTGCCGTCGTAGTTGGGCACCCAGTCGACGGTTTCCTTGTGCAGGTCGGCCAGCAGCTCATGCGCCAGCTTGGCCATGCGCACTTCGGTGTATCGCATGGCCGCGGCGTTGTCGCCGTCCACCGAACCGAAGTTGCCCTGGCCGTCGACCAGCAGGTAGCGCAGCGAGAAGGGCTGGGCCATACGCACGATGGTGTCGTAGACCGCAGTGTCGCCGTGCGGGTGGTACTTACCGATCACGTCACCGACCACACGGGCGGATTTCTTGTACGGCTTGTTCCAGTCGTTGCCCAGTTCGCTCATCGCAAAGAGAACGCGGCGATGCACGGGCTTCAAGCCGTCACGCGCATCGGGCAGCGCTCGCCCGACAATCACGCTCATCGCGTAGTCGAGGTAAGACTGTCTCAGTTCGTCTTCGATATTGACCGGGAGGATTTCTTTGGCCAGTTCGCCCATGAGAAGCCTGATTCCTTTTTCTGGTGAAACTTCGCAGCGCCATCAAGGGCCGAACGAAGCTCGCCGCCGCAGTGCACTCGCCCGCGACGACTTACGACAAATCAATGAGTTGTGCCATGGATCTGCGCAATGAAGACCGCCGCACAGCGGGGTCTTGGAAACTGCCGGATATTACCACAACGGCAGGGGTAGTGGGAGATGCGGCAAGTGGCCAGCCGGGCCGCGAATTCATGCCCTGGCCGAGGGGCCCGTGCCGTGGCGCAAGGTAGCCGCGTGCACCACCAGGCCCGCGCTGGAGAGCGTGCCCGGCAGGGAAAAACGCCTGCCGAGGGTCACGCCCGGCAGTCGAGCGCAACGCAACTGCTGTGTCGCCTTTCAGTGCAAACGCTTGCGGCACATCATCTGAGCAAGCTTGGCCGTATCCGGGCGTTCGATGATGCCGCGCTCGGTCACGATCACATCGATCAGGTCCGCCGGGGTCACGTCGAAGACAGGGTTGAACACCTCCACCTGCGGCGCCACCCGGGTGCCGGCATAGTCGAGCAGTTCATCCGGTTCGCGCTCTTCAAGCGGGATGTCGTCGCCCGTTTCCAGGTTCAGGTCGATACTGCTGCTCGGGGCCACGACCATGAAGCGCACCCCATGGTGCATGGCGCTGACCGCCAGTTGGTAGGTACCGATCTTGCTGGCCACATCTCCATTGGCAGCGATGCAATCAGCGCCGACGACGACCCAGGTGATGCCCTTGGTCTTCATCAGGTGCGCCAGGGCCGAATCGGCGCACAGGGTGACCGGCAGGCCTTCATTGGTCAGCTCCCAGGCCGTGAGCCGCGAACCCTGGAGCCACGGGCGAGTTTCCCCGGCGTAGACCCGCTCCACCATGCCTTCCAGAAACCCTGCGCGAATCACACCCAGCGCCGTTCCGAAACCGCCGCTGGCCAAGGCCCCGGCATTGCCATAGGTCAGCAGCGTCTGGGCATTGCCCTGGTGCCGACGGATCAGCTCGGTGCCGTGCTGGGCCATGGTCAGGTTGGCCTCGCGATCGCTTTCGTGAATGGCCAGCGCCTCGGCTTCCAGCGCACCCAGCACATCTTCGCTGGGGCGCAGGCGTTGCAGGCGCTCGCGCATGCGGTTCAGGGCCCAGAACAGGTTGGCTGCGGTAGGGCGCGCCTCGGCCAGGAGCATGAAATCTTCTTCGAGGTCCATCTCCCAATCGCCCCCTTCGGCCAGGCGCTCCTCGGCGGCCAGGACCAGCCCATACGCCGCCACGATACCGATGGCCGAAGCGCCACGCACGGCCATGTCGCGAATGGCGGTGGCCACCTGCGCGACCGTGTCGCAGGCCAGCCAGTGCTCCTGGGATGGCAGCAGGCGCTGGTCGAGCAGATGCAGAACGCCGCCCTGCCAGCGGATTCCGGTCACCTTCTCGGCCGCCAAAAGTTGCTCGCGCATCACCTCTCCCCGTCGTTCGCGTATCAAAAGCCGGCGATTATAGCGACCCGGCGCCCTGAGCGCTCGGGTATACTTCGGCCTTTTCGAGCGCAAGCTGCGCGCCGCAGACACCCGGCAGCACAAGCAAGGTTGGGCACAGAGCCGCTGGCCGAAGCACCACCAACGCCCGCTCTCTGGCGTGGGCCTGCTAGGCCACGCACAGAAAGCTGCCGCACGCCCTGCGGGCAAAAGGCTCATGGCGCCTTACGAGCCAAGCCTGACGCCGTGCGAACGCTTTGGCCAACGCCACCGTCTGTATGTCATGTACCTTGCAGCTTGCCACGTGAAGCTGATTCCCACGTTTCTGAGGACTGTTCAATGAGCAACGTCGACCGCGCTGAAATCGCCAAATTCGAAGCGCTGGCCCACCGCTGGTGGGACCGCGAGAGCGAGTTCAAGCCGCTGCACGATATCAACCCGCTGCGCGTCAACTGGATCGACGAGCGCGCCCACCTTGCTGGCAAGAACGTGCTGGACGTGGGTTGCGGCGGCGGCATCCTCAGCGAAGCCATGGCCCTGCGCGGCGCTTCGGTGACCGGCATCGACATGGGCGAGGCGCCCCTGGCCGTCGCCCGCCTGCATCAGCTGGAATCGGGTGTGCAGGTCGAATACCGTCAGGTCACGGCCGAAGCCCTGGCCGAAGAAATGCCCGGTGCCTTCGACGTGGTCACCTGCCTTGAGATGCTCGAGCACGTGCCTGACCCCTCATCGGTGATCCGCGCCTGCTACCGCATGGTCAAGCCAGGCGGCCAGGTGTTCTTCTCCACCATCAACCGCAACCCCAAGGCCTACCTGCTGGCCATCGTCGGCGCCGAGTACATCCTCAAGATGCTCCCGCGCGGCACCCACGACTTCAAGAAATTCATCCGCCCTTCCGAGCTGGGTGCCTGGAGCCGCGTCGCCGGCCTTGAGGTCAAGGACATCATCGGCCTGACCTACAACCCGCTGACCAAGCACTACAAGCTCAGCAGCGATGTGGACGTCAACTACATGATCCAGACCCTGCGCGAGGAATAAGCATGCGCCTGCGAGCGGTACTCTTCGACATGGACGGCACCTTGCTGGACACGGCGCCCGACTTCATCGCCATCTGCCAGGCCATGCTCACCGATCGAGGCCTGCCGGCCGTCGACGACGCGCTGATTCGGGGCGTGATCTCCGGGGGTGCGCGCGCCATGGTGGCCGCCACCTTCGCCATGGACCCGCAGGCCGAAGGTTTCGAAGCCTTGCGCCTGGAGTTCCTGGAGCGCTACCAGCGCGACTGCGCCGTGCATACCCGCCTGTTCGACGGCATGGCCGAGCTGCTGGAGGACATCGAGCGAGGCAAGCTGTTGTGGGGCGTGGTCACCAACAAGCCTGTGCGCTTCGCCGAGCCGATCATGCAGCGCCTGGGGCTGGCTGAACGCTCGGCCTTGCTGATCTGCCCGGATCATGTAAAGAACAGCAAGCCCGACCCCGAGCCGCTCATCCTGGCCTGCAAAACCTTGGCGCTGGACCCTGCCAGCGTGCTGTTCGTCGGTGACGATCTGCGCGATATCGAATCCGGCCGCGATGCCGGCACCCGCACCGCAGCGGTAAGCTTCGGCTACATCCATCCCGAGGACAACCCCAACAACTGGGGTGCCGATGTGGTGGTGGACAGCCCGCAGGACCTGCGTAAAGTCATCGACAGCGCCCTCTGTGGTTGCTGATCACCGCTAACGCCAAAGGATCTGACATGTTCGAATACACTGCCCGCCCCGACCTGCTCAAAGGCCGGGTCATCCTGGTCACCGGTGCCGGGCGCGGCATCGGCGCCGCCGCGGCCAAGGCCTACGCTGCCCTGGGCGCCACGGTGCTGTTGCTCGGCAAGACCGAAGCGAACCTGAATGCGCTTTATGACGAGATCGAAGCGGCCGGGCATCCCCAGCCTGTGGTGATCCCGTTCAACCTGGAAACTGCCCTCGCCCATCAGTACGACGGGCTGGCGGTCATGATCGAGGAACAGTTCGGGCGCCTGGACGGGTTGCTCAACAACGCCTCGATCATCGGCCCACGCACGCCCATGGAGCAGTTGTCGGGCGACAACTTCATGCGCGTCATGCACATCAACGTCAATGCCACCTTCATGCTCACCAGCACCCTGCTGCCGCTGCTCAAGCAGTCCGAAGATGCTTCGGTGGTGTTTACCAGCAGCAGTGTCGGGCGCAAGGGCCGCGCTTATTGGGGCGCCTACGGCATCTCCAAGTTCGCCACCGAAGGCATGATGCAGACCCTGGCAGACGAGCTCGAAGGGGTGGCGCCGGTGCGGTCCAACAGCATCAACCCGGGCGCGACGCGTACGGCCATGCGCGCGCAGGCCTACCCGAGCGAGAACCCTCAGGACAACCCGCTGCCCGAGCAAATCATGCCGGTCTACCTCTACTTGATGGGGCCTGACAGCAAGGATGTGAACGGGCAGGCATTCAACGCCCAGTGATGGGCTCGCCTACCTGACACAGCGTTGTGCAGGCGCACTCGTCTCCCCGCCCATCGCCGACGTGCCAGCGATGGGCGGGGCCTGCATCACGACAGCCGCGCAATCACCCCGCCGCCAACGCCGGGCTCGCCCGCTCGTGCTGGGTGGCTTCAAGCTGCATGCACCGCTCCAGGAACAGGTACATGCAGTCATAGCTCTTGCAGATGGCTCGGCGCAACTCGGTGCGCAAGGCCATGCTCGGGTTCTCGCCTACCAGCGTACAGATGATCTCCAGCGCCTCCCACGGGTGGGTGTCGTCATACTGCGCGTGCATCTTCAGCCACTTCATGGCCCGCTTGCGCTGCTCTTCCGGAAAGCCCATCGCATAGGTGTCGGTGGAACACACCACCGCCGACCACTCCCCGGTGGCCCCTTCGATGGCGTAGTTGGTGGCGGCCATGGCAATGGCCAGGTTTTCCGTGGCACACACACGCCAGCACCAATCGTTGAGGCCATTGAGCTCGGGCGGCACATCCTGGGCCTGCAGGTCGTGCAGGTGAATGCCGTGGGCGTGGGCCCAGTTCACCCAGTAGTCGGCATGGTTGAGCTCCACGCGGATATTGCGCATCAACCAGCGCCGCGCCATGTCCTCGCCTGGGTGCCGGCCATACCGGGTTTTGGTGAGGTTATGGGCCATGTACAACGAGAACTGCTCCACCACCGGCCAGCCACCGATCAGGTACTGGCGAATGGTCGCTTGCTTCAACTTGCCGTCACGCAGACGTCGATACACCTCATGGTCAACCACCCGCTGCTTGCTCTCATGGCAATCGGCAAGCAGTTGCTGGGCCCACTTGGGGTAACTGGCCGGGTCCATCAATGGCCCGATACGAACGAATGCATCAATCACTGTCTACTCCTTGTTCCTTGTGATTTCCAGCTAACTAACGAAACGTGCCAGGTGCCCGCTGCAACAGAGGCCGGGCGGCAATCCGTTGGCGATGCAGACTGTCACAGGTAAATACCTGGGGCCGCTCGATCAGATAGCCCTGGGCGTAATCGACACCAATTTCCTGTAGCGCTTGCTCGATCATGGGTGTTTCCACGAATTCTGCAATCGTGCGCTTGCCCATGACATGGCCGATATGGTTGATGACTTCGACCATGGCCCGATTGACCGGGTCGTCCAGCATGTCCTTGACGAAGCTGCCGTCGATCTTGAGAAAGTCGACGGGCAGATGCTTGAGGTAGGCGAACGATGACATGCCAGCACAGAAATCATCCAGTGAAAAACGACAACCCAGGCCTTTTAGCTCATTGATGAAGCGGATGGCGCTGCCCAGGTTGGCAATGGCGCTGGTTTCGGTGATCTCGAAGCAGATCATGCGCGGAGGAATAGCATATTCGGCGAACAGGCGCTGCAGGTACTCGAGGAACTTGTCATCGCCGATGCTGGCACCGGACAAGTTGATAGCGCAGGTCGATAGCGGCCCCTGGTGGCCTGCATCCAGGCATTGGCGGATGATGATGAAGACGTTGCGCACCACCCAGCGATCGAGCGCGGTAATCAACCCATAGCGTTCGGCAGCCGGGATGAAGCTGTTGGGCAGTATGGTGCGCCCGCTTTCATCGTGCAGGCGCAACAGGATTTCGATGTGGCCAGGCCCCTCGAAGGCCTTCAACGGCGCGATCTCCTGGGCGTACAGACAGAACCGGTTCTCTTCCAGTGCCACGTGCAAGCGCTGAATCCAGGCCATCTCGCCAAAACGAATGGACAGCTCGCTGTCATCGGCGTGGTACACCTGCACCCGGTTGCGCCCCTTTTCCTTGGCCATGTAGCAGGCCATGTCAGCTGCCCGCAGCGACGCCTCGAGGGTGCCGGGGGCCTGGGCGATATGCACCAGGCCGATGCTGACGGTGGTCACGAACGGCCGCCCTTTCCACACGAAATGCAGGCTTTGGACCGTCTGGCGTAGCTGCTCGGCAATCCGCTCGGCCTGCTCGGACGGGCAGTTCTCAAGCAGCACGCCAAACTCATCGCCCCCTAGCCGCGCCAGGGTGTCGCCTTCACGCAGGCCCGATTGCAGCACAGCGCAGATGTGCCGAAGCAGCTCGTCCCCGGCGGCATGCCCACAGGTATCGTTGACCAGCTTGAACTGGTCCAGGTCCAGGAACATCAGCGAATGCCGCCCAGGCTGGCGCGCCAGCGCATTGAGCGCCTGCTCCAGTCGGTATTCGAACTCGCGACGGTTGGCCAGGCCGGTCAGTGCATCGTGCGTGGCCTGCCAGGAGAGGTTGGCGATGTACTGGCGCTCTTGGGTCATGTCGTGCAGCACCAGCACGATGCCATTGACCTGCCCGTCGTTGACGATGGACGAGCCCACCAGATTGATCGACACCGTACTGCCGTCCAGGCGCTGAATCAGCCGCGCATGTTCGGCGCCGCCTTTCAAACTGCCACTGAGCACCTGTTCCACCAGGCTGCGGCCCTCGTCCACATCGTGCTCGTCCACCAGGGTGAACAGTGCAGACAACGGCAGGCCCAGCGCCTGGGCGGCCTGCCAGTGGGTCAGTTGCTCGGCCGCCGGGTTCATGTAGCCGATCAAGCCCTCCACATCCGTGGTGATCACCGCATCACCAATAGCCTGCAGGGTGATCTGTGCCCGCTCTTTTTCCTCCTGCAACGCGTTGGCAAACGCCTGCCGCTGGGCCAGCAGTTTGCTGGAGCGCCGCCAGGCGATGGTGATCAGGATCATCGCGGTCAGCAGGTTGGTGATCAGCAGTACCCGCAGCAAGACACGCGACCCCTCGCCCAGGGCATCGCTGAAGGCCTTGGCAGCCGGCGTCACCCCCTCGTTGATGGTGGCAATGCGGCTTTTCCAGGCACGGATCACCTGCTCATCGACAGGCCCGCTGGCGAAGCGCTGATGCATCTCCCCGGCCAGCACGTTCAGCTTGGCCAGGTAATCGTCGCCGATGTCCCAGTAATTGATGGCTGTCTGCAGGTAGCTGACGGTGCGAAAGTGACGGTAGAACCAGATGATGCGTTCCACGTCGTCGGGGTGGTTGCCACCTTGCAGGACGGCCTGACGGGCCGCCTCCAGGTCCAGACTCGACTGATCCATGAGCTTGCGCGCGCGGTGATCGCCCTGGGGCACCACGATGGCCTGCTGGTAGCGGCCATAGGTGGCTTCGTCGCGGGTAGTGGCGTACAGGTTGAGGTAGTAGATGGCGTCTTTTTGCGCTTTGGACCACAAGCTTTCGCCCGCCACGTAGGCACGCACGGCAGAAAGCGTGTAGAGGCTGAGACTACCAAGGGCGACTTGGAAAACCACCACGGCGATGAATGGCCAGGTGAGCCCGAGTAGCTTGGGCGCTTCTTGAGTGCGATGTCCCTTCATGGAGTCCCTGTCACAGAGCAGATAAGGCGCGAATCAACCCAGACAAAGCACAGCGTAGGCCATCTGCCATTAACGCGATGGAAATTTAGGGGCCCGATTTCAGTCAATGATAGCGGCCACGCCTGCTGTCTGCAGGGCGCGGTGTCTGGCTCGCCGGTTTGAGCGCGGCGCGGTGCTGGACACATTGTCGCAGACACCGCATGGACCACGTCAATCAAGTCATGGCAGCCTAGCTTTTGATCAACTCAAGGTGCGCAACGCGGGGCCGAGCTTGATCACCGCGCGCGCCGCAGGCCAAGCACTTGTCAGAGTTCGAGGTCCAGCAGTGCCGCCCCCAGCGCCTTGCCATGGGCATCCAACGCCAGCGATCGGGTCACGCCGCCGCGCAGGATGCCGGGCAGCACAAAGTTCAACGCCCCGAGCTGCGCCAACTCGTACCGGCGAACGGGGGGCCCTGCCGGGTCCAGAAGTTCGGCAAAGTGGGCCGTGACGCGCTCTACCGTGAGCCACTGGACCAGGCGCGGGTAGTCAGCCGAATCGAAGACGATGACCGAGATGTTCGACGTGTCGCCCTTGTCGCCGGTACGGCTGTGGGCTATGTCCCGCAGTTTTGTCGGGGTACTCATGCCATCTCCTCCAGATGCACCTGCAAGGTGACCGCGTCCCTGGGCAGCAACAGCGAAGCCACCGCCACCACCTGACGCACCGACTTGCTCGCCCCACCGCCGCCATAGGGACCGTTGGTATAAAGGGTTTCCACCTCGTTGCCGATGCGCACCGCATCGCTTTTGGAGGCGCAGCGCGCCGCCACACGCAGCCGCACCTCCCAGGGTTCGCCCTGGGCGCGCTGGCCCAGGTCATCACCGTGCAGGGCACTGACGCCAATCAGCTCGCTGCGGATGTCGTCGCAGGCCACACCGGTCAGTTGCAGTCGCTTGCGTACGATGGCTTCGGCCAGGCGCCCGCGGGCTACTGCACCAGGGCCGCCATAGGACATCTGCCCTTCGCCGATCCAACCGTCGAGAAAACCCACCGACACCTTCAACGCCTCCGGGCGCGCGCGCCCATCGGCGCCCTGCACCCGGACCTCATCCTGGGCCAGGGCCTGAAACGCCACCTGGCTGAAATCAGCGGTCACATCAGGCGTAAGGTAAGCGGCCGGGTCATGCACTTCGTACAGCAGTTGCTCGGTGCAGGTAGCGGTATCGATGCGCCCGCCGGAACCGGCCACCTTGCTGATCACCGCATGGCCCGTTGCATCGATTTCGGCCAGTGGAAAGCCAAGGCGGTCGAGGTCGGGCACCTCCTTCACACCGGGATCGGCGAAGTAGCCGCCACTGATCTGCCCTGCGCATTCGAGCAGGTGCCCAACCAGGGTGCCGCGCCCGAGCAACGTCCAGTCGTCCTCGCGCCAGCCGAACTCGAACAGCTGCGGCGCGAGAAACAGCGACGGATCGGCCACCCGGCCAGTGACCACAACGTCGGCATCGGCCTGCAAGGCCTGCACAATGCCTGCTGCGCCCACATAAGCGTTGGCTGAAATCAACCGATCGCCCAGCTCAGCCAGGGTGGCGCCGTTGTCGAGGGTCTGTTCGGGCCGTTGCTGCAAGGTGGCGAGCACATCGTCGCCGGTCAGCGCCGCTACCTTGATACCAGGCATACCGAGTTCAGCCGCAATGCGGCGGATTTCACTGGCCGCGCCCAGTGGGTTGGCCGCCCCCATGTTGGTGATGATGCGCAGGCGCCGCCGCGTGCCGTCGGCCCCTGTGCCTACATAGGGCAGCACGCGGCGCATACGCTCGCCCAGCAGGGGGTCGAAACCACCGTGCGGGTCGAGCAGCCGCGCTTGCTGCGCCAGGGCGATGGTGCGCTCAGCCAGGCACTCGAACACCAGGTAATCCAGTTCGCCCTGTTGCGCCAACTCGATGGCCGGCTCGATGCGGTCGCCCGAATAGCCGGCGCCAGCGCCGATGCGTATGGTTTTCATCTAGAAAACTCCAATGACCAAGGCGGTCAAGGTCATCAGGACCGAGGCCGCGAACAGGAAAGGGATGGTAAAGCGCTGGTGATCGGCCAGTTCGATCTTGCACAGGCCGACCAGCAGGAAGGTCGCGGGGGTCAGCGGGCTGACCGGAAAGCCCGTGGTGTGCACACCCAGAAGCGAAGCCTGGGCCACTTGCATCGGGTCCACGCCCAAGGCCCTGCCCACCTCGGCGACCACCGGCATGATGCCGAAGTAGAACGAATCCGGGTCGAACAGCAGGCTCAAGGGCATGGACAGAAAGCCGACCACCGCAGGAATCAGTTGGCCGTGCCCTGCGGGAATCTGCCCCACCGCCACTTCGGCCATGGCCTTGAGCATGCCGGTGCCTTGCATGATGCCGGTGAAGACGCCAGCGGCCAGAAGAATGCTGGCCATGGTCAGGGCGGTCTTGGCATGGGCGTCGATGCGCGCCCGCTGCGCGTCCACGTTGGGGTAGTTCAGGCACAAGGCAAGCACGGTGCCGACCATGAACATCACCACCGGGTCCACCACCCCTGAGATCATCACCCCCATCACCACCAGGGTCAGCAGCAGGTTGGGCCAGAACAGGCGAGGCTTGCGCAGCTCGCGCTCGGTGTCGGTGAGCGTACGTTGGTGCGGCGTGACGTCGAGCTGGTCGCGGCCCAGGCCCAGGCCCAGGCGCCGTTCTTCGCGGCGCCCAAGCCAGTAGGCACAGGCGAAGACGAAGATCAGCCCGACGATCTGCACCGGAATCAGCGGCTGGAACAGGTCGGCCACCGGCACGTGCAACGCTGCCGATGAGCGCAGCACCGGGCCGGTCCAGGGCAGGAAGTTGACCCCGGCCGCCATGGCCGTGACGCAGGCCAGAATGCGCTTGTCCATGCCAAGGCGCGTGTACAGCGGCAGCATCGCCGGAATGGTCACCAGGAAGGTCACTGCGCCCGAACCGTCCAGATGCACCAGCAAGGCCAGCAAGGCCGTGCCCATGACGATGCGCGTCGGGCGGGTGCCGACGCGCTTGAGGATGCGATCGATGATCGGGTCGAGCATGCCGGCGTCGGTCATGATGCCGAAGAACAAGATGGCAAAGACGAACATGCCCACGACCGGGGCGACGTTCTTGATGCCGGTGATGATGAAGGCGCTGGTTTGCAGGCCAAAGCCGCCGAGCAGCGCCGCGATGATGGGCAGGGCAATCAGGGCGACCAAGGGGGAGATGCGTTTGCTCATGATGCTCACGAGCATGCACAGGATAGTGGCGACACCGAGGGTGGCGAGCATGGGGTTTCCTCTTCGGCCTCTGGTTCGCTATTGCGAGAGAAGGCCCTGTTGTTGTTTTGCAAGAGTAATAACAACGGCGTTAGGCTCTGTGAATTGAAATATTCGGCAGGCCACGTTCGGAAAAACAAAATGAAAAATGCGATCCAGCTCATCCGCGCGTTCCTGGCCGTGGCAAAAACCGGCAACTTTTCCAAAGCGGCCGTGGCCTTGAACCTGTCGCCTTCGGCGCTCACCGTGCAGATTCGCCAACTCGAAGACTGGCTCGGGGTGACTTTGCTCGAACGCAGCCCGCGCCACGTCGGCCTGACCGCTGCCGGTCAGCATGCATTGCTGCCGATGGAAAAGTTGCTGCTCGACCTGGACAACATCGTCGAAGCGGCCCGCGACCATGCCACCTCCCGTCGGGGCGTACTGACCATCGCGGCCCTGCCCTCACTATGCTCGGGGCTGCTGCCAGGCGTGGTGCAGCGCTTTCGCGAACGCTTCCCCGGCATCGAGGTCCGGCTGCGCGACGTGGTAGCCCAGCGCATCGATACGCTGGTGCTGGAGCAAGAAGTGGATTTCGGCCTGGGTGTACAGGCGCGGCCTACCCAGGGGCTGGCGTTCAAGGCACTACTCGAAGATCGCCTGTGCCTGTACGTGCCGCACGACCACCCCTTGGCCAGGCGGACAGCGGTGACCCTGGCCGAAGCGGCGGCATACCCCATGCTGCTGACCGGACGGGACAGCAGCGTGCGCAACCTGGTCGAGCGGCTGTTCGCCGACGCGCGCCTGCCCCTGGCGGCAGGGCTTGAAGCCAATTACATGTCGACGGTGCTGGCCCTGGTGCGCCAGGGCCAGGGTGTTGCGTTGTTGCCCGAGTCGGCCGACGAGGGCCGTGACGAAGTGAGCAAGGTGGTGGTGGATCATCCGGGCGTGATACGCGAGATCGGCGTCATCACGCGGGCCGAACAGGTGATGGCGCCGGCCGGTGTGGAATTCCTGCGATTGCTCAAGCCTTAGTCTGGGTGTGAAAAGCTCGAGAACTCGGTGTGATGTTGTTCATTTAGGGCCGCTACGCGTCCCATCGCGGCACAAGGGCCGCTCCTACACCCAATTCGGTAGCTTTCAAGTACGGTGCAAAGACAGTGGCTGCGCAGGTAGGGCTACACGATCTCAAGTGACACGGGACCCCTGTAGGAGCGGCCTCGCCGGGGCGCCGGACCGGCCGCGATGGGCCGCGCAGCGGCCCTAACGATCTTAAATGAACCGCATTACGATACTCGGTGAGGTCGTGTTACAAGCAGCCCCGCCTGACCGTCGTCCCAAGCCACTTCTCACAGCCCTTAGATCTGTTGCAGGTGCCCATACAGTTTGGCGTACAACCCACCCTCGGCAATCAGCTGCTGATGGTCACCGTCCTCTGCCACGTGACCACCGTCGAACACCAGCACCCGGTCCGCCTGTTTCACCGCCGACAAGCGGTGGGCAATGATCAGTGTGGTGCGGCCTTTGAGAAAACGCGCCAGCGCCTGGTGCAGGTTGTACTCGGTGGCAGCGTCCAGCGCCGAGGTGGCTTCGTCCAGGATGACCACCTTGGGCTCGGCCAGCACCATGCGTGCAATGGCCAGCCGTTGACGCTGGCCGCCGGACAAGCGTACGCCCGAGCGCCCGACCACGCTGTCCAGCCCGTGGGGGAGCGCGGCGATGGTGGCGTCGAGCTGGGCGATCCGTAATGCCTGCCAGCAGGCATCGTCGGTGCAGTCCCGGCCCATGGTCAGGTTGGCCCGCACGCTGTCGTTGAACAGCGACGGATGCTGCAACACCACCGCCACCTGCTCACGCAGGGTTTCCAGGCCGATTTCCTGCAGGGTGGCGCCACCGAAGCGAATGGTGCCTGCATCTGCGCTGTACAGCCCGAGCAGCAGCTGCACGAGCGTGCTCTTGCCACCCCCGCTGGCGCCGACAATGGCCACCTTCTCACCGGGTGCGATGGCCAGGTTCAGGTTGTCCAGCACCGGTTCGTCGGCGTAGGCAAAGGACAGGTCCCGGACCTCGATGCCCACCGTGGCGTGCCCGGCGAAGGGGTCACTGGCCGCCGGGTACTGGGGCTCGTCGGCGCGTGCCAGCAGCTCATTGAGGCGATTGAGCGCGCCGCCCGCGGCATAGTAGGCATATTGCAGGTTCAGCAACTGCTCGACCGGGCCGATCATGAACCAGAGGTAGCTGAAGACGGCAAGCATCTGGCCGATCGACAGGTCCGAGAACAACACCGTCAACATGGCCGCTGCGCGGAAGATGTCGATGCCGAACTGGAACAGCAGCCCGCTGGCACGGCCGCTGGCGTCGCTCTTCCACTGCGACTCCACGGCGTAGTCACGCACCTCGCGGGCCTTGACGCCCAACCGACCGAGGAAATAGCCCTGACGGTTGCTGGCGCGGACCTCCTGGATGGCATCGAGCGTTTCGGCCAGCGCCTGGGTGAAGCGTGCCGTGCTGTCGTTTTCGAGCTTTTTCAGGTGCTTGACCCGCTTGCCCAACTGCACCGTGAAGTAGATGACCAGCGGGTTGAACAACAGGATCAGCAGCGCCAGTTGCCAGTGCATCCACAGCAGGATGGCGGCCGTGCCGGTGAGGGTGAGCATGGCGACCAGAAAGCGACTGAGGGTCTCACCCACGAACTTGTCCAGGGTGTCCAGGTCGGTGACCAGGTGCGTGGTGACCGTGCCGCTGCCCAGGTTCTCGTACTCTTTCAGGGAAATACGCTTGAGCCGTTCGATCAGGCGAATGCGTAGCCGGTAGACGATGTCCTTGGCCAAGCCGGCGAACAGCCTGGCCTGGATGACGTTGAACGCCAGTGCCGCCAGGCGCAGGCATAAGGTCAGGCACAACATCAGGCCGATATAGCCCGCTGCGACCTGCCAGCCAGACGGCAACAGCTGGTTCATCCACTTGAGCGCGGCATCGCCATGCCCGAGCAGCACTTCATCCACCAGCAGCGGCAGCAACAATGGAATCGGGACACTGCAACACGCTGCCAGCACGGCAATCAGGTTCGCCGTCCACAGCTGCTTTTTATGGTGCAGGGCAAGGCGACGGATTTCCGACCAGCTCAACCGGTCGGCCGAGCCCACCGGCTTGGACGGCGCCGGGTCGGGCGACCCGGGCACATCAAGCACTGGCGGCCTGCTGCAGCCAGCGGCCAAGCAACGGTTGCAGACGCTCGAGCGGCTGATACCCGTTGGTCAGCAAGGCCAGCTGACCGTTGCGCTCAGCGAGCAAGGTCGGGAACCCTGCGATGCCCAAGCCCTGGGCCCAGGCGAAATCCGCCGCGGTCGCAGCGCGGGTTTCGGCGCGGGTGAATGACTCGGCAAACAGCCCGCGCTCGAAACCCGCCTGCTCGGCCAGCTCCACCAGATGCGGGGCGGTGGTCACGTCATGAGCCCCTTCATAGAACGCAGACTGTATGGCTGCCAGCAGGGGCCAGAGGCGCTCGCCGTCCAGCTCGCGGGCCGCGACCAGTGCCCGGCAGGCCGGTTCAGTGTCATAGACAAAGCCGTCGGGCATGGCGCCCTCGAAATTGAAAGGCTGCCCCGTTGTCTCGGCCACGGCCTGCCAATGCTCAAGAATGTACTTGCGGGTAGCGCCATCCAGCGCGGCACTGCCGCTGCGCAACCCGCCGACCACCAGATGGGTCGGCACGCCTGCCTGATTTGCCTGATCGATCAGCGCACTGGCCACCGGGGCGAAGCCCCAGCACCAGGAACACATCGGGTCCATCACGTAGATCAGGCGCGCAGACATGGATCAAGCCTCGGCTTTGTAGTTGTGGCCAATCGGGTGCGGCAGGTTGCGGGCCTTGGCCAGCTCGATCTGCTTCTGCCGGTCGATGGCGCTGCGGCGGGTCTTCTCGCTCAGCGAATCCCAGCAGTGCGGGCAGCTTACACCTGGCGAATAGTGCTCCGAGGCACGCTCCTGGGCATTGATCGGATGACGGCAGGCGTGGCACTGGTCGTATTCACCCTCGCTCAGGTCATGGCGGACCGTGACGCGGTTATCGAACACGAAGCAGTCGCCCTCCCACAGGCTTTGTTCCTCAGGTACCTCCTCGAAGTACTTCAGGATGCCACCCTTGAGATGATAGACCTCCTCGAAACCTTCACCGAGCATATAGCTGGACGCTTTTTCGCAACGAATGCCGCCGGTGCAGAACATGGCGACCTTCTTGTGGCGGGCTGGGTCGAAGTTGGCCTTGATGTAGTCGGGAAATTCACGGAACGTTTCGGTCTTGGGGTCGACGGCCCCCTTGAACGTGCCGATGGCCACTTCGTAGTCGTTGCGCGTATCGACCAGCAGTACCTCGGGGTCGCTGATCAGCGCGTTCCAGTCCTTGGGCTCGACGTAGGTGCCCACCGCCTGGTTGGGATCGACCCCAGGCACGCCCAGGGTGACGATCTCTTTCTTGAGCTTGACCTTTGTACGGTAGAAGGGCTGCTCGTCGCAGTACGACTCCTTGTGGTCGATGTCCACCAGGCGTGGGTCGCTGCGCAGCCAGGCCAGCAGGCCATCGATGCCTTCGCGGGTGGCTGACACGGTGCCGTTGATGCCTTCATGGGCCAACAGCAAGGTGCCTTTGACGTGGTTGTCGAGCATGGCCTTGAGCAGCGGCTCGCGCAGTTCTACGTAGTCTTGCAGGGTGACGAACTTGTACAGCGCCGCGACGACGATAGGGTGTGACATGAATCAGGTTCTCCAGGTGGTTGCCCTCGTAAGGGGCGGACCGGGCTTCACAATGAACAAAGGGCCGCTGCACGCCCACCGCAGGCACACCTGCCGCTTCAGGTGCCCGGTGCGTCAACGCAGTGGGTTTATCTGAAGCAGCTGGCGGACCAGCGATGGGCTGTGCAGCAGCCCCTTTTTGGGATGAAGCGGATTCTACCAGAACAACAGCAAGGTTTCAGTGCCCGCCGCCGGCGCATACAGGCGATGCCGGCGCACTGCCGACCTGCGCCCACTCATCGCCGGTATAGGTGTGGATGGCCAGCGCATGAATCTGGCCCATCAGCTCACCCATGGTCGCGTACACCTTCTGATGCCGCTTGACGCTGTTCAGCCCTTCGAACACATCGCTCACGATCACCGCCTTGTAGTGGGTCTGCTGACCACGGCTGTGCATGTGGCTTTCATCGAGCACCTGCAGGTGCTGGGGCGTCAGGCTTGCCAGTTGCTGTTCGATACGCTGTTGCATGTTCATGGCCGTGCTCACTTCTTGGCTGGCGCGGCTGCCTTGCCATAGTTGGGGTCCAGCTGCTTGGTCATGTCTTCAAGCAGCTTGTTGACCACCGGCACCGCAGGTTCGAGGGTCTGCTGGGTCAGCTGAGCCGATTGCTGGGTGACCTTGGGCATCTCGCGCAGCACCTTGCGGCCAAGGGGCGACTCGTAGAACTTGACCAGGTCCTTGAGCTCTTGCTCGGTAAAGGTCTGGGTGTACAGGTCGACCATCTTGGGCTTGAGCTTGTTCCAGCCAATGGCGTTGTCCAGCGCGGCGTTGGCCTTGGCCTGGTAGCTTTCCAGTACGGGCTGCTTGGAAGCAGGCGCCTTGGTCTGGGCAAAGCGCTGGGCAAACATCTGCTGCACTTGCATGTACACCGGCGTGCCCAGTTTGTCGGCATTGGCCAGGGTCAGGAACTTCTCGGCAGCGGCGTTGTGGCTGGCGGTGGCGGCCAGGACCTGGCCACTGGCGCAAGCCAGGGCTACGGCAGCACAGAGGACACGAAGACGGGTCATTGCATTTCCTTCAGGAGGGGGAGGCGGTACCTCAGAGCGAGCATTCTGCGCCCGCCAGGGCGAGCTGCTCAAGTGGCACGACAGGCGATTGAACCGCCAGGTCGCATGAGGGCCTAAACTGCTGATTCTGACTGACAAGGGAGTGAATGCAGCATGAGCCGTATCGAAACAGACAGCCTTGGGCCGGTCGAAGTTCCTGAGCACGCCTACTGGGGCGCCCAGACCCAGCGCTCGTTGATCAACTTCGCCATCGGCCAGCAACGCATGCCGCTCGCCGTGCTGCATGCCCTGGCCCTGATCAAGAAAGCCGCTGCCCGCGTCAACGACCGCAACGGCGCCCTGCCCGCCGACATTGCCCGGCTGATCGAGCAGGCCGCCGACGAGGTCCTCGACGGCAAGCATGACGATCAATTCCCACTGGTAGTCTGGCAGACCGGCAGTGGCACGCAGAGCAACATGAACGTCAACGAGGTGATCGCAGGTCGCGCCAACGAACTGGCCGGCCAGGTGCGCGGCGGCAAGTCGCCGGTGCACCCCAACGATCACGTCAACCGCTCCCAGAGCTCCAACGACTGCTTCCCCACCGCCATGCACATCGCAGCCGCCCAGGCCGTGCACGAGCAACTGCTGCCGGCCATCGCCGAGCTGTCCTCGGGCCTGGCCGAGCTGTCGGCCCGGCACCATCGCCTGGTCAAGACCGGGCGCACGCACATGATGGATGCCACGCCGATCACCTTCGGCCAGGAAGTCTCGGCATTCGTGGCGCAGCTCGATTATGCCCAGCGCGCCATCCGCGCCAGCCTGCCGGCGGTGTATGAGCTGGCCCAGGGCGGCACGGCGGTGGGCACGGGCCTCAATGCGCCCCAGGGCTTCGCCGAAGCCATCGCTGCCGAGCTGGCTGCCCTGTCCGGGCTACCCTTCGTGACCGCGCCCAACAAGTTTGCAGCGCTGGCCGGGCACGAGCCGCTGACCAGCCTGGCTGGGGGGGTGAAAACCCTGGCGGTGGCCTTGATGAAGATCGCCAATGACCTGCGCCTGCTCGGGTCAGGCCCCCGTGCGGGATTGGCCGAGGTGCGCTTGCCCGCCAACGAGCCCGGCAGCTCGATCATGCCCGGCAAGGTCAACCCGACCCAGTGCGAGGCGCTGTCGATGCTGGCCTGCCAGGTGCTGGGCAACGACACCACGATCGGCTTTGCCGCCAGCCAGGGGCATCTGCAGCTGAACGTGTTCAAGCCGGTGATCATCCATAACCTGCTGCAGTCCATCGAACTGTTGGCAGACGGTTGCCGCAACTTCCAGGAGCATTGCGTGGCGGGCATCGAGCCAGATGCCGAGCAGATGGCCGCACACCTGGAGCGGGGGCTGATGCTGGTGACGGCACTGAACCCGCATATCGGGTACGACAAGGCTGCCGAGATTGCCAAGAAAGCCTATGGTGAAGGCAAGACCCTGCGTGAGGCAGCGCTTGAGCTGGACTACCTGACCAACGAGCAGTTCGATGAGTGGGTAAAGCCTGAGAACATGCTGGCGCCGGGTGGCAAGGGTTGAAGTCTGTGGGGGCTGCCTGCGCGGCCCCTTTTTTTGGCAACGCCGAGAAGGCTTGCGCATTTGATGTGCAAGCAACTGTCTTGCACCGCATCTGGGCCAGCTAACCTCCGTGTGGGAGCGGCCTCGCCGGGGCGCCGGACCGGCCGCGATGGGCTGCGAAGCGGCCCCGGCAATTGGCGATAGTGCTCACATCTCTGGGGCTGCTGCGCAGCCCATCGCGGCCGGTCCGGCGCCCCGGCTAGGCCGCTCCAACAACCACTCCTGCTGCCCAACAGGGGTCTGATCAGAGGCGCCACCCGCCCCCAACACCTAGGACACTTGTGCAAGCCGGGCACGACGTGCCCGCCATCCCGCCACCAGCGAAGGCCCGAGCGCTACCAGCGCAGAGCCTGCCACCACGACCACGGCCCCTACATACCCCAACAGGTTGATCTGCTCGGCCTGCACATAATCAGGCCACGCCAGCGCAGCCAGTGCCACCGCCACGAACGTCACCAATGGCGTCAATGCCAGCGTCGCACTGACCCGGGAAGCCTCCCAATGCGCCAGGGCTTCGGCAAAGGCGCCATAGGCCACCAGCGTATTCAGGCAGCACGCCAGCAGCAGCCAGCCCTGTACGGAGCTCAGCTGCAAGACCTCCAGCGGCTGCACCCAAGGCGTCAGCAGCGCTGCGCAGCACAGGTAGATCACCATCATCACCTGCTGCGAATTCCACACCGTCAGCAACTGCTTCTGGCTCAAGGCGTAGAACACCCAGATACTGGTGGCCAGCACAATGGTGAGCACACCAGTGGTGTAGGCGCCAAGGGAGGTCAACAGCTCCTCCAGGCGCTGGTTGAAGAACAGCCCGAAGCCTGCCAGCAGGATCAACAGCCCTACCCCCTGCCCCACACTGAAGCGCTCGCGAAAAACGAACACACTGGCCACCAGCAGCAGCACCGGCCCCAGTTGCACCACCAGCTGCGCGGTACCAGGGCTGAGCAACTTCAAGCCGATCAGATACAGCACGTAATTGCCCATCAAGCCCAGCACCGCCACCCCAACCAGGCCCCTGCCCTTGGGCGTGAGCCGGCCGAACGACGGCAGGCGGCGGTTGGCCGTCAGCCAGGCGCACAGCAGTCCACCGGACACCAGCAGGCGATACCAGGTCACCGTCAACGGGTCCATCACCTGCAGCACCTGCTTGAGCTTGATCGGCAGGATGCCCCACAGCAGCGCTGTCAGCAGGGCAAGCAGCAGGCCGTGAACCCAACGGCCGGAGGTGGTGTGCATGGTGTCCTCGATCAGATCCGTGGTGGGGGTGGCTGAATTCTACGGGGTTGCGCAGGTAAGCTGAGCAGCCCTGCCGGGAAAAGAATTCATCACGTCATTCTGTGGGGGCATGATGCGGGCAACACACCGGATCGCGGCTGTGCTGCCCAAGCCCACGTTCATGTCAGGTGTACGCGCCCGGCCTACTTCTTGTGCTTGGCGAACGCCGCTTCCAGTGCTTCGTTGATGGTGCGCAGAACCTTGACCCGTGCCCAGCGCTTGTCGTTGGCTTCAACCAGCGTCCAGGGCGCGATCTCGCTACTGGTGCGGTCGACCATATCGCCCACGGCCTGGCTGTAGTCGTCCCATTTGTCGCGGTTGCGCCAGTCGTCCTCGGTGATCTTGTAGCGCTTGAACGGGGTTTGCTCACGCTCCTCGAAGCGCTCGAGCTGGGTCTGCTGATCGATGGCCAGCCAGAACTTGACCACCACCACGCCCGCATTCACCAGTTGCTCTTCGAAGTCGTTGATCTCGCCATAGGCACGCATCCAGTCGGCAGGGCTGCAGAACCCCTCGACCCGCTCCACCAGCACCCGCCCATACCAGGAACGGTCGAAGATGGTGAACTTGCCACGCGCGGGAATGTGCCGCCAGAAACGCCACAGGTAAGGCTGCGCGCGTTCTTCTTCGGTAGGTGCGGCAACGGGCACGATCCGGTACTGACGCGGATCCAGGGCAGCGGCCACGCGCCGGATCGCACCGCCCTTGCCCGCCGCATCATTGCCCTCGAAGGCTGCTACCAAGGCATGACGGCGCATGTGCTTGTGACGCAGCAAACCGGCCAGGCGCGCCTGCTCGGTGACCAGTTGCTCCTGATAGTCCGCCTTGTCCAGACGCAAGCTCAGGTCCAAGGCACCCAGCAGGCTACGTTGGTCGATGCTGCGACCCAGCGGCGCGACATTGCTCTGGTGCTTACCCTTGGGGTTGTTGGCCAGGGCCGCCTGCAAGCTGTCGAGCAGGATGCGTCCGACGGCCAGGCTGCGGTAATTGGGGTCAACCCCCTCGACGATATGCCAGGGCGCGTAATCGCGGCTGGTGCGGCGCAACACACGCTCCCCGAAGCGCACGAAGCGGTCGTAGGTGTGTGACTGCTGCCAATCCAGCGGGCTGATCTTCCAGCTGTGCAAGGGGTCGTCCTTGAGGGATTTGAGCCGCGCCTTCATCTGCTTCTTGGAAAGGTGAAACCAGAACTTGATGATCAACGCGCCTTCATCGCACAGCATCTGCTCCAGGCGTTCGGCACCGCTGATAGCCTGGTCCAGGACCGCGTCCTTCAACACCCCATGCACGCGCCCCTGCAGCATCTGGCTGTACCAGTTGCCGAAAAACACCCCCATGCGCCCCTTGGGCGGCAAGGCGCGCCAGTAACGCCAGGCCGGTGGCCGCGCCAGTTCCTCGTCGGTCTGCTGATCGAAGGTAAGCACATCGATCATGCGCGGGTCCATCCACTCGTTGAGCAGCTTGACCGTCTCGCCCTTGCCGGCCCCCTCCACGCCGTTGATCAGCACAATGACCGGAAAACGCGCTTGCTGCTTGAGCTCATACTGGGCTTCGAGCAGTGCCTGACGCAAGGCGGGTACCTCGGCGTCGTAGGTTTGCTTGTCGATGCTGTGACCAATTTCGGCAGATTCGAACATGCACGGGCTCCTTCAATGGATAGACAAGACTAGCGCAAAAGCCCACCTGGGTAGGGAGCTCGGGCTGCAAGAAAGCCCCAGGCATGCGACTATCGCCACTTCTTCAGTCGCTTGTCGCTGTGCACCTGCCATGACCGTAACTCCCCCGCTCCAGCACGCCCAGATCGACTGGGACGAACAGGGCCGCCCTCATTCGCGGCATTACGATGACGTGTACTTCGCCGTCAATGAAGGCATCGATGAAACCCGCCATGTGTTTCTCGGACAAACCCGCCTGGCTGAACGTTTCACTGCAATGGCGCCTGATGCCTGCATGGTCATCGGCGAGACGGGCTTTGGCACCGGCATGAATTTCTACTGCGCCTGGCAACTGTTCGCGCAACACGCCCCCGCAGATGCCCGGCTTCACTTCGTCAGCGTCGAGAAATTCCCCCTGGCCCGCGATGACCTGGCCCGTGCCATCAGTCTGTGGCCGGAACTGGCCGCCTACAGCCAGCCTTTGCTGGCCCAATACGTGGCGGTGCATCCGGGGTATCAGCAATTCACCTTCGAAGGTGGACGCGTCACCCTCACCTTGCTGATTGGTGATGTGCTCGAGCAATTGCCGGAGCTCGACGCCCAGGTCGACGTCTGGTTCCTCGACGGCTTTGCCCCTGCCAAGAACCCCGACATGTGGACCCCGGCACTGTTCGCGCAACTGGCGCGGCTGTCCCACCCCGGTACCGTGCTGGGTACATTCACCACCACCGGCTGGGTACGCCGCAGCCTCGTGGAGGCGGGTTTTGCCATGAAGAAGGTGCCTGGCATCGGCAAGAAGTGGGAAGTGATGAGCGGGGCGTATGTGGGCCCGACCCCTGCCCCTACAGCGCCCTGGTACGGCCGACCGCCTTCAGGGGATGGGCCGCGTCAGGCCGTGGTGGTGGGTGCCGGGCTGGCCGGCAGCTGCACGGCGGCAAGCCTGGCCCGACGCGGCTGGCAGGTCACGGTACTGGAGCGGCATGGGTCAGCGGCGCAGGAAGCGTCCGGCAACCCGCAGGGGGTGCTGTACCTCAAGCTATCGGCGCACGGCACGGCCTTGTCCCGGATGATTCTCGCCGGTTTCGGCTACACCCGCCGTCAGCTTGAGCACCTTCAGCGCGGCGAGGACTGGGACGCCTGCGGCGTCCTGCAACTGGCCTTCGACGACAAGGAAGCGGCGCGCCAGGGCAAGCTGGTGCAGGCCTTCGGCCCCGGTCTTGTGCACGCATTGACCCAGGAGCAGGCCCAGGCCACCGCCGGCATCACCCTACCGGCAGGCGGGCTGTTCTATCCCGAAGGCGGTTGGGTGCATCCGCCCGCGCTGTGCCGCCAACAGCTTGAGCATCCCAACATCCGCCTGGTCACGCACCAGGAGGTCCTGTCGCTGCACAAGGTCGCGGGGCGGTGGCAGGCCTGGGCCGGTGACCAGTTGCTGGCCGACGCGCCGGTGATGATCCTGGCCAGTGCTGCCGAGGTCAAACGGTTCGAACCGTGCGCCGGCTTGCCGCTCAAGCGTATTCGTGGCCAGGTCACCCGACTGCCCGCAACACCCCAAAGCCGGGCGCTGGGCACCGTGGTCTGCGCGCAAGGCTATGTGGCGCCCGCGCGATGCGGCGAGCACACCCTGGGCGCCAGCTTCGATTTCCACAGCACTGACCTGACCCCCACGGCGGCCGAACACGAGGGCAACCTGGCGCTGCTGGACGAAATTTCCCCTGACCTGTCCCACCGTCTTGGCGCGGCGGGGTTCGATGCGCAGGCGCTCGAAGGCCGCGCCGCTTTCCGCTGCACCAGCCCGGACTACCTGCCTATTGTCGGGCCTTTGGCCGACGACCACGCTTTTGCCCAGGCCTATGCAGCGCTTGCCCGGGACGCGCGACAAGTGCCGCAGGTGGCGTGCCCTTGGCTTGAGGGCCTGTACGTCAACAGCGGCCACGGCTCGCGGGGCCTGATCACGGCGCCACTCAGCGCAGAACTGGTGGCGGCCTGGGTCTGCGGCGAACCGCTGCCGGTACCGCGAACGGTCGCCGAAGCCTGCCACCCCAACCGCTTTGCACTGCGGCGCCTGATTCGGGGCAGATAACAGGTGCCTCGCCCAGGCGGGCGCCCTGCGACAATAGGGCGCAGCAGCGACATTTCATACCTGATCGCGAATGAGGCTTAATACGGGCCTTGATCGCCTGGGGGTCAGATGACCGTACGTGCACGCTCACTTGTGTGTTTGCTTGCAGGCATTGCCGTGCTGTTCAACCTGCTGGCGATGCCGCTCAATCGTGCCTTGCAATCCCCGAGCATCGACAGCCAATCGCTGATTCTGGGAAGCTTTTGCAGCCTGCACGGTGCGCAGAGCTTGCCCAAGTCACTGCTGGCCCAGCTCAAGGCCGACCTGCCGCAACTGGACGATCAGCCGCCAATCAAGCATCAGGCGGGTGACTGCTGCTGTGGCCATGCCGGGCATGCCTTGCTGGCCAGCGACCACTATCGGCACCTGTTCCCCCGCTACTGGCCCGACGTACTGCTGATCGGTGACAGCCACAAGCTGCCGTTGCCGCGTGAACAGTGGCCCAAGCTCAACCCCCGCGCCTCTCCCCTGGCCTGACCCGTCGTTGCTTACCCATTGCTGCCCCGCGACATGCGGCGCGCAGCGCTGCTCGACTGTCTTCAGGAAACACTTCATGTCTGCGTTTCGTCATACCGCACGCGCCGTCCTGCCCGTGCTCGCTGTTTATAGCCTCAGCCCTCTGTCATCGGCCATTGCCGAAACACGCGCTGCCGAGAACTCGACGCTAACCCTCGGTGCGGTCAGCGTGACCAGCACCGAAAGCGGCCCGCTGGCCACCAGCAGCGTGCTCAGTTCGGTGGATATTTTAGGCGGTGACATCCTCGAAAAAATGCCAGTCGCCTACAGCTGGGAGCTGCTGCGCCGGGCACCGGGGGTGATGCTCACCGAGTTCAACCAAGGCACCACCTCGGGCAAACTGTCGTTTCGCGGCTTCAATGGCGAAGGCGAAGTGAACGCGGTCAAGTTGCTGATCGATGGCATCCCCAGTAACACCAACGACGGCAACATGCCCTTCATCGACGCGGTGTTCCCCATGGACATCGACAGCATCGAAGTGGTGCGCGGCACCAGCGACCCGCGCTATGGCCTGAACAACATCGCCGGCAACGTCAACATCAACACCCGCACCGGCGGCAATTACAACAAGGCGCGCCTGCGCTACGGCAGTTTCAACACCCGCGAGGTGCAACTGGCCAAAGGCATCGAAACCAGTAACTGGACACAGAACTATTTCTTAGCCCGCCAGCAGGTCGACGGTTACCGCGATCATGCCGACACCGAACGCTACAGTTTCGGCGGCAAGTGGTTCTATACCCCTGACGATGGCAGCTACCGCCTTGGTCTGATCGCGCGTCACTACGAGTCCGAAGCCCAGGAAGCGGGATACTTGACCAAGGACGACGCCCGCCATCATCCGCGCATGACCAATGACTACAACGCCACGGACAAAGGCACGCGGCGAATGAACCAGGTCAGCGTGCACTTGGACACTGACCTGGCCGAGACCCTGTCCTGGTCGGCCAAGGCCTACCTCAACACCTATGACGACCGTCGCTGGACCCAGTACTGGCGCACCAGTTCACAGCAGGAGCGCGACACCTACGAGGACCAGTACGGCGCCATCACCTCGTTGACCTGGCGACCACAGGTGGACTGGCTGCACGCCTTTGCGCTGGAAGGTGGCAGCGATGTGCAGAAGCAACAGAACCGCAGCGAGCGCTACCGTACCCAAGCGCGTGTACGCCAGGCGCAGACACGTGACCAGGACTTCGACTTCAACACAGTCGGTGCCTACGTACAGGCAGAGATCGAGCCGTTGGAGTCGCTCAAGATCGTGCCGGCCTACCGGGTGGACAAGATCAGTGGTGACTTCACCAACAAGATGACCGGACAGGGCTACGACATCAACGACTACGGGCTGATCAAGCAGCCCAAGCTCAGCATTGTCTATTCGCCATGGAAGTTTGCCAGCGTTTACGCCAACTGGGGTCGCACCTTCCAGGTCGGTACCGGCGCCGCAGCCTACAAGGTGCCGCCGCGCAACGAGGACTTGTCCCCTTCGATCAACGAAGGCTGGGAAACCGGCGTCAAGTTCACCCCGGCCAGCTGGGTCGATGGCCGTGTGGCCTATTGGCGCCAGGACGCCTCTGGCGAAGTGAGCCGGCGCCTGAACGACCCGAGTGGGGAGTCGGACAATGTCGGTGAGACACGGCGCTGGGGCTACGACCTGCAGGTCAACCTGCACCCGGATGAACGCACCGAGGTATGGATGTCGTACTCCTGGCAGTACTCCAAGATCCTTGAGCCCAGCAGCGCATTACCAGGTAGCAAGGGCCAGGAAATCGATCACGTGCCACATCACCTGTGGAATACCGGCATCAGCTACCAGGCTACCCCAAAGCTGCAGCTCACTGCCTGGGCGAACGGGCAGACCAACTACTACCTGGAGCGGGAGAACACTCAAGGTACCTATGGCGGCTACGTGCTGATGAACCTTGGGGCGACGTACAAACTCAGCGAAACCATGAGCGTGGACCTGCAACTGAAGAATCTGACCAACCGTTACTACGAGTACGTCTGGTACGACCCAGATGGAGCAGATGCGTCACTGCACTCCCCCGGCGACGGCCGTGCGCTGTATGCAGGGCTCACCCTGGACTTCTGATGCAGGGCACGGCAAGCACCCCACGGTGGCTTGCCGTGTCGTTACCGCTTGAGCAACAGCATGAAGAACACCCCGCCCAGCGCTGCGGTAGCAATGCCGATCGGCAGGTCTTGCGGTGCGATCAGGGTGCGGGCGGCCACATCCACCCAGACCAGAAACACCCCACCCAGCAGCGCACTGACCGGCATCAACCGCCGATTGTCCGCCCCCACCAGCAAGCGCGCTACGTGGGGCACCATAAGGCCCACGAAACCGATGGCACCCGACAGCGAGACCAGCACCCCGGTCAACAAGGACGTGCAGATGAACACCTCAAGCCGCAGGCGCCGGCCGCAGAAGCCCAAGCTGATCGCGGTCTGCTCGCCACTCATCAGTGCATTCAGGCCGCGCCCCATCACCTGGAGCGCACACAGCCCAAGCAGCACGCACAGTGCCGGCAACCAGATGACCTCCCAGCGGGCAGCCCCCAGCCCACCCAGCATCCAGAACACCACCGAAGCCGCCGCGTGCTGGTCACCGGTATAGAGCAGCAGGTTGACCACGGCCATCAGCACGAAGGACACCGCCACCCCCGCCAACAGCAAGCGATCGCTTTCCAGGCGTCCGCCGCGGCGCGCCACGCCGATCACCAGCAGCATGCTCCCTGTCGCCCCCACGAACGCAGCCAGCGGCAGGCTGAGCACACCGACGAAGTCCCCGACGTAAAGCATCACCAGCACTGCGCCCAGCGCAGCGCCGGCGCTGACACCCAGCAAATGTGGGTCTGCCAGTGGGTTTCGGGTGACGGACTGCAGGGCCGTACCCACCAGGGCAAGCCCTGCCCCGACCAATGCGCCCAACAGTACACGCGGGGCACGGATGAGCCAGACGATGTGCGTCTGGCTCTTGCTGAGCGCAGGCCCCCAGTCGATGCCCATCTGGTGCGCGACGATCCCGATGACGTGGGTCAAGGGCACCGATGCCGGGCCAAATGCCAGCGACACGACCAAAGACGCCACCAACAGGATGACCAGCACCACGGTCAGCCAGCCATAACACGCCGGGCTGCGCGCCAAGGTCATGGTGCCCCTGCTGCGAACAGCTCGGGATGCAGGGCGCGGGCGATTTTCTCCACGGCTTCGACGTTCTCCACCGAGGGGGTGACCTGCAGGTAGGTCAGTGGCACGAAGCGCTGCTCGCGGATGGCCCGTACGTCTTTCAATGCAGGCTGGTGCAACAGAAAATCACGTTTCTGCTGCCAGGTCCTGGGTCCGTAGTCGACGATCAGGATCACGTCAGGGTCGCGCTCTACCACGCTTTCCCAATTCACCTGGGTCCAGCTGGCGGCCACGTCGTCCATCACGTTCACGCCACCGGCTGCGTCGATCAGCGCCTGCGGCATGCCCAGGCGCCCCGATGTCAGCGGGCGATCTTCGCCGCTGTCGCACAAGAAGACCCGTGGTCGGTGTTGCGCCTGCCCTGCCCGCGCTTGCACCCCGGCGATCCGCTGGCGCATCTGCCCGATCAGCGCTTGGGCCTGGCGCTGGTGATCGAACATGCGCCCCAGGTTATCCAGGTCGCGATAGACATCATCGAAGCTCGCACGCTGGCCGGACATGACCCAAGCGCAGGACTCGCTCAACTCGTAGACCGGGACTCCAAAGGGCGCAAGCGTCGCGGGGGTGACCGCCCCTCCCACGTGCATGCCATAGTTCCAGCCGGCGAAGAACAGGTCGGCATCGACCGCCAGCAGCGTTTCAATGGAAGGATACCGGCTGGCCAGTTGTGGCACGCCCTCCAGCGCAGCGTCGATCCATGGGTCACGGTGTTTGCTGCGGGTGAACCCTGTGTAGCCGATGATGCTGTCTCGCAGCCCCAGGTGCAGCAGCATGGCGGTCATGTTCACATCGTGCACCACCACCCGTTGGGGGGCCTTGCTGAACGTCACCAGGCGCTCGCAACTGCGCACGTTCAGCGGGTACTCGCTGGCCGTGGCATGCAGCGCCAGCAGCAGCGTTATCAGGGCGATCAGAAAGCGAGCGTTCATGGTCGGGTTATCCAGGTAATGCGTGGGTAAGGGTGCAGCGGATGAAGGTCGACCAGCGCCTGGACACCAAACACCTCCTGGATCAGTTCGCGAGTCAGCACCTGCTGGGGCGTGCCGCTGACAAGGATGCGGCCAGCGTCGATGACGTACAGCCGGTCACAGAATGCCGCAGCCAGGTTGAGGTCGTGGAAGCTGGCCAGGGTGCTCAGCCCCAGGCTGCGCAAATGCTGCAGAAGCCCAAGTTGGTAACGCGGGTCGAGGTGGTTGGTCGGCTCGTCGAGAATCAGCAGTTCAGGGGCCTGCACCAGTGCCCGGGCCAGCAGCACGCGCTGCTTCTCGCCTCCGGATAGCGAAGCGAACGTACGCTCGGCATGGCCTGCCAGCCCAACCAGCACAAGCGTATGAGCGACCCTTTGCCGGTCCTCGGGCGTGTCGCCATCAAACAGGGCCTTGTGCGGCGTGCGCCCCATGCTCACCACCTCGGCAACGCTCAATCCGAATTCGCCAGGAAACTCCTGGAGCACCACCGCGATACGCTGCGCACACCAGCGCGGGCTGCGTTGCCAGATATCGACACCGCTCACGCTGACCCTGCCTGCGGTGGGTTGCGTGGCGCGATAGGCGCAACGTAGCAGGCTGGTCTTGCCACTGCCGTTGGGGCCGACAAGCCCTACGCACTCACCGTCGTCCACATGCAGGTCCACGCCTTGCAGGATCTGGCGCACCCTGCGCCCCGCCTCGGGCACTGCCCAGTGCAGGCCTTCGATACTCAGTCGAGTCATCGGATTCACTCCAGCAAGCACCGGCCCGCAGGCCGGTGGGACGGATCAGAAACGGTAATCGGCCGTGACAAAGAACGACCGTGGTTCACCCAGGTACCACTGCCGGCCGTTATTTTCGGTGGTGGTGGCGTACTGACGATCGAGCAGGTTGTTGAGCTGCAGGCCCAAGGTCAGGTCCGGCTGCACGTGCCAGTCAACGTTGGCGTCGACCACGGTGTAGCTCGGTACCTGCACGGTATTGGCATTGTCCCCATAGCGGCTGTCGACATACCGCGCTCCAGCCCCGGCACTGAACAACCGACCAAAGTCTTTGCTCAACCACAGGTTGGCCGACCGCCGTGGCACATCGATCGGCCGGTTGCCGCTGTAGTCGCTGTTGCCACTGGCAAATTCGTCGTACTCGGCGCGGACCCAGGCGGCGTTGGCCGAAAGCTGCACACCGTAGGGCAGGCGCAACGCCAGGGTGGCCTCGATGCCGTCCGAAGATTGCTGGCCGACCTGTTGCTGGACGGTGGGGTTGAGTGGGTCGGTACTCAGGAGTTTCTTCTTGACGATGTGGTACGCCGCCAGTGTCCACTCGCCACGGCCTTCAGGCAGCATCTGCTTGAAACCGACTTCGGCCTGTTTGGCGGTACTCAGGTCCCAGCTTTGTTGCGCTGCACTGAGCGTCAGCAAGCTGCTCACGCCCTCGGTGCTGGTGGCGTACTGACCATAGACCGAGAGGTCCTCGGTCAGCGCGAACACCAGGCCCGCCCGCCAGTTGTCGCCACTCAGGCTGCGATCAGTGCGGGTATCGGTGTCCAGATCGTCACGGTTCAGGTGCACCTGGTCATGCCGCACACCGGTGATCAACGACAGGCGCTGGGTCAGTTGCGTGCGGTTTTCGGCGAACAGGGAGAATTGCCGGGCCTGGTTCGCTTCGCGCGAGCGGTAGGGGTCGGTGCTGATGTAATCGCCGCCGCCCGAGCCCCATAGCGGCACGGTATCTGTGTAGGTGTTGCCAAAATCATGCTTGCGCACGAAGCGGATCGCGTTGTAGTCCGCGCCAACCACGGTCTGGCTGTCCAGGCCGAACAGGGTGTGCTGCAGGGTGAACGATTGGCGATCCCCAATCTGTTCCTGGGTCTGCTTGATGCTGATGAAATTGCTGCGCTGCACCTGGCCGCCCGGCAACCAAGTGTAGCTTTCGGCATTTCGCCACCGGCGCTGGGCCTTGAGGAAGTACAGCTGATTACTGGCGGTGAGGTTGTCGGTAATGGTCCAGTCAGTGACCAGGCGAGTGGACTGATCGTTGTAATGCACCTGGGCATTGGCCACATTGTAGTTATGGTCACGCAGCGACTCACGGTAGTGCCCATGTACCAACGGCGTACCAAAATACTGCTGCGGCTCCTGGTCACCGTAGTCATGGCTGAGGGTGACGCTCAGATCGTCGTTCGGCTGCCAGCGCACTGAACCGCTGAGCGCAATGCTGGCTGACTCACCACGGTCAACCCAGCCGTTGCTGCCCAGTTTGTCGAGCGTGAGGCGGTAGCTCAGGGTATCGGTCAGCGAACCGCCGCTGTCCAATGCCAACTGCCGACGATCATTGGAACCGTAGCCCAGGCGAACCTGGTTGCGAACCTCGCCGTCGAAGGGCTTCTTCGGCACCACGTTGATCACCGCACCGGTGGCGCCCTCTCCGTACAACACCGAAGCCGGGCCGCGCAGCACGTCGATGCGTTCTACTGACCAAGTGTCCACGGGAAACGTGACGGTGCCGGCGCCCACGTACAGGCGGGTGCCGTCATACAGCTGCATGGTCGAACTGTGGCCGGTGAAGCCACGGGCCGAAAGCGCAGTGCCGCCGTTGCCAGGCGTGCCGACGAAAGTGATGCCGGGGGTGCGGGTCACCGCGTCCTGCACCGTGGCGTTGTTGCGCCCGAGAATTTGCTCGGCGCTGATGCTGGTGACGCTCGCTGGCGTTTCCAAGGGCGTGAGGTTCAGGCGCGAACCGCTGGTGCCAGGGGTGTGCAGGTCCACGGGAGGGTTCTGCTCGGCAGTGCCGGTGATGGCTGTGGCGGGCAATGCCAGCGCATGGACATCTTCGGCTGTCTGAATCGGGACGGCCATGCACACACAGGGCACCAGGCTCGCACCCAGCAACGCCCCTTGAGGGGTAAGAAAAACACAATAGCGGGACATATCTTTCCACTTGCAGCAGGAATGAAAGAATCCCGGAGGGAACAACGCATGGGGAACACGCAGGCGCACGCGCCCACGGAAACCGGCCTGCGCCCGCCCACCGCGGGTTTGCCAAACAAGGCTTCAGGCCGGTCTCCGGGCTCGCGAGGGTCATGATGCCGTCACCTTCCCATGCCGGTGGCACAGTGGTCTGTCGAAAGCATCGCTCGCATACCGTTGCGGGGGCAGCGCCGGACTGATCACCCTGGGGTGACGAACCGGCTTCCCGTTTCACCCCATGCACGGCGGCAGGGGGCACCTGAAACAGGCGCGCAGATGACCATCAAAATCGTTCCGGGTCAACATCTCGTGCCAATGGCCGTCATTGATTAACCGCCACCCAGCATCGACGAACGGCATTTCGATGATTCATACCGCCTGCTTGGCGACCTTCATCCGAGCCTGCGAAAGCGTGTTCAGGCGGGCGCAGCGCTGGGTTGGAGAGCGATTGATAGGTGCCCTTAACAGGGCCGGTGCCGGGGGACTTGAGCTACTGGAAATCCTCGAAAATCGCACCAAAACCAGGCGCACATGCAAAGTTTTATTGAACGATCGGGCCTTGTACGCCCTCGAAAAACCCAGACCGCTCACCGAGGCGCGTTCAGATGATGTGTTCGCGCCCAGTGGGACAGACGACCGTTCGGCGCTGTTCAGACGCCCCGAAGCGAGTCAAAAACGTTACTGGCTGGCAGCTTCGCGGATGCTTGGTATCAAGCACCGCAGGATGCACGACACGCGCCACACGTACGCAACCATGTGCCTGGTGGCCGGCATGAACCCGGCATTCATCGCCGCGCAACTCGGGCACAGCGTGCAGGTGCTGCTCTCCATGCGCCAGGTGGATCAACGCCCCAACGACTGGGCGCAGTTTGATCAGCCTAAGCCTGCGGGAAGCAGTACAAATGCGGTACGCGCGAAAAGCCAGTGACGCCATGAGTGCCGAAACTCAAAGGGTTTACGTTACATGTGCGGATTAGCTGGAGAATTGCGTTTCACCCCCCTCGGTCAAGCCCCTCGCCCAGCCGACCTGGCTGCCGTTGAGCGAATCACTCATCACCTGGCGCCACGTGGCCCGGATGCGTGGGGCTTTTACAGCCAGGGGCCAATCGCCCTCGGCCACCGTCGCCTGAAAATCATGGACCTGTCCGACGGCTCGGCCCAGCCCATGCAGGACAGCACCCTGGGCCTGTCACTGGCCTTCAACGGCGCCATCTACAACTTCCCCGAATTGCGCCAGGAGCTGCTGGACCTGGGCTATAGCTTCTGGTCCGACGGCGACACGGAGGTGCTGCTCAAGGGGTACCACGCCTGGGGCGAGGCCCTGCTGCCCAAGCTCAACGGCATGTTCGCCCTGGCTATCTGGGAGCGCGACAGCCAGCGCCTGTTCCTGGCCCGCGACCGCCTGGGCGTAAAGCCCCTGTACCTCTCGCGCAACGGCGAGCGCCTGCGCTTTGCATCGACCTTGCCGGCGCTGCTCAAAGGGGGCGACATCGACCCGATGCTTGACCCGGTGGCACTGAACCACTACCTGAATTTCCATGCCGTGGTCCCGGCGCCGCGCACGCTGCTGGCCAACGTGCAAAAGCTCGAACCCGGCACCTGGATGCGCATCGACCGCCACGGCGAAGTTGAGCGCAGCACCTGGTGGCAACTCCAGTACGGCCCTAACCCGGATGAGCGTGACCTGACCCTGGAGGATTGGACCACACGGGTCCTTGATGCCACCCGCGATGCGGTTGCCATTCGCCAGCGCGCTGCCGTCGACGTGGGCGTGCTGCTCTCCGGCGGTGTCGATTCCAGCCTGCTGGTCGGCCTGCTGCGCGAAGTGGGCGTGGATGACCTGTCGACCTTCTCCATCGGTTTCGAGGACGCAGGCGGCGAGCGCGGCGATGAATTCCAGTATTCGGACCTGATCGCCAAGCACTACGGTACCCGCCACCATCAACTGCGCATTGCCGAGCACGAGATCATCGATCAGTTGCCTGCGGCGTTCCGCGCCATGAGCGAGCCGATGGTCAGCCATGACTGCATCGCCTTCTACCTGCTGTCGCGCGAAGTGGCCAAGCACTGCAAGGGCGTGCAGAGCGGCCAGGGCGCCGATGAGCTGTTTGCCGGGTACCACTGGTACCCACAGGTCGATGGCGCCAACGATGCATTCGCGGCGTACCGCGAAGCGTTCTTCGACCGCAGCCATGCCGAATACCGTGACACCGTGCAGCCGGCCTGGCAGCTGGAGAACGATGCTGCTGGCGACTTCGTCCGTGAACACTTCGCCCGCCCTGGCGCCGACGCGGCCGTAGACAAGGCTCTGCGTCTGGACAGCACGGTGATGCTGGTGGACGACCCGGTCAAGCGTGTGGACAACATGACCATGGCCTGGGGCCTGGAGGCCCGTACGCCGTTTCTGGACTACCGCCTGGCAGAACTGTCGGCTCGCATTCCGGCACGCTTCAAGCTGCCCGACGGCGGCAAGCAGGTGCTCAAGGAGGCGGCGCGCCGAGTCATTCCGCATGAAGTCATCGACCGCAAGAAGGGCTACTTCCCGGTGCCTGGCCTCAAGCACCTCGAAGGCGCCACCCTGGGTTGGGTACGCGACCTGCTGACCGACCCGAGCCAGGACCGCGGCCTGTTCAACCCGGCCATGATCGACCGTCTGCTGAGCAACCCGCACGGCCAGCTCACCCCCCTGCGCGGTTCCAAACTGTGGCAGTTGGCGGCGCTGAACCTGTGGCTGACCGAACAAGGACTCTGAACCCATGAAAGCCCACGAAACGGCCTATGGCCAGCGCCTGCTGCGCGGCCAGGCGCCCTCTTACGAGCGCCTGCAGGCACGCCTTGCGGGCGATGGCAGCGAGCCCCACGACCAGCCACGTGCCCTGCACTGTGGCTGGGGACGGCTACTGATCGGGCATACCTATGCCGACCCGGCCAAACTGGCAGAAGACCTGTTGGGCGAATGCCGCGGTGAACGCGACATTGCCCTGTACGTGGCGGCGCCCCAGCAGGTGCTGGCCCACGCGCCGCAGCAACTGTTCCTGGACCCCTCGGACACCCTGCGCCTGTGGTTTACCGACTATCGCCCGGCACAACGGGTATTTCGCGGCTTTCGCGTGCGTCGGGCGCAAAACCCCAGTGACTGGCAAGCCATCAACACGCTCTACCAGGCACGCGGCATGCTGCCCGTGGACCCTGAGCTGCTCACCCCGCGGCACCTGGGCGGACCGGTGTACTGGCTGGCCGAGGACGAAGACAGTGGCGCGATCATCGGCAGTGTCATGGGCTTGAACCATGCCAAGGCCTTCGATGACCCGGAACACGGCAGCAGCCTGTGGTGCCTTGCCGTAGACCCGCACTGCACCCGTCCTGGGGTGGGTGAAGTGCTGGTGCGCCACCTGATCGAGCACTTCATGAGCCGCGGCCTGGCCTACCTGGACCTGTCGGTGTTGCACGACAACCGTCAGGCCAAGCGCCTGTACGAAAAACTGGGCTTTCGCAACCTGCCCACGTTCGCCGTCAAGCGCAAGAACGTCATCAACGAGCGCCTGTTCCTGGGCCCTGGCCCACAGGCTGACCTCAACCCCTATGCGCGCATCATCGTCGATGAGGCCCTGCGCCGGGGTATTGAGGTGCAGGTGTGCGACGCCGCTGCCGGTCTGTTCACCCTGAGCCTGGGCGGTCGCCGCGTACGCTGCCGGGAGTCGCTCAGCGACCTGACCAGCGCCGTGACCATGACCTTGTGCCAGGACAAGCGCCTGACCCAACACGCCCTGCACAATGCAGGTCTGCTGGTGCCGGCGCAGCAACTGGCCGGTAACGCCGATGACAACCTGGCGTTCCTCGAGGACCACGGCGCGGTCGTGGTCAAACCCGTGGATGGCGAACAGGGCCAAGGCGTAGCGGTCAACCTGACGACCATCGAAGACGTCACGCGTGCGGTCGAGCACGCTCGACAGTTCGACAGCCGCGTGCTGTTGGAGAGCTTCCATGCCGGGCACGACTTGCGCATCGTGGTCATCGGCTATGAAGTGGTCGCGGCCGCGATTCGCCACCCGGCGCAGGTGATGGGCGATGGTACGCACAGCATCCGCGCGCTGATCGATGCACAAAGCCGGCGGCGCCAGGCGGCCACTGGCGGCGAAAGCAAGATCCCGGTGGACGATGAGACCGAGCGCACGTTGGCCGCGGCCGGCTTTGGGTATGAGGATGTGTTGCCCGCGGGCCGCCAGCTGGCCGTGCGGCGCACCGCCAATCTGCACACCGGCGGCACGCTCGAAGATGTCACGGCACGCCTCCACCCTACCCTCGCCGATGCGGCCATCCGTGCAGCGCGGGCACTGGAGATACCCGTGGTGGGCCTCGATTTCATGGTCAAGGATGCCAGCGAACCCGACTACGTCATCATCGAGGCCAACGAGCGTGCAGGCCTGGCCAACCACGAGCCGCAACCGACGGCAGAACGCTTCATCGACCTGTTGTTCCCCCATAGCAGGCCACTGGCCTGATACACCCATGCTTCGCTCGGACGGGAGCCCGGCGCCGGCGCCGCTCCCGCTCGACCGTGACGACCGGATCACCCAACGCTTTTTCAACCGACCGGAGGCCTGGACATGTCTGAACGACATCCCGAACCCGATCTCGAGTACCTCAAGCGCGTCTTGCTGGAAATGCTCGCCATCCCCAGCCCTACAGGCTTCACCGACACCATCGTGCGCTACGTGGCCGAGCGCCTGGACGAGCTGGGCATTCCCTACGAACTGACCCGACGCGGCACCATTCGCGCCACCCTCAAAGGGCGTCAAAGCTCCCCGGACCGCGCCGTTTCCGCGCACCTGGACACCATCGGCGCCAGCGTGCGCCAGGTGCAGGACAACGGTCGCCTGGCCCTGGCGCCGGTGGGCTGCTGGTCCAGCCGCTTCGCCGAAGGCAGCCGCGTCAGCGTGTTCACCGATGCAGGCGTATTTCGTGGCAGCGTACTGCCACTGATGGCCAGCGGGCATGCCTTCAATACCGCCATCGACCAGATGCCCATCAGTTGGGATCATGTGGAGGTGCGCCTGGACGCCTACTGTGCCACCCGTGCCGATTGCGAGGCGCTGGGCATAGGGATCGGTGACTTCGTGGCCTTCGACCCGCTGCCCGAGTTCACCGACAGCGGGCATATCAGCGCCCGCCACCTGGACGACAAGGCCGGGGTCGCTGCCTTGCTGGCCGCCTTGAAAGCCGTGGTGGAAAGTGGCCGCCAGCCGCTGATCGATTGCCACCCGCTGTTCACCATCACCGAAGAAACCGGCTCGGGAGCCGCCGGCGCCCTGCCCTGGGATGTCAGCGAGTTCGTCGGGATCGATATCGCCCCGGTCGCGCCTGGCCAGGCCTCCAGTGAGCACGCTGTCAGCGTGGCCATGCAGGACTCGTCCGGGCCGTACGACTACCACTTGTCCCGACACCTGCTCAAACTCGCAGGCGAACAGGAATTGCCGGTACGCCGCGACCTGTTCCGCTACTACTTCAGTGATGCCCATTCGGCGGTGACTGCGGGCCATGACATCCGCACGGCGCTGGTCGCCTTTGGCTGCGATGCCACCCACGGCTATGAGCGCACGCACATCGACAGCCTGGCCGCGTTGAGCCAATTGTTGTCGGCCTACCTGTTGAGCCCGCCCGTGTTTGCCAGCGACTCGCAGCCAGCCAATGCGTCACTTGAGCGCTTCAGTCATCAGCTCGAACACGATGCGCAGATGGAGAGCGACACGCGCGTGCCGGCGGTGGACAGCCTGGTCGGTCAGAAGACCTGACAGCAAGTGCGGGACCGCCTGGCGGGCGGTCCCTGCGCCATCGAAATCGCGTAGGATGCCTACAACTCATTCAGACACGTTACCCATGCTGATTCCCTACGAACACTTGCAAGCCGACACCCTCACCCGCCTGATCGAGGACTTCGTGACCCGCGACGGCACCGACAATGGTGATGACACGCCGTTGGAAACCCGTGTGCTGAGGGTCCGCCAGGCGCTGGCCAAGGGGCAGGCGTTCATCCTGTTCGACCCTGAAAGCCAGCAGTGCCAGCTGCTGGCCAAGCACGACGTGCCTCGCGAACTGCTGGAGTAAGGCACATGCGGGCGACTTCCAGGCGGCCTTATGAAGCCTTGTGCGCCCGGCGCGCCCTGGCACATTGCGTTTCCTTGATACGCCTGTAGACCTCGGCGCGGTGCACCGGCACCTCCCGGGGTGCATCGACACCGAAGCGCACCATCCCGTCCCGGGTCTCTACCACCATGATTCGGATGTCATCGCCGATCATGATGACCTCGCCCACTTCGCGTCCTATTACCAACATGTTCCGGTCCTCCAGCGAAAGGGAAAACCGGAGCGTGCAGCGTAGCCATTTGGCTACTCAATACTTCCACCCTCATTCAGAAAGACCCGACACGGCTAGGTAACCTTTCTTACAGAGCTGCCCTACTCCTTAACGGGTTCGGGCCTTCGCACGCATCTTCACTGCCATGTCGGCCATTTCATCGTACAGCCGTTCAGGTGCCTGGCATTTCAACGCCCAGGCCTGGCGCCCCGCTTCGTGGGGCAGGATCAGAAACTGCCCGTCAGCCACCTGGTGGTAGATGCACTCGGCGATATCGCTGGCACTGATGGGCGAGCCTTCCAGCAACTTGCCGACCTGCGCTTTCATGGCCGGGTCCGGCCCACGGAACGAGTCCAGCAGGTTGGTCTGGAAAAATGACGGGCAGACCACGTGCACACCCACCCCTAGTTGGCGCAGCTCCACCAGCAGGCTTTCCGAGAGCGCCAGCACTCCCGCCTTGGCGACGTTGTAATTGCTCATGCCTGGGCCCTGCATGAGCGCTGCCATGGAGGCGATGTTGACGATGCGCCCTTTGCTGCGCTCAAGCAGCGGCAGAAAAGCCTTGCAGCCCTTGACCACGCCCATCAGGTTTACCGAGATCTGCCAGTCCCAGTCTTCGAGCGACAACTCGGCGAAGAACCCGCCTGATGCCACCCCGGCGTTATTGACGATCACATCGATGCCGTCAAAGTGCTCCTCGCACGCCTGTGCCAGCGCGGTGAGCTGGCTGTAGTCGCGTACATCGCACCGTTGCACGAACCCGTCCCCGCCCGCAGCACGGACCATTTCAAGCGTCTGGCGCAGGCCAGCCTCGCTGATGTCGGCCAACGCCAGGCGCCAGCCTTCGCGCGCCCAACGCAGGGCAATTTCGCGACCCAGCCCGGAGCCTGCGCCCGTGATCATGATGCGCTTGTGCATGGCGACTGCCTTTTTTCAGAGGGTGTGGCCCCAGTCTAATCAAGCCGATGCCCAGGGCGGGTGCTTATCAGGCAAGTGAATGAGCGGCCATGAACCGCCCGCTGCGCACAAAGACGGGGCGATGGCCAACACGCCGATGGAATCTTTCACAAGCGGCGTCGGTCATTAATTACAAGAGGCCGGCAACCTGGGCCCTTGACCCTCAACCACGCAAGGACTCCTCCATGACCACGATTCTCATCATCATCCTGATCCTCCTGTTGATTGGCGGCTTGCCGGTGTTCCCGCACTCGCGCAGCTGGGGTTATGGCCCGTCCGGCATCGTCGGTGTGGTGCTGGTGATCTTGCTGGTGTTGTTGTTGCTCGGCATGATCTAGTGAAGCAAAAAAAACCGCGCCAAGGCGCGGTTTTTTCATGCCTGCGAATCAGTGCGATACCGCCCCTGAAGCGCCCAGGCCAGTCTGCGAGCGCACGAACTGCGGGAAGAACAGCGCCCGCTCGTTTTCGGCAGCCGTGGACTTGTCGGTGATCGAGAAGAACCAGATGCCCACGAAGGCGATCAGCATCGAGAACAAGGCTGGGTACTCGTAAGGGTAAATGGCTTTCTCGTGGCCAAGGATCTGCACCCAGATGGTCGGGCCGAGCACCATCAGCGTCACTGCACTGATCAGGCCTAGCCAGCCGCCAATCATGGCGCCACGGGTGGTCAGTTTCTTCCAGTACATCGAGAGCAGCAGTACGGGGAAGTTGCAACTGGCCGCAATGGAGAAGGCCAGGCCCACCATGAAGGCGATGTTCTGCTTCTCGAACAGGATGCCCAGACCGATGGCCAGGACGCCCAGCGCAACGGTGGTGATCTTCGAGACGCGGATTTCGTCCTTGTCGTTGGCCTTGCCCTTGCGCCACACGCTGGCGTACAGGTCATGGGAAACCGCCGAAGCGCCCGCCAGGGTCAGGCCTGCCACGACCGCCAGGATGGTGGCGAAGGCCACGGCCGAGATGAAGCCCAGGAACACACTTCCGCCCACGGCATTGGCCAAGTGCACGGCGGCCATGTTGTTACCGCCCAGCAAGGCGCCGGCTGCGTCCTTGAAGTCCGGGTTGGTGCTGACCAGCAGGATCGCGCCGAAGCCGATGATGAAGGTCAGGATGTAGAAGTAGCCGATGAAACCGGTGGCGTAGAGCACGCTCTTGCGGGCTTCCTTGGCATCGCTGACGGTGAAGAAGCGCATCAGGATGTGTGGCAGACCAGCCGTACCGAACATCAGGGCCAGGCCCAGCGAGAAGGCCGAGATGGGGTCCTTGACCAGACCGCCGGGGCTCATGATGGCCTCGCCCTTGGCATGCACCTTGATGGCTTCGGAGAACAGGGTGTTGAAGTCAAAGCCTACGTGCTTCATCACCATCAGCGCCATGAAGCTTGCACCCGACAGCAACAGCACCGCCTTGATGATCTGTACCCAGGTAGTGGCCAGCATGCCGCCGAACAGCACGTACAGGCACATCAGGATACCGACCAGGATCACGGCCACGTGGTAGTCCAGGCCGAACAGCAGTTCGATCAACTTGCCTGCACCTACCATCTGTGCGATCAGGTAGAAGGCCACCACCACCAGCGACCCTGAGGCGGACAGGGTGCGGATCTGCTTTTGCCCCAGGCGATAGGAAGCGACGTCGGCGAAGGTGTATTTGCCCAGGTTACGCAGGCGCTCGGCGATCAGGAAAAGGATGATCGGCCAACCTACCAGGAAGCCAATGGAGTAGATCAAGCCATCGTAGCCGGAGGTGAACACCAAGGCGGAAATACCCAGGAACGAGGCTGCCGACATGTAGTCGCCGGCAATGGCCAGGCCGTTCTGGAACCCGGTGATGCGACCACCGGCAGCGTAGTAGTCCGAGGCGGACTTGTTGCGTTTGGAAGCCCAGTAGGTGATGCCCAGGGTGAAGGCCACGAAGGCCACGAACATGGCGATGGCAGAAACGTTCAGCGGTTGTTTCTGCACCTCGCCGGTCAGGGCATCGGCAGCCCACACGGCGGGTGCAAAGACGCCGCAGGCCAGAACGGCCAGTGTCTTGGCATGACGAATCATTGTTGCGCCTCCTTCAGGATGGCCTTGTTCAGCTCATCGAATTCGCCGTTGGCACGGCGCACGTAGATGGCGGTCAGGACAAATGCCGAGATAATCAGCCCGACGCCCAGGGGAATGCCCCAGGTGATCGATGAATCAGGGCTGATCTTGGCGCCCAGTATCTGGGGGCCGTAGGCGATCAGAAGGATGAAAGCGCAATAGAGCCCGAGCATGATCGCCGAGAGTATCCAGGCGAACCGTTCGCGCTTGCTGACCAGCTCCTTGAAACGGGGGCTGTTTTGTATCGAGAGGTAAATGCTGTCGTTCATTGTTTTTGTCCTAGCAGCACAGAGAGGGAATGTAACCCACACCCTTACTTTATGCGGCTGTTGGACGGCAACCAGACGACCTTAGTCTTAGATGCAACGGTGTTTTACCGATTGCGTAACAACGCGGGCGACCAAGGCGGGTTTGGCAGGGTCCGCCAGTGAGCGCCATGGGTGCTTGTAGGGAGACACTAAAGCGTTGGGTTCCAACTCCCCGGAAGGCAGGATCTGTGCCTAACCTCGTGTATAGAGAGCCTCCGGATCATTGCCCAGCACAGAGCGTACAGAGATGTCGATAAATCGGACTTCGCACTACATCTGCTCCAAGGTTGTAGGCGGCGAGAGGTGTGGTGGTCGGTGGGTTATTAGTAATCTGCTACGTGGCTTATACTGTGCCCATCGTTTGAATCGAACCACCATGAATCTTCCATAACTGCAACTAAGCAATCTAGCAACTCAGAATATCTTGCTAAGGCACTCTCTGCCTCTGCCTCTGCCTCTGCCTCTGCCTCTGCCTCTGCCTCTGCTGTTGATCTTGATCTTGATCTTGATCTTGATCTTGATCTTGCTTTTGATCTTCGCGACTTCAGAAGGCCGAACGCAGGTCTTGCGGAGGGAGGTGACAGGCATGGATGC